>JBKHAE010000001.1:0-92139 GCA_046543065.1 Desulfobacterales bacterium | reverse complement strand
ACCCAGGCCACGTAGCTGATCGATAGACGGTAAACGTCAAGTCTCTCGTGTCCTATCGTCATGATGCGTCGATCCCGATAGCGATCCCGATTTCGATTTCGATGGCCCCAACAATATTATACAGATTTTGTTTATTGCCGGAAACTATGTAGCGGAAGGCTTTAGCCTTCCATTGGGTGTTTGTCGCAAGGCTGCCAAATATCAGTCCCTTAGTGCCTCTATTATCATCGAATATCCGGATACGCCTGCCTGATTTCATCAATGGAGCAGCTTCGCAGGTATTCGGTGATGGCGCGGTCATAATCGGCCGTATGGGAAAACGCCTTTTTGGCCAGCATGGCGCGGGTCTCAAGGGTTGTCCGGCCCCGGGTGGCCCGGAGTTCATCCAGAATCATGGGGTAGTCCGCCGGGTCCACCACCGGCGCCACCCGGATAAAATTTTTGGCAGCCGCCCGGATCATACAGGGGCCGCCGATATCAATGTTGCCCCGGGCGGATTCCACCGTGGCATCCGGCCGGGCGACGGTCTGCTGAAAGGGATAGAGATTGACGATCACCATGTCAACAGGCTCGGCGCCCGTTCGGGCCAGATCATCCTGATGCGCATCATTGTAGGTTTCAGTCAAAAGGCCCAGATAGATTTTAAAATCCAGGGTCTTTACCAGACCACCCTGGGTTTCGGGCTGGCCGGTATACTCGGACACCGGCATCAGGGTGCCGGCAGCGGAATCATCCAACAGGGAGGCGATTTTTTTGTAAGTGCCGCCGGTTGACAGGATTTTTACTTCCGGACAGAGCCGGAGAAGTTCAGGGATCAGGGTGTCCAGGCCGTTTTTGTCTGATACGCTGACCAGTATGTGCCTAACCGGCACCAGGTTGTCGATGGTACGCACCGTGTTAATGCTCATAAGATTATCTCACCGTCAGCCGGTGGCCTCCTTGAATTTAGGGGTTTTAAACAGCGGCCGCTTGAATCGGGGGCAGGGGGTCCAGCCGCCCGGATAGATGCTGCTGCACAAATCGGGGCAGCATGAACGCGGCAATATGAATTTCCGGCGTATAGTATTGCGTTTGGATGGCGGTGTTCCCGGCCCGGGCCGGATCGAAATCCGCCAGCGGGCAAAGGGTTTTGGACCCGAAGCCAAAGCTCCAGAGACCGCCGGGATAGGTCAGGTTGGTAAATGTGTACATGTGCAGCCGGTTGAAAAACGGCCGCTGATTGGCCAGCATGGAAGACTGGATATTAAAATCGTAAAACGGCGATTCCGCCTGGGAGATCATGATGCCCTTGTCCGACAGCAGCGCGGCCACATTCTGATAGAACTGGCGGTCAAACAGGGGCGCGGCCGGGCCGATGGGGTCGGTGGAATCGATCAGCACCACATCGAAGGTTTCATCCGTGGATGCCACGAATTTTACCCCGTCGCCGATGATGAGATCCACCCGGGGGTCATCCAGAGCATGACTGAGCGACGGCATGTACTGCCGGCATGCATTAACGACCATTTCATCAATTTCCACCATGACCACCCGCGAGACCGCATCGTGCTTGACCACCTCGCGGACCGTTCCGCCGTCACCGCCGCCGATGACCAGCACGCGGGCGGGGTCTGGATGGAGAAATAGCGGGACATGGGCGATCATTTCGTGATAAACGTACTCATCCCGCTCCGAGACCATGATGATCCCGTCATTTAAAAGCATGGCCCCGTGGTCTTTGGTTTTTACAATATCCACCTGCTGGAAGGGGCTTTTACCGGTGAAAAGCGTTTCCTCCACCCTAAAACTTAGCGCCACCGCGTCCTGGTGGGTCTCCCTGACCCATAAATCAAGTGTGTCCATTATGCGTGTCCCTGTGAACGGATGAAGTTTGAAAATCTGACCTGATACCCGCAGTCCAGTTCATATATGCTCTTCTCTGTCGGGCGGAACCCGTTGATGCGGTCGGGCAACGGGGCGGCTGCGGACAGGCGCTGCTCCGTTACCGAACTGGTCAGCACAAAGCTGAATTTAGCGGGCTGAAAGATGTCCAGTACCCGTTTGACCAGCTCCATATAGACGCCCTCCACCCGGTTGGTCTCAAAACTTGCGTAAGAGCCCGTGGACTGGGGGGTTACATGTATCGTAAAGTATGAGTTGCCGGCAATTGCGTTTAAAGAATAGCCGAAGGGGTCAAACAGATAGGCGTCAATGGTCATGTCCGGATAAAGGGCATCCATTCCGGTCTGCCTGACAACACCATCAGCGGTCTGTCCGTTTTCCGGTGTATAAATCCGCATGGCATCCGGATTAAGATCATGCATCAAAAGTTCCAGGGTAATATCCTCATCTGTGGTGATTGATGCGTGGGATGAGTAAAATATATGCACATGATCATCATTGGCCGGTCCCAGCCGATAGCTTTTACCGGGAAAAAATTTGGAAATCCGCGAGGCTTCGAGTTCAAAATCCGACAGCTGGGATTCCGGATACATCAGGTTCTTTCGCTCATAGAAGACAAAGGCCATATCCGATTTGTCCACCACCTGCAGAATTTCCGGGATGGTGTCAATCAGGCTGGTCTGGCCGCAGGTGATCAAAAGAATTCGGTCTTCCCAGACGAACAGGCTGGATTCGGACAGTAGATAGGCATCCATCACCGGTGTGGCCGCGGTGCTGATAATCCAGGAGCCGCTCGCCCTGACGATCCGGTCCCATCGGCCGTCCGCATTGCTTCGCAGCCCTTCAACCGGGCGGGACAGGATGATCTCGAGTTTTTTTTCCGGACCTTCGAACTGTGCCGTCAATTTTCCGATTCCTTATAAATAAATCCTTGCTAAATTCTAATATAATAACATTTATGCCGGCGATGTAAAACTATAAAATAGCCTGTTAACCGGGTAGCTGCGAAACATTCATGTTGTCATTTGTCCGGAAATTCGTTACAGCTACCGGGGAGTGGCTGCATATTTTTTCGCAGAAAATAATGTTTACTGGGGTTTTAAAGGCACTGAAAAAAGGTGAGTATGGGGTTCAGGGTTCAAGGTTTAGGGTTCAGGGTTTAAGGTTAGGCACTAAGGCATGATAAATTTGTTCTATCTATTTTTCAGGCGGGCCCGGTGGCCCGCCCTACGAATGGGGAAAAACCCGATCCATCGTAGGGTCGGCCACCGGGCCGACCATAACTTATTGATTTAATTAACCTAATACCTAATACCTAATACCCAAAACCTAATCCCCGTGAAGTGACTTAGAACTCCGAATATCAAGGAGCCCAGTGTGCACATCACGTTTTACGGCGCGGTCCGGGAGGTAACCGGATCCCTGCATCTGCTTTCAGCCGGGGATGACCAGGTATTAATGGATTGCGGCATGTTCCAGGGCCGGCGCAGGGAGACGGACCGGAAAAACCGGATGCTTCCGTTTGACCCCGTCATCGTCACCAATATGATCCTCTCCCACGCCCATATCGATCATTCCGGCCGGATTCCGCTTTTGACCAAAAACGGTTTTACCGGCCGGATTTTCAGCACACGCGCCACCGCAGATGCCTGCCGGTATCTGCTGCCGGACAGCGCGCATATACAGGAATCAGACGCCAATTATCTCAACTATAAAATGGTCCGCAATATGCTGACGGACATGGCATCCGGCAAAAACAAAGACAAAAAGCGGGCAGCCGCCAGCCGGCGGCTGAAAACCGATCAGGGCTTAAACCTTGAGGCCATCCACGAGCTGATTGCGAAGTATCATCTGGAGGCTGTGGCCCCGATTTATTCCTCGGCCGATGCTGAAGCGGCTCTTTCTTTTTTTGACGGAAGACCCTATGAAGAGCCCTTCACTTTGGGCCATGGTACTGAATGCTGCTTCTATGATGCCGGCCATATCCTGGGGTCAGCCATTTCCATTATTCATGCCACTGAGAACAGCGACAAGCGCACCATCGGATTTACCGGTGATCTCGGCCGGTTTAACAAGCCGATATTAAAGGACCCGACCCTTCGGTTTCGGCCCGAGGACCGGGATTTAGATCTTTTGATCATGGAAAGCACATACGGC
This sequence comes from Desulfobacterales bacterium, assembly GCA_046543065.1. Lineage (GTDB taxonomy): Bacteria > Desulfobacterota > Desulfobacteria > Desulfobacterales > Desulfosalsimonadaceae > M55B175. The sequence goes on along the minus strand of JBKHAE010000001.1, from coordinate 88,101 downwards.
GACCGGGAGCATGAGCCGGTCAAGGATATGGCCCCGCATTTAAAGCAGGTGCTGAATGAGACCATCGAACGGGGCGGCACAGTGGTGATCCCCTCATTTGCCTTTGGCCGGACACAGGAGCTGTTGTATGTGATCCATGATCTGTATAATAACAAGGAGGTGCCGGAGGTTCCCGTTTATGTTGACAGCCCCCTGGCCACAAGAATTACGCAGGTCTTCGGTGAGCATCCGGAAATGTATGACCGGCAGACGCATGCGGATTTTCTTGAAGCGGGCAAGAATCCGTTTATGTTTAAAAAGGTGCAGTTTGTCACCGATGTTGCGGATTCCATGGCGCTGATGCGCCGGGAGGATCCGCATATCGTGATATCCGCCTCCGGCATGTGCGAGGGCGGCCGCATTTTGCATCACCTGCGGTATAAGATTCACAACCCTAAACACACCATATTGATTGTCGGGTATATGGCGGCCCATACCCTGGGCCGGCGCCTTTTGGAAAAGGGTGAGGAATATGCGAAAAACGGGCGCCAGGGGGAGCCGCCGATGCTCAGGTTTTTGAACAAGGAGTACCCGCTAAAAGCCGAAGTGGTGAAACTGGGCGGCTTTAGCGCGCATGCGGATAGAAATGAAATGCTTAACTTCCTGAAAGAATCCAATTTACGGGTCAAGAAGATCGCCTTGGTGCACGGGGAAGAGGCCCCGACCCTGGCTTTTGCGGATACCTTAAAAGAAGCCGGTCATTCGGTGGTTGTCCCCAGGGCCGGGCAGACCCTGAAAATCCCCTAACGTCTTAATCTTACTCTTAATCTTAATCAGTTGAAACTGAATATACTTTGATAAAGCAAGGAATATAATTAATGGCAAACGATGAGACAATCATTTCGGAATGGGCCCGGCAAACGGAAAATCCGCGCTCCATAAGGATATTTTTAAGTCAGGACAACCGGAGCGAGAATTTTCGGGAGTTTGCGGACCGGATGGAAACCCTGGCCCCGGCGGTCCGGATCGGAACGGAATATGAGGCGGATGATTCGCTGCCCGAAATCCGTATTCAGCCGAATATTACCTATCAGGCCGTGCCCCAGGGCCATGAACTAAAGCCGTTTCTTGAAATTCTTTCCGGCCTTACCAAAGAAGCCCGGGCCCGGCATCTCGCGGACACGGATGTTTTGGAAAAAATCAGCATGCCGGCGATCTTAAAGGTCTATATCAGCCCGGAATGTCCGTTCTGTCCCCAGACCGTCCAATCGATGGCCTCCCTGGCCATGCATCAGGAAATGATCCATTTGGTGGTAATTGACGGGGCCATGTTTTCGGAAAAAGCGGCTGCAGATAAAGTCAGTTCCGTGCCCACGGTGTTTCTGGATGATCAGTTCCGCTGGACCGGAAATGTGGAGCTTCCGGAACTCATCGATATTCTGGTCAACCGGGATCCGGCCCAGCTCGGCAGCGAGACGCTTAAGCAGATCCTCTATGACGGCAAAGCCTCGGATCTGGCCAGAATGATGGCGGATTGGGGCAAGGTGTTTCCCGGCATATACAGCCTCCTCACCCATACGGAGTGGCCGGTACGGCTGGGGGCCATGGCCACGGTGGAATATCTGGGTGAACACCGGCAGGATTTGATCGCTGACGTGATAAACGCCCTGTGGGAGGAGTTTGAGGAGCTTGATGAACCGGTTAAGGCGGATATCCTATATCTTTTCGGAGAAACCGCGCACCCGGAAGCCCGGCCAAAGATAGAAGTCGTGCTGGCGGGTGATTACTCGGATCTGGCCAAGGAGGCGGCCAATGAGGCCATGGCGGCTTTCTAAGTAACTATGCTTGATTTAATTGATCTCGACATACCGTCCCTGGGCTACACGCGGTTTATTTCCGCCTGGGTCTATCAGGGCGAAGCGGGCGCCTTTCTGGTCGATCCCGGCCCGACCTGCACCGTTGACCGTCTGTGCGAGGCCCTGGCGGCGCGGGGCGTAAACAAACTGGATCTGATCCTTTTAACCCATATCCATATGGACCATGCGGGAAGCATCGGGCATATGGCGGAGCGGTTTCCGGAGGCGAAAATCGTCTGCCATGAAAAGGCGGTGCCGCACCTGATCGATCCGGCCCGTTTGTGGGAAGGCTCACTTAAAACCCTGGGCCATGTGGCAGAGGTTTACGGGGAGATCAAGCCGGTGCCCGAGGATCGGGTTTCATCGGATTACCAAGTTGATTTCGCCGGCGGCATCCGGGCGGTTGACACCCCGGGCCATGCCCCGCATCATCTGTGTTTTGTGTTTGAAGACGAGCTTTTCTGCGGCGAGCTGTTCGGGATTTTCCAGGATCTGTCCGGCCGTATTTATCTTCGGCCGGCCACTCCGCCCCGGTTTATCGCAGAGGCCTTTTTTAAATCCATGGATGAAATTACGCCTCACATTCACCGCACCCTGCGGTTTGCCCATTACGGCAGCCATCCGGACGGCCCGCAAATTTTGCGCCTGGCCCGGGATCAGCTCCAATTATGGATCGATATTATCCGCGGGCACGCGGAAAATCCGGATATGGAGGCCATTATCGAGGACCTGACGGCTCGGGATCCCATTTATAGTCAAATCCATGAACTTCCGCCGGCCATCTATGACCGCGAGCGTCACTTTACCCGCAATTCCATCAATGGAATTCTGGGTTATCTGACATCCGCCGGGTAATCGCTTTGGCCGGAATAAGCCCTGTGGCGGCGGCAGATACGATGTTTCCGGCGACCCCCGGCCCGTCGCCGGCCACAAAAAGTCCGGGGATGCTAGTTTCAAGCTCCCTGGAGGTTTCAATCTGGGTGGCAAAGAACTTGATTTCCGGCGCATAGAGCAGGGTCTCGTCATTTGACACCCCGGGCACCACCTGGTTAAGCTTCTCCAGCCCTTCTATGACATTGGTGAGGAGCCGCTCCGGCAGGGCCATGGCGATATCGCCGCAAACCACATTTTTAAGGGTCGGCTCGATATAGCTTTTCCGAATCCGCGGCCAGGTGCTCCGGCGGCCGCGTTTTAGATCCCCGAACCGCTGAAGCAGGGGCTTGCCGCCCCCGATCAGGGTGGCCAGGCGGCCGATGGATTCCCCATAGGATTGGTTGTCTGTTACCGGATCGGTGAGCACCACCTTGGAGAGAAAGGCAAAATTGGCGTTTTCCGACTTTTTATCCGAATAGGCATGGCCGTTTACGCACACAAAGTCCCGGTAGAATTCCTGGGTCACATATCCGCCCTGATTGGTGCAGAAGGTGCGGGTTTGATCGTCGTATTTGCCGGTTTGAACAAAAAAGACCGGATCATAGATAATGCTGCAGAGATCCCGGGTAATATCACCGTGTACCTCGACGCGGACACCCACCTCGATGCCGCGCTGGCTCATGCCCAGGCCGAATTTTCGGGCCGTCTCTCCCATCCATTCCGCCCCCACCCGGCCGGGGGCAAGAATCACATTGTCTGCAACATATTCATTTTTCTCCGTGCTGACCTGTTTTTTCCCGTCCGCTAAAATCCCGATCTCTGTTACCGCCTCTGCGGTATGTATCGTCACCCGGTTTTCCAGTTCCGCCATCATCCGGCTGATATAGTCCGGCAGACAGTCGCTGCCCAGGTGCTTCTGCTTGATAATCAGGAGATCCATACCGAGTTTTTTGGCATCCCGCCGGATGGCCCGGGCGGCATCCATGTTTGATGGAAAAACCGGCCCGTCCATGCCAAAGGTGTTAAAAATCGTCTCCGCCTCCCGGATCAGTTCATCCGCGAGTGCGCCGGAGAGAAACTGCGTCAGATCGGTTTTGCCGAGCTTGGCGATAAAATTGAGCTTTCCGTCCGAGAACAGCCCGGCCCCCCCGATACCGGAGAGGATCTGGCAGGGCTCGCATTTCTGGCATTCGCCGGATTTTTCCATGGGGCATTTCCGGTTTCGGGGCGGTTTGCCCTTTTCCAGAAGCAGCACGCGCAGGTCTGAATGGATAGACAGGTAATAGGCAGCAAACAGGCCGGCCGGTCCGCCGCCCACAATAATCACGTCATAGGTCTCAGGCTGCTCTGACATGCCCATAAAAGAAAATCCTGCCCAAATGGGGCGTTTCAAGTTTTTAAAAAGCTTATCCCTCAATTTAAACTATCATTGTTTGCCTATTACCGGCAAGCAAAGAAACAAGCCCCGATTTCTTGAAAAGTTTTTATTTTGGGGATATCTTATAGGGCAATTAGGTTTAAGTCCACAATTTGATAGGAGACTGAAGATGGGCAGGCAATCGAGGCGTAGGTTTTTGGCAGGCGTTATTGTTTTTTTGGTTTTATGGGTTGGTTTTTCAGGGTGCAGCAATGCCGAATCCGAAAAACAAACCAGCAACCGATCCGCCCCTGAAACAAGCATGAAGGATGTGGAGAAGGAGGCGAATGAGGCGGCGGAAGCCGTGAAAAATTATGCCGGTCAGCAGAAGGATCAATTCATGGATAAGGCCAAAACCGCGCTTGATGAGGCGGATCAACGGATTTCGTCATTCAGGCAGGAAATGCAGTCCAGGTGGGATGAAATGGATAAGCAGGCGCGTGAGAAGGCGGAGGAAACCCTGAAAACAATGAAGGAAAAACGCGAGGTCCTGAAAGAAAAGCTTGAGCAGATGAAAAAGAATTCTGCTGAGGCCTGGGGAAAAATGAAAAAAGATTTGCAGGAAAGTTACGAGGCACTTAAAAAATCCATGGAAAGCACAGACAATAAGGAAATCTATATTTAAGTATGACCGGTTCCGGGAAAAATCACATCGAATGGATCGCCCGCGGCACGAGTTTGCTGCCGCTTGCCCTGGCTCTGGCCGTCTGCGGCCTGCTGACGAAAACCGCAGCCGGCGAAGCCTACCGGTTTTCCCTGTCATGGGTGCCCGCCCTGGGCGTTGAGCTTTCTTTTATGATTGACGGCCTGAGTCTTCTTTTTGCTTTGATCATCAGCGTCGTTGGTTTTTTTGTCACCATTTACGCCGTGGATTACCTGCATGGCCACTCGCAGACCGGCCGGTTTTTTGTCTTCCTGCATGCATTTATGCTGTCCATGCTGGGCTTGGTCACAGCGGATAACGTACTGGCGCTTTTTGTGTTCTGGGAGCTCACCACGATTTTCTCCTACCTTTTGATCGGGTTTGAGCATGAAGCGCCGGCTTCGCGGAAAAGCGCCCGCCAGGCCCTTTTGGTTACCGGTGCCGGGGGGCTCGCCCTCCTTGCCGGGTTTCTGCTGCTTGGAATTATTACCGGAACTTACGAAATATCCGAGATGGTAGATTTTGCCGCGCATTTAAAGGCGCATCCGCTTTACGGGGCGGTCCTGGTCCTGATCTTTCTCGGGGCATTTACCAAGTCCGCCCAGTTCCCGTTTCATTTCTGGCTGCCGAACGCCATGGCCGCACCGGCGCCCATCAGCGCGTTTCTGCATTCCGCCACAATGGTCAAGGGCGGAATCTATCTGCTGGCCCGGTTTTACCCGATTTTGGGCGGAACAAATGCCTGGATGTGTCCGCTGATGATCATCGGGGCGATTACGGCAGTGGGCGGGGCCATAATCGCCATGGGCCAGTCGGATTTAAAAAAGATTCTGGCCTACACGACCATCACCGCCTTAGGGATCATGACCATGTTTCTGGGCGGCAACGCAACGCCGTCTTTGACCGCGGCCATGACCTTTCTGCTGGTGCATGCCCTGTATAAATCCGCCCTGTTTTTGGTGGCAGGCATCATCGACCATCAAACCGGTACCCGGCAGCTGGAAAAACTGGGCGGGCTTTTGCGGTTTATGCCGTTTACCGTCTTCGCCACGGCCGCCGCCTGCCTGTCCATGGCCGGGTTTCCGCTGTTCTTCGGGTTTATCGGAAAGGAGATTATGTACAAGGGGGCCCTGGCTGAAGTCATGTGCCCGGAGCTTGCCGCCGGGGCGGCGGTCCTGTCCAATGCCCTGATGACAGCTGTGGGCGGGGTTTTGATCATCCGACCGTTTTTAAAAGGCCCGGGCCGTTACCTGTCACCGGTGCGGGAGGCGACGTTTTTCATGTGGTGCGGCCCGGTGTTTCTGGGTGGACTGGATATTCTCTTCGGCATTTTCCCGGAATGGGTGGCCCACTGGCTGGTGGCTCCGGCGGTAAGGGCATTCCATTATTCACCGGAAGACATTAAGCTCCAACTGTATCACGGTATCAATATGCCGCTTTTGCTAAGCATCATTACGCTGACCTTAGGGGTTTGTTTTTATCTTGCCCACCGGCAAATCCATGACTTTGTGGGTAAAGCAGCCAATAAAATGCCGGTCACCGCCTCCCAAATCTATGAGTGGTGTTTAGACGGGGTGGCGGATGTTGGCAAGCTCCAGACCCGCCTGATTCAGAGCGGGTCCCTGCATCGGTATTTTTTTATTGTAGCCGCAACCTTTGTGCTGGTCGTTGGGTACAGCTTTTTCAGCCGGGCCGGGGGTCTTGCCCTGCCCGGGCTGCCGTTTCTGGCATGGCGGGAGTGGCTGCTGATTATTGTGATTACAGCCGCCGTGCTAACTGTTCTGGCCACCCGGATTCTGCTGCTGGCGGTTTGCGCCTTAGGGGTTGTCGGGGCGGGGCTGGCCATCATTTTTTTAAGCTACGGCGCCCCGGATCTCGCCCTTACACAGCTCCTTGTGGAAACCCTTACGGTGGTGATTGTCTCCATAATTCTGCTCCGGCTGCCCGGGCTCGGGTCACAGGCCAGGCAGCACCCGGGCAGAGGTCTGCTGGATGGGCTGTTAGCCGTGGGTGCCGGCGTAATAGTAACCACGCTTTTGCTGGCGGTTCTGTCCACCGATCTGGATCGCTCCGTCACGGCCTTTTTTGAGCAAAACAGCTATCTTGCTGCGCACGGCAAGAATATCGTCAATGTGATCCTGGTGGATTTCCGCAGCATGGATACATTGGGCGAGATCATTGTGGTGGCGACCGCCGGACTGGCCGGATACGCGTTAATACAGAAAAAGAGGGACAGATGATATGATGCAGTCTCTGATATTGCGAACCGCCACACGGCTTTTGGCCAGTTTGATACTGGTGTTTTCCGTTTATCTGCTCTTTCGCGGCCATAACTCGCCGGGCGGCGGATTCTCCGGGGCTTTGGTGGCGGGGACGGGCTTTGCCCTTTATGCCATTGCCGAAGGCGCGGCCTCCGTTCGGCGGTCCATCCGCATTGATCCCCGGCATTTGATCGTCTTTGGCATGGGACTGGCGCTTGCCGCCGGCTTGACGGCCGCATTTTTGGGAAAACCTTTTTTAACCGGCCTGTGGTGGACGGTGGCCGAACTGCCGGACTACAAGCTGGTGCTGGGGACCCCGTTTTTCTTTGACGTGGGCGTATATGCCATTGTGCTGGGAACGATTCTGACCCTTATCCTGGCGTTGGAAGAGAGTTGATATGGAAACCGTTTTGGCCATTTTATGCGGGATTATGACCGCGGCCAGCATTTATCTGATGCTTTCCGGCAATATCATCCGCTTTATCTTCGGCCTGGTGATTGCCACCAATGCGGTAAATCTTCTGATTTTTGTCTCCGGCCGGCTTTCCAGTCACCGGCCGCCGCTGATTCCGGATGATGCCTTAATTCCGTCTGAAACGCTGGCCAATGCGCTGCCACAGGCGCTTATTCTGACCGCCATTGTGATCGGGTTTGCGCTTTTAACCTTTGTCTTTATTCTGTTTTACCGGGCATACCAGTCCCTGGGTACGGTGGATACCGAAAAGATGCGGTTCGCAGAACCGGATGGGGAAAATTCGGATGAGGCGGCCCGAAAGGGGAAGGGCAAATGAACTGGCTGCTGGTGCTGCCGATTCTTATTCCGTTTGCCTTTGCCGCACTTTGCCTGCTGTTCCGTCGGGATGCGGGGATGCAGCAGCAGCTTGGCATATTGGGCGGCCTGCTGCATTTGGCAGCCTGCCTTGCTTTGCTGGCCCATGTCTATAAAACCGGTTTGATCACCATGCAGGTCGCCGGCTGGCCGGCACCCTTCGGCATCACCCTGGTGGCCGACCATCTGAGCGTTATTTTAGTGGCGGTGACCGGCATTTTAGGGCTTTCCGGCATCGTCTATTCCAAAGCCGAGATCAGTCCCGGCATGCTGGCTTCCGGCTACTATTCCCTGATGCATATTCTTTTGGGCGGGGTCTGCGGGGCCTTTCTCACCGGGGATTTGTTCAACCTCTATGTCTGGTTTGAAGTCATGCTGATGGCCTCCTTCGGCCTTCTGGTGCTGGGTCAGGAAAAAGAACAGCTGGACGGCGGCGTAAAGTATGTGATGATCAACCTGTTCTCAACATTGCTCTTTATCAGCGGGCTGGGACTTTTATACGGCATGACCGGCACGCTTAATATGGCGGATCTGCACCTGGAGATCCAGAAGGTGCCGGATAAAGCCCTGCTCACCGCCGTGGCCGCCATTTTCATGACCGCCTTCGGGATTAAGGCGGGCCTCTTTCCCCTGTTCTCCTGGCTGCCGGTTTCCTATCATACGCCGCCGGTGGCGGTTTCCGCCATTCTGGCCGGGCTGCTGACCAAAGTCGGGGTGTATGCGCTGATTCGGATGTTTACTCTGGTTTTTACCTTTGATGTGGCCTACACGCACGGGCTGCTTTTGATTGCCGCGGTGCTTACCATGATTACGGGGGTGCTGGGGGCTGCCGCCTACAACGAATTCCGGCGGATTCTCTCATTTCATATTATCAGCCAGGTGGGCTATATGGTCCTCGGGCTGGCCCTGTTTACGCCCCTGGCCATTAGCGGGGCGGTATTTTATCTGCTGCATCATATGATCGTCAAAGCCAATCTTTTTTTGATTTCCGGCGTCTCCCGCAATGCGGCCGGGTCATTTGAACTCTCCCGGATCGGCGGTCTTTACCGTCATCGCGGGTTTTTGGCGCTGTTGTTTTTCATCCCGGCGTTTTCTCTGGCCGGGTTTCCGCCCCTTTCCGGGTTTTGGGCCAAGATGATCCTGATCCGGGCAAGCCTTGAGGTCCAGGCCTATGCAGTGGCCGGGGCCGCGGCCGGGGTGGGGCTGCTCACAGTCTATTCCATGACCAAAATCTGGGGGGAGGCGTTCTGGAAGCCCCGGCCTTCCGCCGAGGCTGGAGAAAGCTTGCCGCCCGCCCAATCTGGCGGTGAAATCTGGCTTCTTTTGCCGATTACCGTGCTGGCCATCATCACCCTGGTCCTTGGTCTGGTGCCCGGTCCGTTTCTGGCCCTGGCGGACCAGGCGGCCCATGAGCTGCTTAATCCGGATATATATGTCAAGGCGGTGCTGGGGGGTGCATGAGCAATCTCTTTCTGTTAAATATTTTTCTGGCTGCGGGATTCTGCGCGATTCTCGGACAGGTGAATCTGACCGGCTTTCTGGCCGGTTATGCCATCGGGTATCTATCCCTATGGGTTACCCGGCCGCTCTATGGGCCGAGCACCTATTTTATGCGGGTAGCCAGGATATTGCAATTGGCGGGCTATTTTATCTGGCAGCTTCTGGTGTCCAACTTCCGGGTGCTCTGGGATGTGATTACCCCCAGACAAATCAGCAAGCCCGGGGTGATCGCAGTGCCTTTGGATGCAAAAACCGATTTTGAAATCATGATGGTGGCCAACCTGGTTTCCCTGACACCGGGCAGCCTTAGCCTGGATGTCTCGGATGATAGAAAAACCCTTTTTGTGCATATGATGTTTCTGGATAATGTTGAAGCAGCCCGCCGCGAGATTAAACAGGGGATTGAAAAGCGGGTTCTGGAGGCGATTCGCTGATGGATATGGAAAGCATGTTTTTAAAATTTACCACCGAACTGGTGCTTGTTCTTTTGACGCTGGCCATTCTCTTCGCCTTTATCCGGCTGGCAATCGGGCCGGACCCGGCGGACCGGATTGTGGCCCTGGATTTAATTTCCGTTTTGATTGTCGCATACCTGGGGGCGGTTTCCATCTATACGGGGGAAAAGGCCTTTCTGGATGTGGCCATTGCCTATGCCTTGATCGCCTTTCTGGGCACTGTGGCGCTGGCCCGGTTCCGGGAACGACTGGCAAAACGCACTGACAGCAGCAACACCGAAGAAAGGGATTAGGGTATGGTTGAAATTATTACCGCTTTGATCCTGCTTGCCGGCGGCATTTTCGCCTTTATCGCGTCGGTGGGCATGCTTCGCCTGCCCGACACCATTATCCGGATGCACGCGGCCACGAAGGCGGGCGCGCTGGGCTCCGGCCTGATCTTTATTGCGCTGGCCTGTTATTATCTGGAGTTGAGCACTACCCTTCGGGCGCTGGCCACAGTGTTTTTTCTGCTGCTAACCGCCCCCGTGGCCGCCCACCTGATCGGCCGGGCGGCCTACTGCAGCCGGGTGAATCTGTGGCATAAAACCTGGATCGACGAGTTCGCCAATGTCTGCGACTGGTGTGAAACCTCAACGGGGGAGGGGGCCTCTGAATGCGAAATCGAAGAGAAATGAGCCGGGAAAGGTTTCGGGTTTCAGTGTTCAGGCCAGCATCGGTATCCTGAAACCTGAACACTGAACCCTTGTTGTTCGGGTGTCGGCTAAGCGAGCAGCTCGCGATGCTTTAAGTGCTCGCAAATAATTTCAACCGCCTGGTCCACCGAGGTTTTGCCCATGTCGATGACCAGATCATAGAGACGCGCATCGTTCCAGTCCTGATTAAAATATTCCTTGAGATAGGCCTTTAAATCGGCTTCTGCCTGTTTTACCTTTTTTTCAGCCGCCTTCTGGCTGTATTCGTATTTTTCCATCAGTTCCTGTGTTTTTAGCGCCGGATCCTTTTTCAGCCGCACATGCAGCGTGTGCGGCTTGTCCTTTAGGATACACTGTCCGCCCCAGCCGAGAATAATGGCATTGCCCGCCTCATAGATCTGCTCGACCAGTTCACGGGTTTTCTCGTAATAGGCGCGGTCGTCCAGGCATCCGTGTTCGCCATCCACCACCCGCTGGACAATCGAGCAGGTATATCGGTCTACATACCGCAGCAGAGAAGATTTGGATGTTTGAACAAAGGTTTCGGCCTCATGTTTGGATAGATTCAATTCCCTGGCGATTTGTGCCAGCAGCTGATCGCCGATATATTCATAGCCGAGTTTTTCTGCCACCCCGGCCGCCACCTTTTGGCTTTGTGTTGCGAATTCATTGCTGATTGTAATAACGGCCATTTGTGCCTCCGCCTTGTTTATTAAAGATTTAGAATTCCTTTGTTCGGCTGTCGTTTTCCATACCTCAGTGTTCCGTCCCATTTCAACAAAAATTCCGGCTGTCGGGTGATTTATGTAATAAGTTAGCGAACATTTCCCATGTCGTCAAGGCTGTCGACCAATCTCGACCAAGCGGCAGGCCGGAACGGTGGCTGGCAGATAAAAACTTTGGCCTATGAGTCACCTTATAAGAGGGCATGGCGCCGAACAGGGGTTAAAAAGACACCGAATATTAATGCCCTCCACAAATATCCACATCGGTTTGAGGCGGACTGCATTAAAATTAACTTCTAATAATCATTAGAAAAAAAAATATAAAAATTTAGTTTTTTTGTTGACATGAAGCAATTTTCAGATATCATGACCATAAAAGTGGAGTAAAATGGATATAAATGGAGCTTAGGGCCATTGTTCCGGGGAAGTTCTTATCATACAATCGATAGCAAGGGGCGGATAATTATTCCGGTCAGATTCCGGGAGCCCCTTCAGGAAAAAACCGCCCAGGCCCTCATGATTTCCCGGTTGGACAATGCCCTCTTTGCATATCCGCTTGATGAGTGGGAGAAAATTGAAGAGCGAATCCATTCGCTGGCTGAAAAGAGCGAGGCCATGCGCCGTTTTCGGCGGGTTTTCATCGGTGCGGTCCAGCACTGCCCGCTGGATAAGCAGGGTCGGATTCTGATTCCGCCTGAATTAAGAAATTACGCGAAGCTTGAAAAAGAAATTGTTCTGGTCGGCGTGCTGGACCATTTCGAAATCTGGTCAAGACAGCGATGGGATGAGGAGAATCTCAAGCTGGAAGAACAGGATATGCAGAATGAGGAGGTACAAAGCGAAATTGCCAAACTAGGGCTCTGATCTTATGCAATACCGCCATATCCCCGTGATGGTCGAAGAGATCCTCGGCTATTTGAACTGCAAGCCGGGACAAATCTGCGTCGACTGCACAGTTGGCGGGGCAGGACATGCAAAGGCCATTATCGAAAAAATCCTGCCGGATGGGCTGCTCATCGGTATCGATCAGGATGCGGCGGCGATAGAGGCGGCATCCAGGGAACTATCTAATCACAAACAAAACGTTCACCTTTTTCATGATAATTTTGTAAATCTTCCGCAAATTCTAACACGTTTGAACATCAGCGCCGCGGACGGCATTCTTGCCGATCTGGGGCTGTCCCTGTATCAACTTGAATCCAGCGGCCGTGGCTTTTCCTTTCAAGGCGAGGAGCCGCTGGATATGCGAATGAATACCGATTATTCCAACACGGCTAAAGATATTATTAATTCAGCATCACATGAAACACTGAAACATATTTTTAAATCCTACGGTGAAGAAAAATGGGCCGGCGCCATTGCCGGAAAAATCGTCGAGCGCCGAAAGCATCAGCAAATCCGTACCACCCGGGAGCTGGTGGAGCTGGTTTGTGCGGCCATCCCGGCCCGGGCGCTCGGCAAGCGGAAAATCCATCCGGCCACCAAGGTGTTTATGGCCCTGCGAATTGCGGTCAACAGCGAGCTGGAGCGGCTTGAGCAGTTTCTCTCCGCGGCTGTTGATGCGTTAAAGCCCGGTGGCCGCCTTTGCATCCTGTCCTTTCATTCGCTTGAGGACCGTATTGTCAAGCATCGGCTGAAGGCGCTCGCAAACCCATGCACCTGCCCACGGGATTTTCCGCAGTGTGTTTGCGGCAAAAAACCCGTGGTGCGCGTGTTGACCCGGAAAGTCCGGCGGCCGGGCGATGCAGAGATTGAAAACAATCCAATGGCCAGGAGCACCCGTCTGAGGGCAGCCGAGAAACTTTAAGCCCGAATTTGCAGGGAGTGAAAATCCTTTGGGCACTAGCGGACGCAAAAATGGCAAAAGCAAAGCAAGCGGGGGCTTAACCTCCCGGGTCATCGGGATTTGTCTGCTGCTGCTGTTTATTTTTATTTTTGAATTCTTCTTCCGTACCTGGTGCGGCGTTCAGTGTATCCGCACCGGCTATGAAATTACGGACGCCATGGAACATCAGGAAGCTCTGCTGGATATGCAAAAGAATTTAAAAATCGAACTGGCCCGGCTGACCTCGCCCCAGAATCTGGGCCGGGTTGCCGAGGCCCGTTTCAGTCTTGAGACCCCGAAACCTGAGCAGGTGGTGGTGATGCCATGAACTGGACGGCAACCGCAAAAGATCGCATTAAGCGCCGAAACCGTCGGATCTTATTTGTCGGATGGGTGTTTTCGGTCCTTTATCTCATTATCGGTGTAAAAGCCTTTTACGTGCAGATTATCCAGGATGCGGATTTGTCTAAGCAGGCTTCCTGCGAATATACAAAAGCTGTCAAAAGCACGGGGCGGCGGGGGATGATCTATGACGTCAACATGAAGGAACTGGTGGTAAGCACCCGGGTCACCTCTGTCGGTGCCCATCCCCAGAAGATCACAGCACCGCAACGAGAGGCCAGAAGTATTTCCGAGCATCTGGATCTTTCCGAATCAGCGGTGCGCAATCGGCTGTCAAGGGATGCCAAATTTGTATGGATTGACCGGGATGCCTCTCCCCTTCAGGCAAAGACCCTTAAAAGCCTTGATATTACGGGGTTGGAATTTATCCCCGGATTCTGCCGGGTCTATCCCAATAAAAAGCTGGCGGCCCAGGTCCTCGGCTTTGCCGGGGTGGACGGCACCGGTCTGGAAGGGCTGGAATATTTTTATGAGGATTATCTGCGGGGCAACCAGCGGCAGTCCACCATTGTCAAAGACGCCCTGGGTCGGATTTTTCATACCGAGGCTGGCGCTGCCCCGGATTCTGCGGAAAAAAATCTCATTCTTACCATTGATGCCAATGTTCAGTTTATCACCGAGCGGGCGGTTTCGGCAGCCGTGAAAGAGTACGGGGCCAAATCCGGGATGGCCATTGTGATGGAGCCGCAGACCGGCGCTATTCGGGCGATTGCCCATTATCCGTCATTTGATCCCAATAAATTCGGGTTATGCTCACAGGACCGATGGCGCAACCGGGCGATTACCGATTCGTTTGAGCCGGGTTCTGTGATGAAAGTTTTTATGGCCGCCGCCGCATTGGAGTCCGGCATTTGTTCCCCTTATACCATGGTAGACTGCGAGAACGGCAGTTACTACACGGGCGGCCATGTCATCCATGACAACCATCCGCACGAGCATCTGACCCTCAAGGAAGTGATTCAGTTCTCAAGCAACATCGGCGCCACGAAAATCGCCGAACGCGTGGGTCCTGAAAGGCTATATGAGACGCTGCGGGCATTTGGCTTCGGGGAAAAGACAGGCATAGACTGCCCGGGCGAAGTCACCGGCCGGCTCCGGCACTATCAGGGATGGCGGAAGATTGATCATGCTAACATCGCATTTGGTCAGGGTATGTCCGTTACCGCGGTTCAGTTGATTGCCGCGATATCCGCCATTGCCAATCAGGGCGTGGTCATGAAGCCGCGCATCGTCAAGGCCATCAGCGATGAAAACGGAAAAATTATTGAAACTCATGGGCCGGAAACCCGGGTGCGGGCGATTTCCGCCCGCACCGCAAAGATGCTTAAAAATATCATGTTCTCGGTAACCTCGGAGGAGGGCACCGGCAGCCGGGCGGTGCCGGCAGGATATACGGTCTGCGGCAAAACCGGGACCGCCCAGAAGATAAACGCCCGGGGAACCTATGAAGATTGCGAATACAATGGGGTGTTTGTAGGATTCTCCCCTAAGGATGCCCCAAAGCTGGCGGCTGTGGTGATGATCGATGAGCCGCAGAAGCATCATTACGGCGGTGTGGTGGCAGCCCCGGCATTTAGGCAGATCATGCTGGAGTCGTTTAATTACATGGATATCGCGCCACGCCCGGAGAGAAAAAATTATAACGTGTCAGTTAATCCTGAGAAGAAGGGCGCATGAAGCTGTCTGTGCTTATAGACGCCATGGAGCCGGTGCTTGACCCGGCCAAAGACCGTTCGGACCTGCCGCCGGAGGCGGACCCGGAGATTTCCGCCATCCAATATCGCTCGGATGCGGTAGGAGCCGGGGGGATGTTTGTGGCGATAAAGGGGCTTCGCACCGACGGCCATAAGTATGTTGCAGATGCCATTGCCCGGGGCGCGGCGGCTGTTGTGGCTGAGGAAGAGGTGCCGGCAGCATCGGATTTGCCGGTTATTCGGGTAAAAAACGCCCGAAAGGCATTGGCGCTTTCCGCCGCGCGTTTTTATGGCAATCCCGCGGATCAGCTGGTCATGATCGGTATCACCGGGACCAACGGAAAAACCACGGTGGCCTTTTTGATTGAGCAGATCCTGGAAAGTCAGCATATGCCAGCTGGCATAATCGGTACCATCAATTACCGCTATGGGGGCGAGGTGTTCGCTAATCCGCTTACCACGCCTGAGGCCCCGGAGCTTCAGCGGATTCTTTCGAATATGCGGGATGCCGGGGTGACCCATGTGGTAATGGAGGTCTCCTCGCACGGCATTGCGCTGGATAGAATCTATGGCTGCCTTTTTGATGTCGGGGTGTTTACCAACCTGAGCCAGGACCACCTGGATTTTCACCAGAACATGACGGCCTATTGGCAGACCAAAAAGCGCTTATTCACCGATTATCTCCGGCCCGGAAAAAGAAGGGCAAACGCGTGCGCGGTCATTAACACCATGGATCCCAAGGGGCGGGAAATGGCCGAACAGATTCATCACTGCCTGGTGATAACTGTCGGCGCGGGTTCGAAGGAGAAGGTTTATCCCATCCAAACCGCAGTTGATCAAACCGGCATTCAGGCGGAAATTCAAACGCCGGCCGGGATCGCGGCCATCAATTCAGAGCTGGTGGGCGGGTTTAATCTGGAAAATATTTTGTGCGCCGTCGGGGCCGGACTTGCGCTCTCGCTGCCGGTTGCCCGGATCGCTGATGGAATCTCGGCGTTTAAAAATGTTCCGGGCCGCCTGGAACGGATTTCCGATGCGGCCGGACGCCATGTGTTTGTGGATTATGCCCATACCCCCAAGGCCCTGGAAAATGTGCTGGAGACCCTGCGCGCGGCAAACCCCGGCCGCCTGATCTGCATTTTCGGCTGCGGCGGGGACAGGGACCCGGGCAAGCGCCCCAAAATGGGCGAGATCGCCGGGCGGCTAAGCGATCTGGTGGTTATCACATCGGATAACCCGCGGACTGAGCCGCCTATGGAGATTATTGAGGCCATCCGCCGCGGCACGCAGGCGGTATTGCCCCGACAGATGGCAGCTGATGCGCTTGAGGAGGGATGGACGCAAACAGGGTATGTGGTGGAGCCGGACCGTAAAAAAGCCATTTATTTGGGAATCCGGGCGGCAAAGCCCGGAGATACGGTTTTGATCGCCGGCAAGGGGCATGAAACCTATCAGATCGTCGGCAACAGGGTTTTGGATTTCGATGATCGCCAAATTGCCAGACAGGGACTGTCGCTAAACTGATGCATACGCCAATGACATGGCATATGGAGGATTTACTGCAAGCCACCGGGGGAACCCTGGTGGCCGGCCCCATGTCCGCCGAGTTTGCCGGCATTGGAATCGATTCCCGGATCATTCCCAAGGACCATCTGTTCGTGGCCATTCGGGGCGCTAAATATGACGGCCACGCATTTGCCCCAGAACTTATGGCCGGGGGTATCAAGGGGATTATGATCCATCAGCCCCTGCCCGATCGCGATAAGCTGATTGACTGGTCCGAGGCAGGCGGATGCTGCATCATGGTGGCAGACACCACCCGGGCGCTTGGCGATCTGGCCGCATTCCAGCGGCAGCGGGCGGGCATTCCGGTTGTCGCCATTACCGGCTCCAACGGAAAAACCACCACCAAAGAGCTGACCGCAGCGATTGTCAGCCAGGAAAAAGCCACCCTTTCGACCCAGGGCAATCTGAACAACGAAATCGGCCTGCCGCTGACGCTGTTCCGGCTAAGCCGGGCCCATGAGGCCGCAGTGGTGGAGCTCGGGATGAATCATTCGGGGGAAATCCGGAGGCTTGCGCAAATCAGCCGGCCGGATATCGGGGTGATCACCAATATCGGAGCGGCCCATTTAGAAGGGTTGCAAGATATCGAACATGTGATGGCCGCCAAAGCGGAACTTTTGGAGTATATTTCCGCTGACGGCACCGTGGTTCTGAATGCGGACGATGCTTTCGGCCGCCGGTTGGCAGAAATGACGAGCAGCCGGGTCATCTGTTTTGGGCAGGCGGATCACGCGGATGTGCGGGCTGAAGCGATCCGACAGACAGGCATGATGACCGAATTCAATCTGGTTCTTCCGAACGGGCAAATCCCGGTTACCCTGCACGTTCCGGGCAGATACATGATGGCTAATGCCCTGGCTGCGGCGGCTGCGGGTTTTATTATGGGGATTTCCATAGACGCCATAAAAGCGGGCATCGAGGTTTTCCGGCCCGTGGCCGGCCGCATGGCCCACACGGAAACCCGGAGCGGGGTTCATGTTGTAGATGACGCGTACAATGCCAATCCCGCATCCATGAAGGCGGCCATTGATGCGCTTACCGCATTAAAGGGCGGGCACGGGGCCATTCTTGTAGCAGGCGATATGCTGGAGCTTGGCGAAGCCTCGGCTGAAATGCATGAGGAAATCGGCCGGGCGGCGGCAGCGGGCGGCATCGATCAATTGTACCTGACCGGCAGCTTTGCCCGATATACGGCAAACGGCGCGGTCTCCGGGGGGATGCCGGCGCAGGCGGTATTTGTGGGCAGCAAGTCCGAAATCCTGGAGAAACTGTCAGAAGCGGTTTCGCCCGGCGACTGGGTGCTGGTGAAGGGCTCGCGAACCACCGGCATGGAGCAGATCGTTCAAATGCTGATTCATCCGGGAGCGTCACAATCCGGGCAGGGGGGGATCTGATTATGCTCTATCATTTACTCTACGCCCTGCATGCGGACATTTCATTTTTCAACGTGTTCCGCTACGTCACGTTTCGGACCATCTACGCAAGCCTCACCGCGTTTTTAATCTGTTTTCTGCTGGGTCCCTGGGTCATCGGAAAACTAAGGGAAAAGCAGATCGGCCAGTATATCCGCCGGGTCGGCCCGGCCGCCCATCAGGATAAGGCAGGCACGCCAACCATGGGCGGGGTGTTGATCATGGCCGCCATCTTTGCGGGGGCCATCCTGTGGGTGGACTTAAGAAACCCCTATATTTGGATTATTCTTTTGGTAACAGCCGGCTATTTTGCCATCGGGTTTATCGATGACTTTCTCAAGCAGATCAAGAAGCGAAACCGCGGGCTCACCGGCCGGGAGAAATTTCTGCTTCAGGTGGTGATTGCCCTGGCGGCCGGCATTCTGATTTATATTTCCCCGGAATTCGACACTCGGGTGACCGTACCTTTTTTCAAGGGCTTACGCCCGGATCTCGGGATCGGATACATCCTTTTTGCCGCAGTGGTGATTGTCGGAACTTCGAATGCGGTTAATCTGACGGACGGACTGGATGGTCTGGCCATCGGGCCGGTGATCATCACGGCGGCTACGTATATGCTGTTTGCCTATGTGGCCGGGCACAGCCGCATCGCCGAGTATCTCCAGATTCCCTTTGTTTACGGCAGCAGCGAGGTCACCATCGTGTGCGGGGCCGTGGCCGGGGCCGGACTAGGATTTCTGTGGTTTAATGCCTATCCGGCGCAGATCTTTATGGGCGATGTGGGATCCCTGCCCCTGGGCGGGGCGCTTGGCACCATAGCGGTCATTACCAAACAGGAAATTCTGATGATGATCGTGGGCGGGATTTTTCTTATAGAAGCGCTTTCCGTGATGATTCAGGTGGCTTATTTCAAGCTGACCCATGGGCGGCGGATTTTTTTGATGGCCCCGCTCCATCATCATTTTGAGTTAAAAGGCTGGGCGGAATCCAAGGTGATCGTAAGATTCTGGATTATTTCGATTCTTTTGGCCCTGATCGCCGTTAGCACATTGAAGCTGAGATAAACAAACCGTGGAGATTAAGGACAGACATATCCTGGTGGTCGGCCTCGGAAAGACGGGGGGCGCGCTTGTCCGGTTTTTGCATCGCCGGGGCGCCCATGTGACGGCGACAGACGAGGCGGATGCGGAAAGCCTCGCGGGCGTATTGGCGGATATGGACGGCATGGATGTTTCGCTTGAGCTTGGCGGACACCGGATCGAAACATTTTTATCCGCGGATTTGATTGTCTTAAGTCCGGGGGTCCCCCATACCATTGAACCGGTGCGGCAGGCAAAGGCGAAAAATATCCCGGTAACCGGCGAGATTGAGCTGGCCTACCGGTTTTTAAAAACCCCGATCATTGCCATCACCGGCACCAACGGAAAATCGACCACCACGCTTCTTACAGGCGAGATGCTAAAGGATGCCGGCTATGAAGTATTTGTCGGCGGAAACCTTGGCACCCCGCTCATTGAGTTTGCGGATCAGGGCGGGATTGCGGATTTTGCCGTGGTTGAAATCAGCAGCTTTCAGCTGGATACCATTGAGAGGTTTCAGCCAAGTGTGGCGGTACTTTTAAATATCACGGCCGATCACCTGGACCGGTATGACGATTTTGCCGGATATGTCCGCTCCAAGGGGCGGGTTTTTGAAAACCAGGGACCGGGAGATACCGCGGTGTTAAATGCGGCCGACCCGGCCATAAAAGAATTGCTGCCGGGTATTCGGGCGACTGTTCTGCCGTTTAATGCCGATGATACGGCTGTCCATGGGGCATGGCTCTCTGATGAGCAAATCTGTCTCAATCTCCCGAGCGCCGGGCAGGTCTGGCTGAATTGCCAGGATATTCCCCTTTTGGGGCAGCACAACCGGGAAAACATCGCTGCTGCGGCACTGGCGGCGGGTGCTGCGGGCGCGCCCATTTTCGGCATCCAGGAAACCATCAGCCATTTCCGCGGGCTTTCCCACCGGATGAGCCCGGTGGCCGCGATCAACGGGGTGCAGTTTATCGATGATTCCAAAGCCACCAACGTGGAGGCCGTGGTGCGCGCGCTTGCTTCATTTTCCACACCCGTGATCCTGATTTTAGGCGGCCGGGACAAAAGGGGCGGCTATTTCGCCTTGAAATCGGTTTTAGCCGATCGGGTCAAGCATTTGATCGTCATGGGCGAGGCAGCGGACACGATCAAGGCCGAACTTGGGAATGCGGCGCCGATGATAAGCCATGTTTTTTCTATGAAGGAGGCGGTCCGTGTCGCCTGGAAGACGGCAAAATCCGGGGATACAGTCCTGCTTTCCCCGGCATGCGCCAGTTTTGACATGTATGAGAGCTATGCCCATCGGGGCGATGATTTTGCGGAACAGGTAAGGCAATTAGGAGCAGGCGGCAATGGGTAGAAGCGAACAGACCAGAAAAAAAGCGGCCGGGCCGTGTTTTGTTTGTGACTATACCCTGCTGGTGCCGGTGCTGCTTCTTGTGGGCATCGGGGTGGCTATGATTTACAGTGCAAGCTGTGAAATCGCCTTAAAGCAGTTCGGCAATGAATACTATTTTTTAAAAAAGCAGCTCATCTTTGCCGGGCTCGGGGTCATGGTCATGCTGATGATCCGGTTTATTCCCTACAGAGTCTATCGGCCGCTCACCTATTTATTTTTTATCACAGCCATTGTTTTGCTCTCCGTGCTTTTGATCAACGGGGCCGGGCACGCATCGGGCGGGGCCACCCGCTGGCTCAAGTTGAAATGGGTCTCTTTTCAGCCGACGGAATTTGCCAAACTCGCACTGATTATCTTTATGGCCTATTCCCTGACTAAAAAACAGGATCGGATTGAGGAGTTAAATATCGGTTTTCTGCCGCATATTTTGATCCTGTGTCTGCTATCCGGCCTTATCATCCTGCAGCCGGATTTCGGCTCCATCGCCATTATTTGGATGCTGGCCTGGGTGGTCATGTTTGCCGGCCGGGTGCGGGTGCTGCATCTTACGGTCTCGATTCTGATGGTGATGCCGGTGGCGACCTATCTGATTGTTTCCTCGGAATACCGGCTGAAGCGGTTCCTCGTATTTCTGGATCCATGGCGCTATCCGCTGGATGAAGGCTATCAGATAATTCACTCTCTTATGGCCTTCGGCTCCGGCGGGCTTCTGGGAAAAGGGTTCGGCCAAGGGTATCAGAAATTGTTTTACCTGCCCACCCCGCATACGGATTTTATTTTGTCGGTGATCGGCGAAGAGGGCGGATGGTTGTGGATTCTGATCGTCCTGGGCCTTTACCTGATCATTTTGTGGCGGGGCATTGAAATCGCCCGCTCACGCACGGATTTTTTCGGCTCGCTTCTGGCCCTGGGGATCACAGCGGCCATTGCCCTGCAGGCGGTGGTCAATATGGGGGTCAATTTGAGCCTGCTTCCGACCAAGGGGCTGACGCTTCCGTTTTTGAGTTACGGCGGTACTTCGCTTTTGATCAATATGGTTTTGATCGGAATTTTGATGAACATCGGGATGACAAGGGCCAAATGAGCAAAGGGCGGCACATATCAAAAAACAGCCGGACCAGGGGCCGCAGGCTTCGCATTGTTATTGCCGGCGGCGGCACCGGCGGGCATCTGTTTCCAGGCGTTGCCATTGCCGAGGCCTTCAGGCAGCGGGCCGCAGACAGCCGGGTGTTGTTTATTACCACCGGCCGCCCGATTGAAGCCCGGGTGCTTTCCCGCACAGATTATCGCAGCGCCCGGATACCCGCGGCCGGGCTCAAGGGCAAGGGGATGTCTGGAAAACTGGGCGCCCTGGTTAAGGTTCCTGCCGGCATTTTAGCCGCATTGGCGCTTTTTATCCGTTTCCGGCCGGATGCGGTGATCGGTATGGGCGGCTATTCCGCTGCACCGGTTATTCTGGCTGCATGGATGATGCGTATTTTTCGGGTCATCCATGAACAGAACCGGATTCCCGGGATGACCAACCGGTTTCTGGCCAAATATGCCCATCGCATCTATGTATCGTTTGCAGATACGGACATGGGGGGATACGCGGACAAGGTGCGGCTTACCGGAAATCCCATCCGGACCGAAATTGCCGATCAACTGCCAGAAGAAAAAACTTCCGAATCCGCCGGCAGCTTTACCGTGCTGATTCTGGGCGGCAGCCAGGGCGCCCATGCGATCAACATGGCGGTTTTAGAGGCGCTTTCCCGTTTAACCGGCGCGGAAGCATTCCGGTTTATCCATCAAACCGGTGAGGCGGATGTGGAGAGGGTTCAGGCGGGCTATGAAAAAGCCGGCATAAAAGCCCGGGTGTCCGCATTTTTTGATGATATGGCCGCCTGTTATGCATCGGCGGATCTGGCCATCTGCCGGGCGGGCGCCACATCCGTGGCGGAAGTGGCGGCTGCCGGCCTTCCGGCCATCTTTATCCCATACCCCTATGCCGCGGATAACCATCAGTATTTTAATGCCAAAAGTCTGTCGGATTCCGGGGCTGCCGAACTGATCGAACAGTCGGGGCTGAATGGAGAGCTCCTGGCGGAAAGAATAAACTATTATGCCAGGCATGAATCGGTTCGCCGGGAAATGCAGGCCAAAATGGGCGCCTTTGCCATGCCGCAGGCGGCGGCGGACATAGCGGCGGATATTTCCGGGGCTTTGGAGAGTCGAAAGTCTAAACGCAGGGGCCGGCGCACGGTCCTATCCATAAACTGACGGGTGTCTATGTATCGAAAAAAATATCATATTTATTTTATCGGCATCGGCGGCATCGGCATGAGCGGGATTGCGGAACTCCTGTTAAACCTGGGCTATGCCGTGTCCGGCTCGGACATCGCAGCCTCTGATGCCACCGAACGGCTGGCCGCATTGGGCGGCAAAATATACATGGGCCATGAACCGGCGCAAGTGGATGGCGCGGATGTGGTGGTCACTTCATCGGCCATTGGAAGGGATAATCCCGAGGTAAAGGCCGCACTCGATGCCGGTATCCCGGTGATTCCGAGGGCGGAGATGCTGGCTGAGCTCATGCGGTTAAAATACAGCATTGCCGTGGCCGGTGCCCATGGCAAAACCACCACCACCTCGATCCTGGCCAGTCTGCTTGCCGAGGGCGGACTTGATCCCACGGTGGTGATCGGCGGAAAGTTAAAGCAGATAAACACCAATGCGGTCCTGGGGCAGGGCGATTTTATCGTGGCGGAAGCGGATGAAAGCGACGGGTCGTTTTTAAAATTCACCCCGACCATGGCGGTGGTCACCAATATCGATCTGGAGCATCTCGATTTTTATAAAGATCTGGATACCATCAAATCCGTTTTTCTGGATTTCATCGATCGGGTGCCCTTTTACGGGCTGGCGGTGCTTTGCCTGGATAATGAGCATATTCAGGAGATTATTCCGGAGCTCAAGAAACGCTATGTAACCTATGGGCTAAGCGCCCAGGCCGATATCCAGGCCTCGGATATCCGGTATGAAACGGTCCGGAGCCGATTTTCCGTTTATCACCAGGGCCAATTGGCCGGCCAGGTGATTCTGAACCTGCCCGGGCTGCACAATATCTATAATGCCCTGGCCAGCATTGCCGTGGGTATAGAGCTTGAAATTCCTTTTGAGAGGATTCAGACGGCTCTGGAAAATTTGGAGGGCGTACAGCGGCGGCTTGAAATCCGGGGAGAGGCAAAAGGTATCCAAATTATAGATGACTACGGCCATCACCCCACAGAAATCAAGAGCACCCTGGATGCGGTTCGGAAAAGCTGGCCGGGCCGTCGCCTGGCGGTGGTTTTTCAGCCCCATCGCTACACCCGGACAAAGGCTTTGTTTGATGACTTTACCCGGTCTTTTTATCAGTCGGACCTGCTGATGCTGTTGCCGATCTATTCGGCGGGGGAGCCGGAAATCGAGGGGGTGGATCATCACCGGCTGGCTGACGGGGTGCGCCATCACGGGCATAAGGATGTGATCTGCTTTGATGAGAAAGCAGCGGCGGTTTCATACCTTAAGGAAAATGCCAAAGCAGGGGATATCATCCTGACCCTTGGCGCGGGCAATGTCTGGCAGGTGGCCCAGACGCTGCTGGAGCAATTGGGGCAATTGAATGCAAGAAATAAGGGGTAGTAAGGCGGTTCATGGATAACCAGCAGGCATTCAGAGCGGCGATCAAAGAGCGGGTCAACGGAAAGGTTGCCTTTGACGAGCCTATGGCCGCGCATACCTGGTTTCGCGTGGGCGGACCGGCAGATGTCTATGTGGCCCCGGAAAGCGCGGATGAGCTGGTTTCCCTGGTTAAGTGGCTGGCTGCGGAAAATGTTTCCTATGTGGTGATCGGCGGGGGCTCAAACCTTTTGGTCAAGGACAAGGGAATCCGCGGGGTGGTGATCGATACGGCAGCCGGCATTAAGGGGGTATCAGTGAGCGACGAGGGGACGGCGTCTACGGTGGTCCGGGCCATGGCGGGCGAGCCCTTAAACCGCCTCTGCCGCTTTGCCATTGAGAAAGGGCTCTCCGGCTTGAATTTCGCCATAGGAATTCCCGGAACCGTGGGCGGAGCGGTCATGATGAACGCGGGTACCGCTCGCGGCGCTATGGAAAACGTAGTGGTCCAGATCACGGTCTTGTTCCCGGACGGCCGCGTGGAGGCGTTCACAGAAGCTTCGCTTGAATTCGAATACCGGGGGTTAAAATTTCCCGAACATATAGCGGCGAGCCCTTCCCCGGTAATTCTGGACGCAAGCTTTCAGTTGTATCCCGCAAACCGCGATAAACTGGCGGCCGAAGCAGAGGCTTTGCTTAAACAACGGCAGGCGGGGCAGCCCAAAGGCGGGGCGAGTGCGGGCTGTTTCTTTAAGAATCCGGAAACCGGTGAGCCGGCCGGGGCCCTGATTGATAGGGCCGGAATGAAGGGCGTGTCCTGCGGGGACGCCCAGGTATCGGAAGTGCATGCCAATTTTATTTTAAACCGGGGCAGGGCCTCGGCAGCGGATATCGTGCAGCTTATGGAAAAGGTGCAGGCTGCGGTCTACGAGAAGTTTCAGGTTTTTCTTAACCCGGAGGTCAGAATTGTCGGCGATTAAGCCTGTTCGTAAAAACCGGTATAAAAAGAAAAAGGCTGTCCAAAAGGCATCTGTCCGGCGAAAGGCCGGGATATGGGTCAAGGCCCTGCTTGGGGCGGCGGGCTTCTGCCTGGCCGGGGTGGTTTTTATCTTCGGCTATGACGCCCTGACCCAGTGCGATTATTTCCGGGCGGAGGTCATTACGGTAACCGGCGAGCAACGCCTTTCGGAGCAGGCGATCCTTGACGCGGCCGAGCTTGAATGCGGGGACAATATTTTGGCCGTTAATCTTGGCCGGGTGAGAAAGCGCCTGGTGGCGGAGCCCTGGATCAAAAATGCCGGACTCCGGCGCGAGCTGCCGTCCCGGATAAGTATCCGGATTGATGAGCACAAGCCGCTGGCCGTGCTGGATGTGGGCAGATGCTTTTTAATCGATCACGGCGGCGATATTTTCAAAGAAGCCGCCCCGGCTGAGATGAGCGGCCTGCCGATTATCGCGGGCATTGATTATGCGGATTGGAAGTCCCCGAAGAGCCCGGAGACCAAAACCTATACAGCGGTCATGGCCATGCTGGCGGCGCTTGAAAAACATGACGGCATTTTTGGCAGCCCGGGCGTTCATGAGATTTCAGTGGATACGGAGACGGGGCTCACGCTTCTTGTAAGCACCCCGGTGGCATCGGTCCATATGGGATACGGTGCATATGAAAAGAAATTCGAGCGGCTCGGCCGGGTTTTTTCCCGGATAGAGACAGACCCCGATCTTCCGGAGATTGAGTCAATGGATGCTCATAACCCGAATCGGATGGTCGCAACCCCAACTGCCCGGAATACCAACGAAGAAGAAAAGGAGGTCTAAGGTGAAGGGAAAGGAAGAGATCGTCGTCGGCTTAGATATCGGCACGACCAAAATCTGTGCGGTGGTGGCAGAGATGAGCGGCGGCGCATTTAATATCATCGGTATCGGGAGCCATCCGTCAGTCGGTTTGCGCAAAGGGGTTGTGGTCAACATCGAAGCCACCGTGGATTCGATTAAAAAGGCGGTGGAGGAAGCCGAACTCATGGCCGGCTGTGAAATCTCGTCTGTATATGCGGGCATTGCCGGCGGACACATGACAGGGTTTAACAGTAACGGCATCATCGCCATCAAGGGTGATGAGATTACCCAGTCGGATGTGGATCGCGTGATCGAGGCGGCCCGGGCGGTGGCTATTCCCATGGACCGGGAGGTAATCCACGTGCTGCCCCAGGAATTTATCGTGGACGGCGAGGGCGGTATTCATAATCCTGTGGGTATGGCGGGCGTTCGGCTTGAGGCTAAAATCCATATCGTGACCGGGGCCGTGACCTCGGCCCAGAACATTGTTAAATGCGCCAATAAGGCCGGACTGGATGTCTGCGATATTATCCTGGAGCCGATTGCTTCCTGCGAGTCGGTACTCACCGCCGAGGAAAAGGAGGTGGGCACGGCGCTGGTGGATATCGGCGGCGGCACCACAGACCTGGCGGTTTTTAACGGAAACAACATCAAGCATACCTTTGTCCTCTCTTTGGGCGGCAACAACATGACCAATGATATCTCCGTGGGCCTGCGCACGCCGATGGCCGAGGCCGAACGGATAAAACTCAAATACGGCACCTGTATCGCGGACCAGGTTGGAAATGATGAGACCATCGAGATATCCGATCTTTCCGGCCGGGGCGGCCGGAAACTGCCGCGTCAGATACTTGCGGAAATCCTGGAGCCCCGGGCGGAGGAGATTTTTACCCTTATAAAGCGCGAGCTTTACCGGGCGGGCATGAAGAATGCCATCTCCTCCGGGCTGGTGCTTACCGGCGGGGCCTCCCTTTTGGAAGGGATCACCGATATCGCGGAATCCGTTTTCGAACTGCCGGTGCGCATCGGCCGGCCCCAGGGCGTTGCCGGGCTGGTGGATGTGGTGAACAATCCCATGTATGCCACGGGCGTCGGCCTGGTGCTTTATGGGGCCAAAAATCAAGAGAAGAAGAAATTCCGGATTCGGGACAACAATATATTTAATCGGATCATGAAGCGCATGAAATCCTGGTTTAAGGAAATCATTTAATCCATATGAAAACATTTCAAACCCGAAACAGCATAAGGAGGTGAACCGATGAACTTTACCTATGTGGACAATGACAATTCAGCCAAAATCAAAGTAATCGGGGTCGGCGGCGGCGGCAACAATGCCATTAACAACATGATCGACGCAAGCCTTGAGGGGATCAAATTCATTGCGGCCAATACCGACGCTCAGGCCCTGGCCAATGCCAAGGCCAACACCAAGCTTCAGCTGGGCGAGGCCCTGACCCAGGGACTTGGCGCCGGGGCGGATCCCAACATCGGCCGGGAGGCGGCCATCGAATCCACCGAACTGATCCGGGAGGCGCTGGGAGACAGTCACATGGTCTTTATCGCCGCCGGCTTAGGCGGCGGCACGGGCACCGGCGCCGCACCGGTGATTGCCGAGATATGCAAGGAACTCGGCGCATTGACCGTGGCCGTGGTCACCAGACCGTTTGCGTTTGAGGCCAGAAAGCGCACCCGCCACGCCGATGAGGGGATTGCCAAGTTAAAAGAGGTGGCGGATACGGTCATTACCATTCCGAACGACCGGCTGCGGGGGCTTGCGTCCAAGAAAGCCACCCTGATCGAGATGTTTAAGAAGGCCGATGAAATCCTGCATCATTCGGTAAAAGGGATCACGGATCTCATTATGCATCCCGGCCTGATCAACCTGGATTTCGCGGATGTGAAGACCACCATGGCCAAAGCGGGTATGGCCATCATGGGCATCGGCCGGGCGAGCGGAGAGAACCGGGCCCTGGAGGCAGCGGAGCGGGCCATATCCCATCCCCTGCTAGAGGACAATTCCATTGTGGGCGCCCGCGGGGTGTTAATGAACATCACGTGCAGCTCCGAGCTGACCATGGAAGAGACCATGGAGGCGTCTGACCGGATTTATAACGAGATTAACAACGAAGATGTGGAGCTTATCTGGGGAACCGCGGTAGACGATTCTCTGGGCGATGAGATGCGGGTTACGGTTATCGCCACCGGCATCGGGGATCGGGATATGCAGCATGTCAAGGACAACATCCACAGGTTCCCGTCAGACGGTTTCAAACCCCGCGGCAAGGTCCGGGATCTGACCGATGAAGAGCTGAAAATGGATGACTATGATATTCCGACCGTCATCCGCAATGAGGCCAGCCGGCAGAAAGGTGGCAATGGCAACGGCAACGGCAATGGTCAGAAATCCGGTTTTGGCGAAAAATTCGGCCGAAAGGCCAAAAAGGACGGCACCCATAACAGCAGCTTCAACTATGATACGGATTTGGATATCCCCACATTTCTGCGCCGGAAGGCGGATTAACGATTCTTATGGCATAAAGGGCAGTGTTGCTTGTTAGTGGTTCATTTCTATATTTAGACGTACTTTTGCGGTTTCCGGGTTCGAAGATGACCATGCCCCGGCGGTTTCAGTGTTCAGACGGCGGACTCTATCCGGTCTTTTTCCGGCCATCTGAAACCTGAAGCCGTCGGTGGGTCATGGGGTGGCTGTTTTGTGTTGCCGCATATCCCTCCGAAAGGTTTCATTTCATTTAAATCGGGCGATTTGTCGCGTGTGCAGCCCAAGCCCATCCGGCCTGCCGGATGTCGGACATTGCCACAGGTCCGGCTCATTAAAAAGGGACAAAAGTCCTTGACAAACGCCTCCTAACTTAATACGAAAGGTACCTTAATTTTTTGAAACTGAACGCCGGGCAGTCTGTGGAGTTTATCAACCCTCAAATGCCCTGAAACGAGGAGATGTTGTTGGAGCTGGCCGCCCGCCAGACGGATGAGACGGATAGGTATACCGGATAGATATAATAGATGGGTGAAAAGTCGGTTTTGGGCTGTTGAAAGGAATCGAATCGCATGACTTCGAAAAAAGAATTGAAACTGGCGTATGGGATTCTTGTCGCCTGTTTGGTGATCGGATTGCTGGGATACAGCGTCCTTCCGGCGAAATCGCCGGAAACTCCGATCCGAAAAATGTTTAAGGCCACAGGCGGGGATGTGCTGTTTGACCATCAAAGCCACAGCGACAACTACGGGCTTTATTGCGAAGACTGCCATCATGCCTACCGGGAATTAGAGAAAGAGATGCCGGATTCTTGCGGCCAGTGCCATCAGCCGGATGACAAATACCAGCCGGCATTGGGCGATAAGGGCATGTTCAAGCACGATGCCCATGCCCAGGAATACGGTCTGTACTGCAATGACTGCCATCATAATTATCAAGAGGGTGATTCGGAACCGCCCCAGCACTGTACCGCCTGCCATCAGCGGGGGATGGGCGATGATATGATGCCCGGTCGGAAGGATGCCTTCCATCAGCAGTGTATCGGATGCCATGAGGATTTCGGGGTGATGCCGGGGCAAACCGATTGTGCCGGCTGCCACGAGCCCAGAAACCGGACCGAGGCATTTCATGATCAATGTATGAACTGCCATGAGGATTTCGACGTCGGCCCGACCCAGTCGGATTGTAATCAGTGTCACGGGTATTAGCCGGTAGCGCTTGCCGCGAACGCTCCATATATCTGCAAACCGCATAACACGGTTAAAGGGTAATCCATGAAAAGATCGTTTTTTGGCTTTATCAAACCGAAACTGACATATTCGGCCATCACGGATGCAGCCGCTGAACCGGCCGCCGTGCCGGCATCCAGGGAAATCCAGCTGATTCTAAACACACCGCTTGAAAGGGCACAGGATTTAACGCTCTCTGTCGGGGAACAGGTGAAAGCCGGCCAGCGCATCCAGGTCACCCAGGCGGCCGAAGACTATGCCCTGGCCAGTCGTTCCGGACAAGTTTCCGGAATAACGCCTTTTTTGGGCATGATGCAGGCAAAGATGGCCGCCGTATCGATTACTGTGGATTCAGCGGCGCATCAGGTGACCGATGATGAGTTTAAGCAAATCAGCAAAACGCCAACGCTCGAGAATGCGGCCCGGTTTCTGCAGGGACTTCCCGGAAAACCGGATTTTTCCCTATTTTTTGATCCTGACCGGCGAATCGAGGCCATTGTGGTACTTGGCACGGATCAGGATCTGTTTTCAATCACCAACCAGTATATTGTCAAAACCCGCATTGAATCCATAAAAACCGGCATTGATATCCTGCGCAAAATGACCGGCATCCAGAATGTTATCCTGGCCGCACCCGAACATTTGGTGCAGGTGGCCGGGGCTGCCGGGGCAGGGGTGAAAACCGTGGATTCGGAATACCCGGCCGCCAACCCCGAACTGATCTTAAGACATGTGCTGGCTGATGAGTTAAAAGCCGGGGGTGCGGCCCCCCAGGCGGATGCGGCGTTTTTTTCGGCTGAGGCGGTAGCCGCCATCGGTGCGGCGTTTAATACGGGCGAGCTGCCCATGGACAAACTGTTCACATTTATTCCCAAAAACGGGACGGAACGTTTGGTGTCCGCGCCCATCGGCACCCCGCTCAAGGATGTCCTGGAGACCTTTAACGAATCTGTCCGGGAAGGCGACCGGATCATTTTCGGCGGCCCCATGACCGGGGTTGCGGTCTATTCAACGGCGCATCCGGTTCAGGCGGATACGGATACGATCATGGTTCAGGACGGGGCTTTGATCCCCGAGGCAGCCGATGTGGCCTGCATTAACTGCGGGGAATGCGTCCGCGTCTGTCCGGTCAACATTCCGGTCAACATTTTAGTCCGGCTGCTGGAAGCTGAACAGTATGAGGCGGCAGCAGCCCAGGCCGAGCTGGATGCGTGCATTGAATGCGGCCTGTGTGCCTTTGTCTGTGAGGCCCGGATTCCCATTTTTCAACACATTAAACTGGCCAAATACACCTTGGAGCAGATGAAAGCGGAGGAAAGCCATGGCTGAGTCCATCAAACTGACCGTTTCCCATGCCCCGTTCTGGCATAATGGCAGTCAGATTTCCGTTAAGAATTATAATATCCTGGCAGCCACCCTCCTGGCAGTGATTCCCGGCCTCTTAAAGTACGGCATCCCTGCCTTGTCCGTGGTGGCCTTATCGATTGCTTCGGCCATGCTATGGGAGCTGGCCATGAACTATGTGACCCGCCGGCCCATTTCAATAGGCGATGGAAACGCCGCGCTTTTGGGGATGCTGTTTGCCATGATACTGCCGGCCACTACGCCCTGGTGGGTTGTCATTGTGGGGACCTTCTTCGCCATTGTCATCGGCAAGCAGATATACGGCGGCCTTGGCGGCAATCCCTTTCATCCGGCCGTTCTGGCCGTGGCCGTGCTGATGCTGTCCTGGGGCAGCTATTTTGATTTCAACGAGGCGCTGGTCAATTATCAGTTTGATTTCAACTCAATCTATCCGCTGGTTCTGGTTAAATCTTTTGGCGCCGGGGCTGTTGACGGGTTCAGTAATGCTGACCTGCTGCTCGGCCGCCAGGTCGGGGGCATCGGCACCTCCTTTGTGCTGGGTTTAGTTATCGCCGGCATCTATCTCATGCTGCGCGGCTTCATTCGCTGGGAAATTGCCATTTCATTTATTGCGGGGATGTTTGTCACCGCTTTCTGCTTCCATCAGGCCAATCCGGATGTCTATGCCAGCGGCAGTTTTCATCTGTTAACTGGCTATTCCCTGTTGGGCGCTTTTTTCCTGGCCACCGAGGATTCTTCCTCGCCGGTCAATTTCATTCCCATGTTGATTTATGGGGCGCTTGGCGGGGTTCTGACGGTGCTGATCCGCAATATCGGCACCCATATTGACGGGGTGATTTTTGCCATCCTGGTGATCAACCTGGCCAACCCATTAATCGATAAAATCAGACCCAAGACCTCCCGAAAGGTGATCAATTATGCGTGAAATGGTAAAAATGGTCATCGTGCTGACGCTGCTCAGCAGTTTTTCCGGCGGGCTGCTGGCAGCCATCCGCAATAATACGCAGGACCGGATCGACAGTCAGGTGCTGAAATTTGTCCAGGGCCCGGCCATTCAAACAATAATGGAAGGTGCCGCCAACAACCCAATTGAGGATCGGTTCTCGATCCAAATCGATGATACGGAAAAAAACTTTTTCGTGGGGGTATTTGACGGCGAGCCCAAGGTTGTGGCATTTGAAACCAAAGGCGGCGGTTATGGCGGCGATGTCGGCGTAATGGTTGGGGTCGATATCGATACCGAAAAAGTTCACGGGGTCAGCGTCACCACGCATAATGAGACGCCGGGTCTCGGATCTCGGGTGGAAACGGATGAGGATTTCAAAAGCCAGTTCCAGGGCGTGTCCATTGGGTCTGAGCCCAAGGTCAAACCGGACGGCGGCGATATCACGGCCTTATCCGGCGCCACCGTTACCTCCCGTGCAGTTTGTAAGGCGGTTAGCCGGGCGGGGGAGCTTTTTGAGAGGGTGAAGCCGAAAATTTCAGAAAAGCTGTCAACTTTTTCCGGATAAAGGAAAGCAAAAATTATGGCAAAAACACTGGCTCAGGAATTTACCAAAGGATTATGGGAAGAGATCCCGCCGTTTCGCTTGGTACTCGGGCTGTGCCCGACGCTGGCGGTGACCAAATCCGTCTCAAACGGCATAGGAATGGGAATAGCGACCACATTTGTGCTGGTTTTTTCTAATTTACTGGTTTCACTTCTACGGGATGTTATTCCGTCAAAGATACGCATTGCCTGTTTTATCATTATTATTGCGACCTTTGTGACTGTTGTCGAACTCTTGATGCAGGCCTTTGCCTATCCGCTCTATCTTCAGCTGGGAATCTTTATTCCCCTGATCGTTGTCAACTGCATCGTGCTCGGCCGGTCCGAGGCATTTGCCTCAAAGAATAAGCCGGTGTACGCCATCGCAGACGGTCTGGGCATCGGCATTGGCTTCACCCTGTCTCTTGGCGTTCTGGGAGCGGTCCGGGAGGTCCTGGGTGAGGGCACCTTTTATGGAATGCAGGTTTTTGGGTCGTCCTTTGAACCCTTTACGTTTATGGTCGAGGCGCCGGGCGCGTTTGTCTGTTTAGGCCTGCTGCTGTGCCTGATGAATCTTGCCGGCAGCCGATAGACCGGTTCATAAGTACAAACAGGAGTCGAGAGTATGGGCGATATTTTTGTTCTGATCATCAGTTGTATCTTTATCAACAACATCCTGCTGGCTCAGTATCTGGGCGTCTGCCCCTTTATGGGGACCTCCAAAAAAATGGAGACCGCCGCCGGCATGTCCATGGCGGTGATATTTGTAATGGTGCTGGCGGCGGTCATCACCTGGATTATCAACACCTATTTTCTGGTCACACTCGATATTGAATTCTTACGCACCATTGCATTTATTCTGGTCATTGCCTCGCTTGTCCAGTTTGTTGAGATGTTTCTTAAAAAAAGCATTCCCGCTCTCTATGCCGGCCTTGGTATATTCCTGCCATTGATTACCACCAATTGTTCAGTTCTGGGGGTTTGTCTTATCAATATTCAGGAAGAGAATACATTTTTACAAGCCCTTATTTCCGCAATTGCCTATGCCATTGGTTTCGGGCTGGCGCTGATCCTGTTTGCCGGCGTGCGAGAGCGCGTTATGCTCGGAAGGGTGCCCAAACCTTTGCAGGATACCTCTATTGGATTGGTAACAGCGGGTATCATTGCCCTGGCCTTTTTTGCCTTCAAGGGAATGGTGTAAACAGGCTGCTGCCATCTTGACGGGGGCATTTTGAATAATTAATGTTTTGGCTGTTATTAAAGATCCTGCTTCAATGTTTTTAAATATAAAGAGGTAAGTTGTGCTTGAATCCGTTCTTTTTACCCTGGGACTCGGTTTAATCATCGGGCTGGCATTAAGCTTTGCTTCCCGTATTTTTTATGTCTATGAAGACCCCCGAATTGCCAAGGTCGAGAATCTTCTGGCCGGGGCCAATTGCGGCGGATGCGGCTATACCGGCTGTTCCGCGGCGGCAGAGGCCATTGTCAAAGGCGAAGCCCCGCCTGCGGTTTGTATGCTGACGAGTTCGGAAAATATTTCTGAAATTGCCGCAATTATGGGTCTTGAGGCTGGATCCGCGGAGCCCTTGAAATCTTTTAATGACTGTGACGGCGGCCGCCGCGCAACCGACCGCTTCTATTATGACGGCTTAAACCGCTGCAAGGCTGCGGCGGCCATGTATGGGGGCAAACGGGATTGCAGCATAGGATGTCTCGGGTTTGGCGACTGCATCCGAGCCTGTCAATTTGATGCGATTCATATGGGCGAAAATGGCTATCCGGTCGTTGACAAGGAAAAATGCGTGGGCTGCGGTGCTTGTGAACGGGCTTGCCCCAAACCCATTCTGGAGGTGCGGACCATGACCCAGCGACTCCTGCATCTAAACGCCGCGGATGATGCGGTGGCCCCGTGCGCCCAGACCTGTCCTGCAGAAATAGATATCCCCCGCTATATTCAGCATATCAAAAACGGCGATTACGAAGCGGCGGTTAACACCATTCGCGAGCGAAATCCTTTGTTGTTGGCCTGCGGCCGGGTCTGCCCGCATCCCTGCGAATCCTGGTGCCGCCGCGGGATTGAAGACAATCCGGTGGCAATTAACCATTTGAAGCGGTTTGTCGCCGATTATGAAATGAACTCCGGCAAACGGATTCCCATTGACAAGGCCCCGGACACCGGCAAGCGGGTGGCGGTTATCGGCGGCGGACCGGCCGGATTGAGCTGTGCCTATTTTTTACGGCGCGCCGGTCATTACGCCAGCATATTCGAAGCCATGCCCAAGATGGGCGGTATGCTGCGATACGGCATCCCGGAGTACCGGCTGCCCAAAAAGGTGCTCGACTGGGAGATTGACGGCATCCTGAATCTGGGCGTGGATTACCATACCAATGTCCGCCTGGGGCGGGATTTTGAATTCGGTGCCCTGATTGCCGCCGGTTTTGATGCTGTTTTCTTCAGCATCGGGGCCTGGAATGATTATCAGCTGAAAATCCCTGGTGAAGATTTGGTCGGCTGCTACACGGGCATTAATTTCCTTGCCCGTATCGGAAACGATGAGCCGGTCCAGATCGGTAAGCGGGCCGCTGTGATCGGCGGGGGTAATACCGCCATCGATTGTGTGCGCACCCTGGTGCGCGCGGGATGTGAAAAGGTTTACCTGGTGTACCGGCGGACAAGAAATGAAATGCCGGCCAATGAGGTTGAGATTGTCGCAGCAGAAGAAGAAGGCATTGAGTTTGTCTTTCTGGCCTCACCCAATCGGGTGATAGGTGATGATGAAGATCGGGTCATGGGTCTTGAATACCTGCAAATGGAACTCGGTGAACCGGATGCCAGCGGTCGGCGCCGCCCGGTCGCCATTGAGGGCTCAGAGACGGTTTTGGATGTGGATATGATCATTACCGCCATCGGTCAGTCCCCTGCCGCTGAATTCCGGGGCAAAGGCGACAGACTGGATGATATTTCCTGGACCCGGTGGAATACCTTCGAGGTGGATCCGGCCACCCATCAGACCAATGTGCCGTATATTTTCGCCGCAGGCGATGCAGCCACCGGCCCGGCGCTGGTGGTGGATGCCATCGGCGGCGGCCGGAAAGCCGCCCGCTCCATCGACCTGTTTCTAAGGGGCAGGCCGGTGGTGCCTCAGCCCAAAGCGATTTTGAATAAGCATATCCAAGAGACGCTCTTTGATTCGGTTCCCGGGGTGGAAAAGTCAAAGCGGGTGGAAATGCCGGAACTGCCGGTGGCTGAGCGGATTAAAACTTTTGAAGAAGTGGATCTGGTCATCAGCGAGTCTGACGCACTCGCTGAAGCCGGCCGGTGTTTGAACTGCTGCCGTCTCTGTTATAATCCGGATCAACATCAGGCAGCCTAGAGGTATGATCTATGGCTGAATCAACCGAGCAGCAGCGAAAAAAAGTGGAAAATGAGCTCATTCGGCTGGACCGCGAGGTCAATGCTATGGACGCGAAACTTCGGGCCTATCTGGCGGATCGTCAGAACAAGCCCCATCCGCGCCATCATGATTTGGTCGAGAAAATTCAGCGCTACCGGATCCCGCCGGCGATTTCAACCAAGCACCTGGAAACCCTGCTGGATAATCTTCAGTGGAAGGTTTTTTATCATAAAAAGGCCTGGCAGCAGCTGTGGGAAAACGCCGAGGCCGCCTATCGGCAGGGCCGGGCATTTGGCAGCACCACCACCACACCCGGGGAGCCTACCCATGCGGCTGAATCCGGCAAAACATCCCGATCTTCCCTGCATTCCTACTATGAACTTCAACAGCGGAAGCTAAATGAACTGGGCGCCGGTAATCAGGAGTCTGAAGCGGAATTTGAAAAACGGATTAAAAACCGCTATCAGGAACTATCGCGAAACAAGGGCGACGATCAGGATATCGTCCTGACCTTTGATAAAAACAAGAAGAAATGCACCCTTGAACTCAAACGGAAGGGCTAAAAAACCCTTGGCATCGGCTCTCTCTATAGGGCAGACTATTAAATTGGCTGTTACCCGGATAAATTAAGCAATTTTCAATTTAGACCGGATAAATGGCATGCAACTGTCCAATCACCCAGGCCATGTCCGCCGCCAACGGCGCCTCGATAAATACCGGCGCGCCGGTATCCGGATGCGCAAAGGTCATCTGCCATGCATGGAGCATCTGGCGGTGAACTCCGGCCATTATTACCTGTCTTAGCTTTGGATCCCCCTGCAAGAATTTATGCGGACGTTTTATTCCGTAAACCGCATCCCCGATGATCGGGCATTTTATAGCCGCGCTGTGCACCCGGATCTGATGGGTTCGCCCGGTCTTTATGATGTATTCCATAAGCGCTGCCCCTTCAAAGCGGGCTTTGACCCGCCAGCTCGTTTCCGCGGTTCGGGCCCGGCGGTATCGGGTAGCGGACATCTTTTTCCGGTGTTCCGTGTGCCGCCCGATGGGCAGATCGATGCGGCCGGCATCCGATTCCGGCTGCCCGTAGACGAGTCCTAGATATTTTTTTTCAATGGTGCGCGCTTTAAACTGGGCTGAGAGATGGGAAAAAGCGGGCTTGGTTTTGCCTACGATGAGGATGCCGGAGGTGTCTTTATCCAGTCTGTGCACGATGCCCGGCCGGCCGGGGGTGTCTCCGACGCCGGCAAGTTCCGGCCGATAGTGGATGAGCGCATTGGCGAGCGTCTGCCGGTAATGGCCGGGGGCCGGATGGACTACCACACCCGGGGGCTTATTAAGGGCGATGCAGGCGGCATCTTCGAAAAGAATATCTAAGGAAATGGCTTCCGGCAGCAGGATTTCGTCGGCTGGGTCATGGACTACCGGGATCATCCCAGTCACCTGATCGCCTGAAGCCGGTTTAAAAGCCGGTTTGCGCGGCTGGTTATTGACCTGGATGGCGCCCTCCCGGATCAGCCGGCTGACGGCATTTCGGGAGAGTTCGGGGTATCTTTCGGAAATAAGCGCATCCAGGCGAATGCCGGCTTCCGGTGGGGTGATGGTGAAATCGATTGACCATGACTCGGCCATAAATCAGGAAAAGTTAGTGCACCGCTTTAAACAAAGACTCGATTTCATCCCAGACAATATTTTCATCACTGTTTTTGGCCGTGCATAGTTCCCGCAAAAGCAGGCCTTTGGCCGTATCCAGCAGTTTTCGCTCCCCGAAGGAAAGGTCCTTGATCAATTTTAACAAAAACAGGTCCCTGAAGACCTCGGCCACATCATAGAGCGAACCGGTTTTGATCTTATCCATGTATTCCTTGTAGCGTCGGTTCCAGGTCTGGTTGTCAAAGATGTCATCCTTCTTTTGCTGCAGGATGGAATAAATTTCAGGGATCTTGTCTTCCGGAATGATTTCCCGGAGGCCGACGGAGTCGACATTCATGGTCGGGATCATGATAACCATGCCGTTATCCAGGATTTTCATGATGTAGAAATCATGTTTGGCCCCGTTAATGGTTCGGCTTTCGATGGATTCGATCCGCCCTACGCCATGGGCCGGATATACTGCCAAGTCCCCTACCTGAAACGATTTATCGGATTCTTTTTGTACTTCCGCTTTTTTCGCCATAATATCACCAATATATATTTAATATTTATCATTCTGGAACATAAAAAATATATATAGCATTTTTAAAGACCGGGTTCAATAAAAAAAGGGGATTGGCGAAAACCTTCGCCAATCCCCTTTTTTAGATAGTTATTGTACAGGTCTTACCGGACCTGCGATCCATTACAGAAGGAAGGGCACCATAAGCAGGGCCACAACGTTTAAGATCTTGATCATGGGATTAATGGCCGGTCCGGCGGTATCTTTGTACGGGTCGCCGACAGTGTCGCCGGTTACCGCGGCTTTATGGGCATCACTGCCCTTGCCGCCGAAGAAGCCATCTTCGATGTATTTCTTGGCATTGTCCCATGCCGCACCGCCGGTGGTCATGGAGATAGCCACAAAGATCCCGGTGACGATGGAACCGATCAGAAGACCGCCCAGCGCCACTTTGCCCAGCAGGAAGCCGACCAGAATCGGGGTAACAACCGGCAGAAGCGCGGGAACCATCATTTCTTTCAATGAGTGTTTGGTCACAATGTCCACGCAGTTGCTATAATCCGGTTTGGAAGTGCCTTCCATGATGCCCGGGATTTCCCGGAACTGCCGCCGAACTTCATCAACAACCGCGCTTCCGGCGCGTCCCACCGCCTGCATGGCCATGGAGGCAAACAGGAACGGCAAGAGACCGCCGATAAAAAGGCCGATAATCACGTTCACATCGCTTAGATCAAAAGCGATATTTTGGACCGCCTCACCGGAGACTTCCGCTGCATGCTTGGCATGCAGGACAAACTCCTGAGTATAGGAGGCGAACAGCACCAGGGCCGCCAGTCCGGCAGATCCGATGGCATAGCCTTTGGTCACGGCCTTGGTGGTGTTGCCCACCGCGTCCAAGGGGTCGGTGACCGCGCGCACACTGTCATCGAGCCCGGCCATTTCGGCAATACCGCCGGCATTATCCGTGATCGGGCCGTAAGCATCAATGGCGATAACCATACCGGTCATGGAGAGCATGGCCACGGTGGCGATCGCGATGCCGTATAGGCCGGCGAATCCATAGGAGATGCCGATACCCAGGCAGATGGCCAGTACCGGAGCGGCGGTGGACTGCAGGCTGACCGCGAGGCCGGCGATGATATTGGTGCCGTGCCCGGTAGTTGAGGCTTCCGCAATCCCCTTAACCGGTTTGTATGTACCGGTGTAGTATTCGGTGATGATGACGATGATAACCGTCAAAGCTAGGCCGACCAGCGCGGAATAGTACAGGTTAATGGCCGGGATGCCGTTCATGTCAGTCAACAGGCCGGTGGTGACAAAGTAGAAAGCGATGGCAGCCAGAATGGCGGCCCCGAACATTCCCTTATAAAGCGCGCCCATGATGTATTCGCTCTTGCCCAGGCGGACAAAGAAGGTGGCGATAATGGAGGCGATAATGGAAACCGCACCCAGAACCAGCGGGAAGTGAACGGCCATGACGTTGTCTGAGAAAAGCAGCGCACCCAGCAGCATAGCGGCCACAACGGTCACCGCGTAGGTTTCAAAAAGGTCTGCGGCCATACCGGCGCAGTCGCCCACGTTGTCGCCCACGTTGTCAGCGATGGTGGCCGGGTTCCGGGGGTCGTCTTCCGGGATCCCGGCTTCGACCTTGCCAACCAGGTCAGCTCCGACGTCCGCCCCCTTGGTGAAGAT
Organism: Desulfobacterales bacterium; assembly: GCA_046543065.1. GTDB lineage: Bacteria > Desulfobacterota > Desulfobacteria > Desulfobacterales > Desulfosalsimonadaceae > M55B175. The sequence goes on along the minus strand of JBKHAE010000001.1, from coordinate 48,155 downwards.
CCCGCCGCCAAGACGGGCAAAAATAGAAACGAGACTGCCGCCAAAACCCAAAGCGACCAGCGGTACCACCAGATCCACCAGGGCGGTGTCAGGCGGCATGGCAGCGCTCATATAGGTGAAAAAGCCGGCGATTGAGGTAAGCGCCAGGCCTGCCACCAGCATGCCGGTCACAGAGCCGCCCTTGAAGGCCAGGCTCAGTCCAGAGGCCAGTCCGGTTTTGCAGGCCTCGGCCACCCGGACATTTGCCAGAACCGATACCCGCATGCCGATATAGCCGGCTAAAAATGAGGCCACCGCACCCACCAAAAAACCAACACCGGTTTTGGCGCCAAGGCCGAAGAAAATAACAATAAAAATAACAATACCAACAATCGCCATGCTTTTGAGCTGCCGGTTCAGGTAGGCAATCGAACCCTCCTGAATGGCGCTGGCGATTTCGCCCATCTTGGCATCACCGGTGGGGGCGCCTTTGATCGCGCCCGCCACAATCAGCGAATAAAGAATGCCAATAACTCCGACGATTGTGCAAGTTAGCGGAATATTACTCAATATCCATTCCATGTTAACCCTCCCTTAACTAATCAGTTAATAAATAAAACAAAGTTAAACGTTAATTGAAGCGATTCATACCTTCATTGACGCCATGCATTAGAATTGTCGTCACAGCTTCCGCTGCTTTATCCAGAATCGGTTCAAGCCCCCGCCGTTCCTGAGCGGTAAAGTTTCCGAGGACATAGTCACTGACGTCCACCGGTCCCTCCGGGCGGCCGATACCGATTTTCATCCGGGGAAAATCCCCGCTTCCAACGGCATCGATGATAGACCTTAAGCCATTATGTCCTCCATGCCCTCCTTTCGCTTTGATTTTAATTTTTCCGTAACCCATATCAATATCATCATGGATCACCAGCAGATGACCCAAATCTATTTGAAAAAAATTGGCTGTCCGGCTTATTGGCGGTCCGCTGCGGTTCATATACGCCATGGGCTTTAAGAGGATAACGTCCATTTGGCCGATTTTTCCACGGCCGTATTCTGCGTCAAATTTTTTCTGCCGGCTCAACGCCACATGATTGGCCCCGGCCAAATAATCAATGACCATGAACCCCGCATTGTGGCGGGACCCCCCATATTTTCGGCCGGGATTGCCCAAGCCGGCGATTAACCATGGGCGAATGGGCGTCATTTTCCGGAAAAGTAACCGGCGTCCGTAAAAAAAGTCGGCAAGTGGCTATTTCTCTTCAACTTCGCCGCCGGCTTCCGCTTCACCTTCTTCACCCTCTTCGCCTTCTTCAAGTTCTTCACCCTCGGCCTCTGGCTCTTCCTCACGTTCCATGGCCGGGCTGACAACGGTCAGGATGGTGAAGTTCGTATCATAGGGGATTTCAATTTTTTCGCCCAGGTCGATATCTTCCACATGAACCGAGTCACCCACATCCAGATCGGTAATATCGATTTCCACCTGTTCGGGGATATCACCGGGCAGACAGGAGACCTCGAGTTCACGGCGGATAATCTGAAGGACGCCGCCCTCTTCAACCCCTTTTGAAGTCCCTGTGGTCACCACCGGCACTGTGGTGGTGATTTGCTGGTCCATTTTGACCTCATAGAAGTCGATGTGCAGGTATTTGAATTTAACCGGGTCGATTTGCAGCTCTTTGATCATGACCGTTTTTTTGTCGCTGCTGCCGTTTTCGATATTAAGATCCAGCAGGGCCTGGCTGAGGCTGACTTTATTCAGCAGGACTTCCATGTCATGGATGTTAACGGACAAAGGCATACTTTTGTCAATGTTTGCCCCATACAGCACGGCCGGAATGTTCCCCTGCCGGCGAAGGGTCCGGGCAATGCCTTTCCCGGTTTTTTCACGTCTTTTTGCGGTTATTTGATGTCGATCCAATATTTATCGCCTCCATTAATAGTTATTTTCCTTAAACAAACAGGGATGTGACAGAATCGCCGGTATGACTGCGGATGATGGCCTCTCCGAAAAGGTTGGCAATGGAGAGGACTTTAATCTTATCGCAGGCGATCCCCTGATCCGAGCGTGCAATGGTATCCGTAACCACCACCGAGGAAAGCGCGCATTCATTGATCCGATCAATCGCCGGCCCCGAGAGCACCGCATGGGTACAGCAGGCATGGACCTCACGGGCCCCGAATTCTTTGACGGCATTGGCGGCCTCAGTCAGTGTTCCGGCGGTATCCACCATATCGTCTAAAATGATGGCCTTTTTGCCTTCCACATTGCCGATCACCGCCATGGCCTTGGCCTTGTTCGGGGCATCCCGGCGTTTGTCAATAATGGCCAGACCGGCTTCAAGGCGTTTAGCAAAGGCTCTGGCCCGTTCCACGCCGCCGGCATCCGGCGATATGATCACCATGTCGTCTTGAAAATGGTTGTTCATGTAATCAATTAGCACCGGCGCGGCAAAGAGGTTGTCCACCGGGGTGTTAAAAAAGCCCTGAATCTGGCCGGCATGCAGATCCATGGTAATAATTCGGTTTGCCCCGGCGGTAGTGAGTAAATCCGCCACCAGCTTGGCGCTGATCGGCACCCGGGGGGCGACCTTTTTGTCCTGGCGGGCATAGCCGAAGTAGGGGATGACCGCAGTGATGCGCCTGGCAGAAGAGCGTTTTAGGGCATCGATCATTAGCAGTAGTTCAACCAGGTTGTCATTTACCGGGTTGCTGGTGGACTGAATGACGAAGACATCCTTGGCCCGGACATTTTCATTGATTTCAATCTGAATCTCCCCGTCGCTGAAACGTTTGACCTCGGCTCCGCCAAGGGTGCGGTTCAAATATTTGGCAATGGCTTTGGAAAGTAACGGATTGGAGTTTCCAGCAAATATAATGTAATCGTTTTCCACTGTCATCTTCTCGATTGCCTGTCCTCTGATTTGGCTGGGGCGGGAGGATTCGAACCTCCGAATGCAGGAACCAAAATCCTGTGTCTTGCCGCTTGACGACGCCCCAGCAAGCCCGTTTTTAACAAATTGGCATTTCAGCCGGTCCGCAGCTTCGTAAGAAAGACGTCCCAATGTGCGTACCCGGCTTTAATGTCGGCGCAGGCCTTATGGGCATCTTCCCGGTTAGGGTAAATGCCGAATACCGAGGACCCGCTGCCGGACATCAATGCGCCGGCGGCTCCCTCGCCCAGCAAAACCGTTTTTGCATGGGCGATTTCCGGGTTCATGGCAAATGCCGGCGGCTCCAGATCATTGTGAAGGAGCGCCGGAATTTCCTTTTTCCGGATATGCCTAAAAATAATTTGTGTATTGATTTTTTTGGATTTTGTCAATCCAAAATTAAACCTTTGATACACCTCACCCGTTGAAAGCGGTTTGCCCGGGTAGATCAGGACGACCGACATTTCGGATAAATTATCAAACGGGGTTAAATCCTCCCCGATGCCCGTGGCCAGCGCCGGCCGCCCATAAATGAAAAAGGGCACATCCGCCCCGATGCGGCCGGCCAGTGCCATTAACGCCGCCTTATCCAGCGGCTGTTGATAGTGATTATTTAGTGCCGTTAACATGGCGGCTGCATTGCTGCTGCCGCCGCCTAAGCCGGCGCCCACGGGGATTTTTTTTTCGATAGAAACGGTAAGGGCATCGGTTCGGCCGATGGCCTGAAAAAATGTCCGGGCGGCTTTTAAGACGAGGTTGGCGTCATCTGACGGCACATCCGGATGATTGCAGGTAAGTCGGGTGACGGGGGTTTGAAATTCGATCCGGAGGGTATCATGCAGATCAATCAGGCACATGACTGTGATCAGTTCATGATACCCGTCCGGTCGTTTGCCGGTTATTTCAAGGTATAGGTTCACCTTTGCAAAGGATTTGATCTCCATGGGGGCCTATACCGTAGCGTTGAAACAATTTTTATTTGGCCATTTTTATCACGATATAGCCACGCTGGGCGCGCTTGATATAGAACTGTAAGGTCTCACCTTCTTCCACTTCTCCGACTATGGCCTCATAATCAGAAACCGATTCAACCGGCTGATGATTTACCTCTTTAATAATATCGCCTTTGCGGATACCGGCTTGCCCGGCTTTGCTGTCTGCGGCCACGTTGACCACAATCACACCGTCCCGGCTGTCCAGATTGAATCGTTCCGCCATATCCGGGGAGATATTGGAGACCTCGATGCCCAGCTCGTCCCCGGCTTTTCCATCGGGCTCACCCTGCATGGAGGCGGCAATTTTGTCCTCATCCCGCTTGGCGATGTCGACCTTAATTGTTTTGATGTCGCCTTTGCGGTTAATCTTGATTTTGGCTGCTTCGCCCACAGAAAGATCCGCCACCACTTTGGACAATTCCCTGGCGGAATCCACGGATTGGCCGTTTACGGAAAGAATGACATCCTGGGGTTTGATACCCGCCTTATCAGCCGGGTCGCCGGGAAATACCTGGGTGACCAGAACACCTTCATCAACGTCATAGTAATCCTTAAGTTCAGAATCAAGGTCCTGGATGCCGACGCCCAACCATCCCCGGGTGACTTCGCCGGTTTGTTTAAGCTGGCCGATGATATCTTTGGCCATGGAAATGGGAATGGCAAATCCAATACCGTTTCCGCCGGCCACAATGGCGGTGCTGATGCCCACCACTTCTCCGTCCATGTTAATCAGGGGGCCGCCGGAGTTTCCCGGGTTAATCGAGGCATCGGTCTGGATAAAGTCATCATAGGGGCCGGCCCCGATAACGCGTCCCTTGGCGCTCACAATCCCAGCGGTGACGGTATGCTCCAGGCCGAAGGGGTTGCCGATGGCAAGGATCCACTGGCCGATTTCAAGGGCTTCGGAATCGCCCAGTTCAAGGGTGGGCAGATTTTTATCCGCCTTGATTTTGATCAGGGCGAGATCGGTCGAAGAGTCCGCCCCTTTGATTTCCGCATCATACTCATCGCCGTTTTTGAGTTTGACCTGGACTTCATCCGCATCCTTGATCACGTGATGGTTGGTGACGATATAGCCGTTCTTGTCCAGGATAAATCCGGACCCCAGGCTTTTCTGTTTAAACTCCCGGGGATCTTCATCAAAGAAGCGCTTGAAGAACTCTTCAAACCTATCCCCCTGGCCGCGGGGGCCCGGGAAGAAATGGCGGAACACCCGGCCGCCGTCTTCAATGGTTTTAACCGTCCGGATATTGACCACTGCCGGGCTCGCATTTTCGGCCAGTTCAGTAAAACTCTCCGGAGCAAGCCCGGCTTTGCCGGGTTTGGCCCCGGCGGCTGAAGTCAGATACTGGCTCGGGCCCATCATCATCAAACCGGTAATGATCAGGACGCCGATTATTGTCTTCATCAACGATTCGATTGGAAATGTAAACTTTGTCATAAATTTGTTCTCCTTTGATTGCGGGTTACAGGAAAAACCAGCAGGCTTTAAAAAATAATACCCACCATTTCCCCCCGCCGACGGCGCTTCAGGGATTAATCACTGCCAACAGGACATTAAATCCGTAAAAGCTTGGCTAATACCGTACGGAGGGGCGGGAGAAATTTTAATAAGCCTGTTAAGACGAAGACGCCTCTTTTTGTTTTACATACATAAGACGTAATTCGTAAACAATGTTTGTCAAGAGACGTTGTTCATCATTGGTCAGATTTCCGCTGGTTTTTTCTGCCAGCATGGCCAGAATATCAATGGTTTGCTTGGCCAGCGGCAGATTGGCCGCCCGGCTGCCGGATGACGGATCCGTTTCCAGTCCGAGATGGACCAGGGCAGAGGAATTTAGCGAAAGTATAAAAGTGGAAAAATTAATCTGAGGCAATTCAACCGAGGCGCCACCGGCGGAATTTTTGTCCTCGGCGGAATTTTTGTCCGGATGCTGTTCTTCTGACATAATTTACCTCATGAATCATTATAATTCAAATACCCGAATATTTTTGACCTTTGGCAATGCCTGGATCTTTTCGATCACCGAGCCATCGATCGGGGTATCGGTTCGAATCAGGATGATGTTGTTTTCCCCGTTGGCCTCCCGGCCGACCTGCATCCGGGATATGTTGACGCCGTTTTCGCCCAGGGTGTTGCCGATGCTGCCGATGGCCCCGGGCTCGTCAATATTGTGGATCAGCGCCAGATTTCCCTGGGGCACGATTTCAATCCGGAAATCATTGATCCGCACAATCCGGGAATCCGACCTGCCGAATACCGTGCCGGCCACCCGATAGGTCTCGGCCGTGGTCACCACCTCCGCAGAGATCAGGTTGGTAAACTCATGGGACTCGGCGGTGCTGGTTTCCGATACCTTGATCCCCTTTTCTTTGGCCAGCATGGGCGCATTAATGGTGTTGACCTCATCCGGCACCATGGGATCCAAGAGTCCTTTCACAAATCCGGTGGTAACCGGCGACATATCCAGATCCTGGAAATCTCCTGTGTATTCCACCCGGACCTCTTTTAGCTGCCCGCTGGTAAACTGGGCCACCATGCAGCCCATACGGTCGGCGAGGTAGAGGAAGGGCTGGAGTTTATCCAGGAGTTTGCCCGGAATCGAGGGGACGTTCACCGCGTTGATGATATTGTTGTTTTTTAAGTATTCAATAATCTGCTGGGCCACTGCCACCGCCACATTGGTCTGGGCCTCAATGGTTGAGGCGCCGAGATGGGGTGTGACCACCACGTTATCAAATGCAAGCAGCGGGTGATCCGCGGGCAGCGGTTCGGTTTCAAACACATCCAGGGCGGCGCCGGCGACTTTGCCGGACTCCAGGGCCTCCTGCAAGGCGGCTTCGTCCAAAATCCCGCCGCGGGCGCAGTTAATAAGCATCACTCCGGACTTCATTTTTTCAAATGCCTTTGCATCAATCATGCCCGTGGTGTTTTTGCTTTTGGGGACATGCAGGCTGATATAGTCGGCTTCCTGATACAGGGTATCCAGCGTGACCGCTTCAAACCCTTTTTTCTCAATGGTTTCCGGCGAGACCACCGGGTCATAAACCATGACCCGCATTTTAAGCCCGCGGGCGCGGTCCGCCACCACGGAACCGATTTTACCGTAGCCGATGACCCCCATTGCCTTGTTCATGATTTCCCGGCCCTGAAGTTTTTTCTTGTCCCAGCGGCCGTCTTTAAGCGACGCCGTTCCCTGGGGAATGTTTCGGGTCAGGCTCATCATGAGGGCGATGGTATGTTCGGCCGTGGTGACCACATTGCCGCCGGGGGTATTCATCACCACCACGCCTTTTTTGGTAGCTGCCGGGATATCCACATTATCCAGACCGATGCCCGCGCGGCCGACCACCTTAAGATTTGTTGCAGCGCTCAGCAGATCTTCGGTGACTTTGGTGGCGCTTCGGATCACCAGGGCATCATAGTCCGGGATGACCGATTGCAGTTGTTCAGGGGACAAGCCGGTTTTTACATCCACATCGATGCCGGTCTCCTTTTCAAAGATATCAATTCCCGCCTGTCCCAGATTGTCGCTGATTAAGACTTTCATCCGGCTTCTCCTGTTAACTGCCTGTCAGAATAAAAGATCGTCCATTCATGGAATAATGTTTAAAGCAATTTTTCTGCCTCAATTCCAAAAGGCCGTCAAGAAATAAATATGGTAATAATCAAATATATTTATAAGGATTCCTGAATCTCTGCGAGACGTTTTTCGACCATATCCTTGATCTCTTCGAGCCGCTCCCGGGACAGCGCTTCAAACCGGAGCACCAGCGCCGGCTGGGTATTGGACGCGCGCACCAGGCCCCAGCCGTCGTCAAATACGATCCTCACCCCGTCAATATCAATCACGTTATAATCTTTTCGAAACGCCTCGGTGAGTTTTTCCACCACCCTGAATTTGATATGGTCCGGACATTCCACCCGGATTTCCGGGGTGCTGAAAGTCGGCGGCACGTCGGCGAGCAGGTCGGATACGGTGCGGCCGGTGCGGGAAAGAATCTCGATGAGCCGGCCGGAGGCATAAATGGCGTCATCATAACCCAAATAGCGGTCGGCAAAGAACATATGGCCGCTCATTTCCCCGGCAAGCTCGGCATTTTCAGCCTTCATCTTCTCTTTAATCAGCGAGTGCCCGGTTTTCCACATAATCGCGCGGCCGCCGTTTTTTTCAATATCATCATACATGGTTTTGGAGCATTTCACCTCGGAGATAAACGTGGCGCCGGGTTTGCGGGTCAGGATTTCCCGCGAAAATATAATCATTAGCTGATCGCCGTAAATAATATCGCCGTTTTCATCAATTACCCCGATCCGGTCGCCGTCGCCGTCATAGCCGATGCCGATGTCGAGTTTTTTTTCTTTTATAAGCGCAATCAAGTCTTTCAGATTGGCCGCCACGGTGGGATCGGCCTCATGGTTGGGGAAATTACCATCCATTTCACAGTAGAGGTCATGCACTTCACAGTTTAGCGCCTTTAAAATCGGAAGCGCCACAACACCTGCGGTTCCGTTGCCGGCATCCACCCCGATGCGCATGGCATTGGGCACTTCAATGTTCTCTGTCAAATACTGCTGATAGGGGGTAATGGCATCCGCCTCGCTGCGGCTGCCTTGTCCGTCTGTAAAGGTTTGCTTTTCGATGATCTCCCGGATTTTCTGGATCTCCTGGCCGTGCACAGAGTCTGTGCCCAGGCACACTTTGAAGCCGTTGTATTCCGGCGGGTTGTGGCTGGCCGTGATCATCACGCCGCCTTCCTGCTCGAAGTGCCGGATGGAAAAATAGAGCACCGGCGTGGGGCAGACGCCGATATCGGTGATATGGCAGCCGCTGGCGATGAGCCCTTTGATCATCTGTTCATTGAACCGATCGGAACTCAACCGGCAGTCCCGGCCCAGGGTTAAATGGTGGCAGCCGTGTTCCGCCAAATAGGTGCCAATACCCCGACCCAGCAGAAAAACATCCGAATCCGTGATCTGCTCCTCCACAACGCCCCTGATATCATACTCCCTGAAAATTTCCGGTGTCATTGATGCCTCCTTTATAATCTGTCGGTTGTTTCGCCTTAGCCCTTAATGACCGCAATAGGCCGAAGCTTGGCCACAATTTTCGATATCCCGGAGCCCGCCACCACATCGACCACCTCGGTGACATTTTTATAGGCTTCGGGCATTTCCTCAGCCAGGGTGGATTTACCGGTCCACCGGGTAATCACCCCTTTTTCGGCAAGCTCTTTATCAAGGGAACGGCCCCTGGCGGACTTTTTCGCCGCCTTTCGGCTCATGACGCGCCCCGCTCCATGGCAGGTGGAACCGAAGGTCTCTTCCATGGCATTTGGCGTACCGGTAAGCACATAGGATGCGGTGCCCATATCCCCGGGAATCAGGATCGGCTGACCGGTTTTCCGGTATTCCTCACATAGGTCCGGGTGACCCGGGGGAAAGGCCCGTGTGGCCCCCTTTCGGTGCACGCAGATGCGCCGGGATTGTCCGTCCACCGTGTGTTGTTCAAATTTGGCGATATTATGGCAGATGTCATAGACCTGTCGCATCCCGAGCTGCCGCGGGCCGATCCCAAGGATCTGCTCAAACGTCTCCCGGGTATTGTGAATCAGGATCTGCCGGTTGGCCCATGCGAAATTGGCAGCACAGGCCATGGCCCGGTAATACCTTTGCCCGGCAGCGGATTGAATCCTGGCACAGGCCAGCTGGCGGTCCGGCAGCTCCATGCCGTCAATCGTTCGGTTTTTCGTCATGGTGGCCAGGAAATCGTCACAGGTTTGGTGGCCAAACCCCCGGGAGCCGGTATGCAGGAGCACTGCGACCAACCCTTCGGCCAGGCCGAAGACCTCGGCGGCCGCCGGATCATGGATTTCTTCCACCACGCCGATTTCCAGAAAATGGTTGCCAGATCCCAGGGTGCCCAACTGTTTGCGGCCGCGTTCCAGGGCTTTTTGGGTGACCGCATCCGCATCGGCATCCGGCATGCATCCTTGATCCTCTGTGCGTTCAATGTCTGCTGCCTCACCGAATCCCTGAGAAACCGCCCATTGCCCGCCCTGTTTCAGCACTTTTTTTAGCTCCGTATTGGACAGTTTGACCTGGCCGGTGGCGCCCACGCCGGTTGGGATGTTCTGGTAGAGGGCGGAAATCAGTGTTTCCAGATGCGGCTTGATCTCCTCATGGGTGATATGCGTGGCCGCAAGCCGCACCCCGCAGTTTATATCATAGCCCACGCCGCCGGGGGAGATGATCCCTTCTTCCACGTCAAATCCGGCCACCCCGCCGATGGGGAAGCCATAGCCCCAATGGATATCCGGCATAGCGAGCGCTGCGTTTAAAATTCCCGGCAGCTGGGCCACGTTGACCAGCTGCCGGAAGGTTTCATCCTTTTTAACCGCCTCAATGAGCTTGCGGCTCGAATAAATCCGGGCGGGTACCCGCATAGCCCCGGTTTTTTTGACTTCCCATCGATAGGGATCAATTTGGATAAGTTCCATTTCTCCACCACCTAATACCTAATACCCAATCCCCAATACCCATAACATTATACATCAAATATCACAGTGGCCACCCATCCTTTGGGCGTCTGTTCCACATTAACGCCGTGATAGGTCACCGCCTTGATGTCTGTTAAAATTTCATGTGCTGCGGGATCAAACAGATCATGCCAGATACCGGCCGCGATATGGCTCTCGTCCATCTCTTCAATATGCACCCATTTGACCAGACGCTCCCGGCCGTTCCAGATATACAGAAGCTCACGCAGCCAACTGACCAGCAGATCCGGCTTATCCATGCCGGATACCGTGAGGGTCTCCTTTGTCCCGCCGGTTAATACCGATCGGTCCACGATTTGGTCAAACATGGCGTGCGCCGCGGCTTCAAACAGTTCGTAGATATCCTCCGCGGTGATGCGAAGCCCTAAATCCGCCGTATGATCCAGCAATTCGTAGTGCATCATGTCAGGTGTTTTTCCATATCCATGTGCCGGTATTTTCCAGATGATATCCCCCGAGCGCCGCCACCCGGGATTTAAATTCCGCAGAATTGATGATGTCTAAAAGAAGCCTGATTTCCGGCTTTTCGATGAATTCATCCGGTATCACCAGTTCATAGGATTCGGTGACCACAGGTATAAATTCAAGGTTTAAGGCTTTGGCCGCCGCATAAATCCCTAAGCCTGCGTCCGCGGCCCCGCTCAAAACGGCTACGGCCACCGCCATATGGGTATATTCTTCATTGAAATAGCCTGAGATGTCCGCTGGCTTAAGCCCCAGTTCATTTAAGCGGTAATCCAGAAGAATCCGTGTGCCGGATCCGCCCTGGCGGTTGATAAATTGAACCTCCGGCCGGGCAAGGTCTTTGATATCCTTTATTTTTTTCAGATTGCCGGGCCGGACAATCAGGCCCTGATCCCGTTTTACCAGGTGGATCAGGTGAACGCATTGCTCTGGCAGATATTGTTTTATATATGAAATATTATAACTTCCATCCGATGTATCAAGCAGATGGGTGCCGGCGATATGACAAAGCCCTTTTTTAACAGCCATGAGGCCGCCCATGCTGCCCACGTGGCTTGAGGAAAGGCTTGTTTGGCTGCTTTTTTCCCGGATCATATCCGAAATAATATCCAGGGTGTTGTCATGGCTGCCCACGCAGACCAGGGTGTTGCAGATGCTGGGGAATGGCCGGAGGAGCTCCGTGGGAACCGGGGTATTGGCGTCCAGGCCTTCAACGGCGCTTGGAATTCTGATGATGCCGTCTGCTTCTGTAAAGCTTGTAATGCAGCCCGCTCCCCGGGGCAGGGGGGTGGCCACAATATTGTCCCCTACCTGCCCGAGTTTGACCCGGATAAATTCCTCCACACCGAGCCTGGAAGCCAGCTTTCGGGTGGGCAGCGCATGGATGCGCCGGATTTCGGGCTCCGGCTGACGGATCATTTGATGGATAAGGGGCCGGATCAGCTGTTCAAAGGCAATAATGGCAGATACCGGGTAGCCGGGCATGCCGAATGCCGGCTTGCCGTTGATGCTGCCGGCGATGACGGGTTTCCCGGGCATCATGGTAACTCCGTGCACCAGCATAGCTCCGAGCTCCTCAATCACCGCCCGGGCATAATCCTCAGAGCCGGCCGATGATCCGCCCAGAATCAGGATGAGATCAATATCCGCGCTGTTCGCCTCCTCTATGGCCGCGCGGATGGCCTGGGTATCATCCGCCACGATATCATGCCGCCGGTAGCTTCCGCCGCAGGCTTCCACCATCCGGCCCAGCATGTGGGAGTTTGATTCCAGAATTTTGCCGGGCGCCAGAGTCGGCGGGTCAACTGCCGTCAGGTCAACCAGTTCGGAGCCTGTGGGCAGGATAAGGGCGGTTGGCTTTTTCCAGACGCAGACACTTGAGATTCCGGCAGTGATAAGCGCCCCCAGACAATGGGGCATGATCTTGTGATTGCGGGGAAACACCAGTTCGGTGGCCACGATATCCTCACCCATTTTACGCACATTCTGCCACGGGTAGACCGGGGCTTCAATTTCTATCCAGTCATTTTCCAGCCAGTTGATCTGCTCGATCATGATCACCCCATCTGTTCCTTCGGGCATGATATGGCCGGTGTTGACCGGAAATGCGGTGCGGCCCGCCTGAAGCTTCAAGGGGCGGGTTTCGGCGGCCCCGAACGTATCGGCCGCCTTCACCGCCACCCCGTCCATGGCGGCCGCGTGAAAATTGGGGGATGAAACGGCCGCAAATACGGGTTCGGCAAGCACCCGGCCCACGGATTCTGTCGCAGGAATCCATTGGCCAGCCGGGGATGTTTCGGCAAAAGCGTCCAGAATGGTCTTTCTGGCGTCTTCTAGGGGTTTTTTCTGTAAATAGATGTTTCGCTTGTGGCTGCTCATAACCAGTTTATTTCTTTTATCTGAATAGTATGACGTTAACCCGGGCGCCTTTTTCAAGCCCCTCGGTATTCATGCCGATTTCAATCAGGCCGTCCGCCTTGATCATGGTATGGATGAGTCCGGATTTGCCGAGGATGGGCTCGGCCATATAGCCGTTATCACTTGCCGTAAGCCGGGTCCGTATATAATCCGTGCGGCCCGGCGTGGAATTGAGATTTCGGGTCAGGGTAGCCGGGACCCGGATGTCCGGATTTGCCCGGGCCATGTTCAGGCCGGCTGAGTATTCGATAAACCGGCGGACCACCCGGTCAAATACGATCATGGCCGATGTCACCTGGCCGGGAAGGCCCCAAATCGGGAGCCGCCCGGATCTGGCAAGAATTGTCGGTTTTCCGGGGCTTAACGGAATGCCATGCACGAGTATCTCCGCATCCGGCAGGTCAGAGACGGCCTGGATGGTTATATCCCGGGTGCCCACTGAGCTGCCGCCGGAGATCAGGAGCATATCCACTTCCGTCATTGCCCGAAGGCATGCGTCTTGCAAAGCTTGGGCATTATCGGCAATGATCCCGTAAGATCGGAAGCTGCCGCCGCAGTTTTCGACCATGCCCGCCAGGGTATAGGTGTTTATATCCCGGATCTGGCCGGGGCCGGGTTCGGCTTCAAGGGGGAGAATCTCATCACCGGTGGAAATAATCCCGATCAGGGGCTTTTTAAAAACAGGGATGGGGTTTCTTCCTAAAGCTGCCAGGGTTCCCAATTCCTGGGGCCGAAGCCGGGTCCTGGCCGGGATTACGGTTTCGCCCGCCTTCATATCTTCTCCCGCGGCTATCACGTTTGACCAGGGGGCAAGGCTTCGCACGATTTCTATGGTGGCATGATCGAGCTGGGTGACATATTCGCGCATGACCACACCGTTCGCCCCGTTTGGCAGCATGCCGCCGGTGGAGATGGCCATGGTCTCCTCCGGGCGGATACCGGCTGACGGCGTCTCACCCATGGCGATACTGCCGGCAAGAGAAAGATACACCGGATTGGCTTCGGAGGCGCCGAATGTTGCCTCGGCTTTCACCGCGTAGCCGTCCATGGTGGCACGGTTAAAATCCGGATAATCGGTTGTCGGGATTATATTTTCCGCAAGGATTCGGCTGCTGGCGGAAAACAGCGGGACTTTTTCCGTATCCATCCCGGAAAACCGGGGCATGTATTCAAAAACTGTTTCAATGGGGGTGATTTGAAAGAATTCCGTCATTTTTTAATCGACATGGCTGGTTTCGGTTTGTTCCGGCAGCTGCTGGTCAAAAAGTTCCGTATGCAGGACGCCTTCCGCGACCCGGATGACCGGCCCTTTTAAGCTGACCCGCTGGTCCGGATTTATGTGGATCGTTAGATTGCCGCCGGGCATATGGACCGTAACATCCGGATCACAGACACCCAGGCGGTGGGCCACGGCGGCGGCCGCTGCGCTGCTGCTGCCCGAAGCCAGCGTATAGCCCGCCCCCCGCTCCCAGATTTCGATTCGGATATTTGAGCGATCCAGGGGCTTTACGAATTGCACATTGGTCCGATTGGGAAACAGTGCATGGGTTTCCAATTGAGGGCCCAGGGCCCGGGTTTCTTTTTCCGAGATTTCCGTTTGTAAAATCACGCAGTGTGGATTGCCGATGCCGGCAGCGGAGATGGTGAGAGGCGTTTCCCCGATCTGGATCTCTTCCTGAATGACTTCCCGGGATGGCCCGGCAACGGGGATTTCATCGCTTAGAAAGGTGATCTTGCCCATGTCTACGCCGATCAACCCGGAAGCATCCTTTCGGCAGTGCACAATGCCGGCGGCGGTTTTAATGGTGATGTGAGGCTTTTTGGCCATGCCGCGATCCCAGAGGTATCTGGCAAAAATGCGGAGCCCGTTTCCGCTTTTCTCCGCCTCGCTGCCGTCCGGGTTGAAAATCCGGACCCCGGCATCCGCGGCTTCATCCACAAACGGCCCGAGCAGGATGCCGTCTGCGCCGAGGCCGTAGTTTCGGTGACAGATAAGCCGAATCCGCCTGCCCGGTATTTCATGGCCGCAATCCGCCGGATCCATTACAATGTAGTCATTTCCCAATCCGTGATATTTGTCAAATCGCATGGAATTTCCACTTTCTGCCGAAGCGGCGCAGGTTCATTCAAACGCCATAAATCTAACAACAGAACCGGGGAGAAACAAGCGCAAAAAGTAAAAACAGGGTATGCGGCAGGACTTTGGTTTTGTAAGCTTGGGTTTGGTCTTGAAAAATCCGTGGGTTTTCATTACAAAGATTTATTATGGGATATGTCTTTGATCATAAAGAGGCCCATGCCTACGATGAGTGGTTAAATCAGCGGGAAAACCAGGTGACCCTGGAGCTGGAAAACCGGGTGATGCTCGAGATGGTTCAGCCCCTATGCGGCAAGCGGCTGATCGATATCGGATGCGGTACCGGCCATAGTCTGCTGCCTTTTATGGAGAAGGGTGCCTATTTAACCGGCGTGGATGCCTCCCCGTCTATGCTCGATATTGCCCACGCCAAGCTGGGCCATCGGGTGGATCTCCACCGGGCGTATGCAGAAGACCTGCCATTTGACGACAATTATTTTCATTATGCCGTTTTGTGCTTAACCCTGGAATTCGTCGATGATCCGAGGAAGGCATTGGCAGAGGCCTGCCGGGTGGCAAAGGACGGGGTATTTGTGGGGGTGCTGAACAAATACGCCTTAAAATCGATCAACCGGCGGATCAAATCCATATTCAGGCCGACGGTATACAGTCAGGCCCGGTTTTTGAGCATCGGGGACGTCAAGCATCTGTTTCGAATGCTTATCGGTGATGTGCCCATGTTCTGGCGCACGGTCTGCCTGCTGCCCGGGCACACCCATCCGTTTGTTTACCGGCTGGAGGCCTCGAAAATGATGCAGAAGATTCCTTTCGGGGCGTTTGCCGGTATTATGGCCCTGCCGGTCCCTAAATTCAGAACCACCCCCCTTGCCCTGAAGGTGGTATCGAACCGGGCCAACCCCGCCAAGCAGGTGGTTTCCTGTCCCAGCCATTCAACCGGCACCCATGGGCTGCCGAACCAAACGGAGAGGGCCGCGTCTTCGGAATAACCGGGGAGCGTGCTGTCCCGGCTTATTGTCCCGGAGGAGCCCCGATGGAAGCCAAACTCTACGAAAAACAAGACGACAAAAAGGTTCAATGCCATCTCTGCCGTCACCATTGCGTGATCAAGGACGGCCGGCGGGGGATTTGTAATATCCGGGAAAATCGGGGCGGGGTATTACGCACCCGGGTCTATGACCGGATCATTGCCCGGCACGTGGATCCCATTGAAAAAAAACCCCTGTTTCATTTTTTCCCCGGCACCTCGGCCTATTCCATCGGCACGGCGGGATGCAATTTCAGATGCCGATTCTGCCAGAACGCAGATATTGCCCATATGGCCAGCGACCATCAGGGCCGCATTGCCGGCAGCCGAGCCACTCCTGAGGGGATGGTGGCTGAGGCCCGGGCCGCGGGGTGCAAATCCATTGCCTATACCTATACCGAACCCACCGTCTTTTTTGAACTCGCCCTGGATACGGCCAAATTGGCCCATCAGCGCGGGCTTAAAAACATTTTTGTGACCAACGGGTATATGTCGGAACAGGCCCTGGAGATGATCTGTCCGTATCTGGATGCGGCCAATGTGGATCTTAAGGCATTTTCCGAAGATTTTTATAAATCCATGTGCGGTGCAAGGCTTTTGCCGGTTATGGAAACCCTGCGCCAGATGAAGACCCTGGATATTTTTATCGAGGTGACAACGCTTATCATCCCGGGTCTAAACGATGATCCGGCGGAGCTTGAAAAGCTGGCCGGATTTATTGCCAGTGATCTGGGCAGCGACACCCCGTGGCATGTGAGCCGCTTCCATCCCTGCTACCAGCTGACCGACCGGCCGCCCACGCCGGTTCAAACTCTTCTCCAATCCCGGCAGATCGGGATTGATGCGGGGCTTAAGTATGTCTATACCGGAAATGCCCCGGGCGAAGCCGGCGAATGCACATATTGCTACCATTGCGGCAGCCGTCTGATCGATCGGCGGGGATTTTTGGTATCAGAAAACCGCATCTATAGAAACCAGTGCCCGGATTGCGGTGCGATTATTCATGGCGTGGGCTTATGCAGCTAATTCCTTTTGCTGAAACCGGCTGTTTGTCAGCCTTTTTGTCGATGCCTTTTAAAAATCGGGCGGGGGTGGTTTGACTGCTGGCCGGAATGCTTTTTACAATGCCTCCGATTGGCGGGCGCTTTTGGCGGAAAGCATTACTTGTGCGGATCGTCTGGCCGGCCATCTGTCCGTTGATCCGGATGCGGTGCGCCGGGTGGTCCAGAAATATCCCATGCGGATCAACCCCTATTTTTTATCCGTCATTCAATATGCCGGGGCTCCTTTATGGCGGCAGGCCGTGCCGGATTTGGCCGAGTTGGATGAAGATCCGGCGCTTTTACCGGATCCGCTGGCGGAAGAGCCGCAGTCGCCGGTGCCGCATCTCATCCATCGGTATCCGGATCGCGTGGTGTTTATGATATCAAATCAGTGCGCCATGTATTGCCGGCACTGCATGCGCAAACGCGGGACGGGGAAAAATCAGCGGATCACCCGGGAATCCGTGGGGCAGGGGCTTGACTACATCCGGCAGCAGACCGCCATCAAAGAAGTGATCCTGTCCGGCGGCGATCCGCTGCTTGTTTCAGATGAATGGCTGGCGGAAATTTTAACGAAATTAAAACATATAAGGCACGTGGATCTTATACGAATCCACTCGCGCGCCCCCTGCACACTGCCGCAGCGGATCACCCCCGCCCTGGCCAGCCTTCTGGCTGAATATGCGCCGCTTTATCTAAATGTCCAGTTCAATCATCCGGCAGAAATGACCCCGGAGGCCGCGGCCGCCTGCCGGCGGCTCGCTGATGCCGGCATTCCCCTGGGCAGCCAGACCGTGCTGTTAAAAGGGGTAAATGACGATGCGGAAATCATGATGCAGCTCATGCGTATGCTTTTGAGAAACCGCATCCGCCCCTATTATCTGCATCATGCCGATCCGGTGGAAGGCACCCGGCACTTTCGGACAAGCATTGCAGCCGGTCTTCATATCATGCGTGAGCTAAGGGGCCGGATTTCCGGCATGGGGGTTCCCCAATACATGATCGATCTGCCGGGCGGGGGCGGAAAAATTCCGCTGCTGCCCGAATACATCGAACAGATCGGCACGGCCAAATTGCGGGTGAGAAATTATAACGGCGAAGTGTTTGAATACCCGGTTGATGATGACGGATTTTAATCCGGCCCGCACATGGTGCACCCGGATAAATTTTCCGGTTCCCCGGGCGGGCCTTTTTTTTTGATTTCCGTAATTACGGGACGATACTGACCGGTTTTTTTGGCCTGATTGTCCTTTAATTTAATGGTGGACATGGCTATGCCGAAGAACAGGAACCCGAAGACCGCGGCAAAAATGGAGGGATCGCCGCTAAAGTTTTCAGCCACGGAATTGCCGAAAAGCGCACCAATCAGCATGGCGATGATGGGAAAGACGTAGAGCATAAACGAGAGGGTTACGAGCTGGCTGGTTTTGAATGCCACCAATACCGTGTCGCCCGGTTTTGCCCCCAGGGGGTTGGCCACTTCGATTTCGATTTCCTTGACATTGCCCATGCTGTGGCAGACATGACGCTCTGAGCAGCCTTCGCAGGCAGTGGTTCGTCGGGTGGTGATAAAGGCTGTCTCCCCGTTTGTCCGGGTGACAATGCCTTCTTCTAAAGCCATGAAAAATTTTCCGTTTATATTTCAGGCGGGCGGAAGATAACAAGACGCCGCCAGCCTGTTTTCGGATTGATATTTGTTTATCCGGCGGCTTTGGCACCGGAGTAGCAGATGACGCCGCACTGAAGGCAGCGGTTGGCTTCTTCCCGGGCCATTTCTTCCGTAAACCCTTTCTCGATTTCCCGGCAATAGGCCGGTACATCAGCGACCCGGCACATGGGCATAATTTGGCGGGCCGCCGGGGAGATCTCTTCGTCAAGCCGGCTGACAGTTTGCAGCATTGTATCGCAGCTGATCACATGCGCCGGCAGGTCCAATTCAATCCCGTACATCCGTTTGTGAATGGCGGCTGCCGCCCGCCGCCCGGCGGCAATCGCCCGAATGGCCGCACTAAAGTCGGTCACCGCATCCGCGCGTGAGAGCAGGCCGATGGAGCGCTTGCCGTCTATCGGATTTTTGGTCGGCGGAATGCCGATCCATTTGAGCGGCCCGGCGGTTTCAGCCTCCGCTTCGGGTGTTTCGGCCGGCGTTTCCCCCTCGGTTTCCGGCTGCGGGACGGTAAATATCAGTTCCGGCAGGCGCCCGGATTCAAGGATCAGGGTCTCAGCGTTTATTATCCGGGTTTCCCCGGTGGTCACGTCAATTGATTCAATCCCGGTCAGGCGGTCTTCCTCGCCAACAAGTGATGCCACCGCTGAATTAAAAACAAAATGAACGCCTTCCGCTTCCAGCGACTCAATGACCGCCTCCTCTATACCGGCCTTATCCCGGGATGCCCGGCAAAGGATGGTGATATTATCAGCCCCTAAGTGACGGCAGATATTGATGGCCTCTTCGGTAAGCGGGCCGGTATCTGTCAGCACCATATCGGATTTAATCTTAAGGCGGCTTTTATTATCAAGCCCTGTCTTCATCAGATCAATTAAAAGATAGGTGCCGGGAATCGCCTCTTCCATGGGTGCATCCTTAATCCGCTCAACACGGCTGTCCCAGCCGCCGGCAGCCAGATAGACAGCTTCGTAGCCCTTGCGCAAAAGTCCGGATAGGGTATAATCCCGGCCCAGCACCCGGTTGATTTGCATGGTGACGCCCATTTCCAAAATCCCGTCAATATCCCAGTCAAGTATTTCCGGCGGCAGGCGATACTGGGCAATGGCGGTTCTGAGAAGCCCGCCCGCCTGGTCGGTGGCCTCAAATACCGTGGGCGCATGGCCCAGTCGGGCGGCAAAAAATGCGGTGGAAAGGCCCGCCACCCCGCCGCCGATCACAGCGATGGACCGGTGAGTTGCCGGGGCTTTGTAGGGCTGGATTCGCGTGCCGGTTTCTCTTTCATAATCGGCCACAAAACGCTTCAGGTAGTTAATGGCCACAGGTTCATCGGCTAAGTTGCGTCGGCATTCGGTTTCACAGGGACGCGGGCAGATTCTGCCGATCACCGTGGGAAAGGGGTTGCGCTCCTTGATCACCTGAACGGATTTATGATAGTCGCCAAGGGTGATCTGGCGGATGTATTCACAGATGTTGATGCCCGCCGGACAGGCGCGCTGGCAGGGTGTGGTGCAGTCTTCCGTGGTGTATTCCTTTAAAATCCGGCGCGTCACCGAGGAAAGTTTGATAATGTTTTTGGGGCAGACTCGCTCGCACGTGCCGCAGCCGGTGCATTTATTCTCGTCCACTTTCGGCAGGTGATCCTCGCCCATGGTAATGGCGTCAAACGGGCAGGAGCTCATGCAGGAGCCCAACCCCAGGCACCCGATATGGCATTCCTTCATCCCGCCATAGAGCATGGCGGCTGCCTGGCATTTGCTCAAGCCCTGGTAGCGGTATTTGAGTGCCGCCTCATCCACACCGTAGGTGCAGCCGGGCCGGGCAATATCCGGCTCTTTGGCCTCGATGCTCAGGCCGAGCACTGCTGCGATCTGTTCAGCCAGCTCAGCACTTCCGGCCACACAGGAAGTCGGCGGTGATTCGCCCGCTACAATGGCCTCCGCGTTGGCGCTGCAGCCGGGATAGCCGCATCCCCCGCAATTGGCCCCGGGCAGGAGCTCATCGATTTCAACAACCTTTGGATCAACATAGACGTAAAAGACTTTCGACGCCAGTGCCAGACAAGAGCCGATGATTACCCCCAGTCCGCCCATCATCAAAATCGCTTCAAACATTGGCTCACTCCTGCATCAATATTGGAAAAACCTACCAGCAAACGGTGACTCCAAAACAGCCGTTGCTGAAGAGAAAATAAAATTAAAAAGGTACAAAAACTATCATGCCGCCAGACAGATGTCCACTGATATTTCAACACTGATATGTTTCATACCTCTTTCATAATCTCCGGGTATTGTCAATACAGTTCCGGTTTGCGCCTTGTTTGGCCTTCGTCTATGCACTTGAACGCACACAAACACTGCTTGACGAAACCGGATGCCCGGACTATTATAAATATTTTTAATTTCCTGGAGATAAAGTATGTCTGCCTATCAAGCACAGGTTGAAGAAGCCGCCCGATATTTGCGATCATTCATATCAGGCGCGGAAATCGGGATCATGACGGGAACAGGCCTCGGGGAAAGCATCCGGGATCTGGCAGGGGTTGTCGCCGTTGATTACCGGGATATACCCAACTTTCCGGTATCAACCGTCGAGAGCCATTACGGAAAGCTCGTGGCCGGCGAACTTTACGGCCAGAGGATTCTGGCCATGCAGGGACGCTTTCATCTCTATGAAGGCTATTCCCCCGCCTCTGTTACTTTTCCCATTCGGGTGATGCAGGCCATGGGGGTTCATACCCTGGTACTTTCCAATGCAGCCGGCGGGATCAATCTGGATTTTTCGGACGGAGACATTATGCTGATAACGGACCATATCAATATGACCGGGGAAAACCCCCTGATTGGACCGAATATCGACCAGTGGGGAATCCGGTTTCCGGATATGATAAGGGTCTATGATCCGGCTCTCATGCAAATTGCCGAGAAAACGGCTAAAGAAAGGGGCTTTTCTTTGCAAAAGGGGGTCTATATCGGCCTTAAGGGCCCATCTTTGGAAACGCCTTCGGAAACGCGCTTTTTAAGGCGTATCGGCGGGGATGCGGTCGGTTTTTCCACTGTTATGGAGGCAATCGCCGGGGTTCATGCCGGTATGCGGATCATCGGCCTTTCCACCATCACCAATGTCAATGATCCGGACCAGCCGGAGCCGGCAACTGTAGCGGCGATCATCGAGGTGGCCGGCAATGCCGCCCCCCGGCATGCGCAAATTATCCAAGCCATCGCAAGCGAGCTTTCAGCCCATGCAGCCGATTGATACCCTTGTCACAAACGGCACCGTTTTGACTGTGGATGGTCAGGATACGGTCATCAAAAACGGCGCAGTGGCCATTTCCGGTGACGCGATTTACGATATCGGGCCGGCTTTTAAATTTTCGGATGCCACAGTAAGGACAAGGATTGATGCCCGGGGCGGCATCATCATGCCGGGCCTGATCAATACGCACACCCATGCGGCCATGACCTGCTTCCGCGGCCTTGCCGATGACCTGGATCTCATGACCTGGTTAAACCATTATATTTTTCCGGCAGAAGCCCGTTTGAATGCGGAGAAGGTCCATGCCGGGGCGCTCCTTGCCTGCGCGGAGATGATACTTTCAGGTACCACCTGTTTTTCCGATATGTATCTTTTTGAGGACGCGGTGGCCGAGGCGGCAAAAGCAGCAGGGGTCCGGGCCGTGGTGGGCGAGGTGCTCTATGATTTTCCGTCGCCCAATTACGGGACCCTTGAAAACGGGTTTGCCTATACCGAAGATCTCATCTCCAAATGGCGGGATGATGCCTTGATCACCGTGGCTGTTGAGCCGCATTCGACCTATCTGTGTGCGCCGGATCTTTTGGAAAAGGCTGAAGCCATATCCCGTGAAAATCATTTACCGCTCATTATCCATGTGGCGGAAACCGATAGTGAAGCCGAGAAGATCCGTGCCGCGTATGGCAAAAGCCCGGTGGGCTATCTTTCGGATGTCGGTGTGCTCTCTCCCCGGCTGGTGGCCTGTCACTGTGTGGTCTTGTCGGATGCGGATATCATGCTGCTGAAAGACAATGGTGTGAAAGTATCACACAACCCGGAGAGCAACATGAAGCTGGCCTCCGGGATCGCGCCGGTGCCCAAACTCCTGGATGCCGGCGTATGCGTGGGCCTGGGCACGGATGGCTGCACCAGCAACAATGATATGGATATGTTTGCGGAAATGGATACGGCCGCCAAGATTCACAAGGTCAGCCGCCTGGATCCCACGGTGATGGATGCCAAAACTGTGGTCCGGATGGCGACCATTGATGCGGCCCGGGTGCTGGGGCTGGATAAGCAGACGGGGTCCCTGGAGGTTGGCAAAAAGGCCGATTTGATTGTGATTGACACCCAAAAACCGCATTTAACACCCATGTATAATATCTACTCGCACCTGGTGTATGCCGCAGGCGGCAGCGACGTGGCTTCCGCCATGATTAACGGCCGTCTGGTTATGAAGGATCGGCAGCTTTTAGCAATGGATGTTGAAAAAACAATGGCGGATGTGAATCAGATAGCCGATGAGCTGCGGAACACTTGATGCCCAAAGCCCGTGGGGAGGGGAGGTAAAAATCCCCCTCATGCGAAGCGAAAAATTAATGGACCGCGGCGATCCATATGATTATGATAAACATACCAAACGGATGAATGAAAACCGAATAACAGGCTTATCCATGGGGCAGCAGATACGAGAAGAATACGAATGCAGATGGCAGCTGTTTATTCCTATAGCCGCTAAACTCGTTCTGCTTGCGGCACTCTGGGGCAGTATCATGGGGGGCTTTCCCGCAGCGGCGGAAGAGACGCCCACGCATTGGGAAACAGTGTCAGGAGATTTCGTCAGCCAGGCCGATCCCGCGATAAGCGGCGAAGGAGATTCTGAATTCGGCGGGTTTGAAGAATTTGAGGAGTTTGAGTCTGAAGAGGAACCAGGGGGGTTTGATCCTTTGATCGGGTATAACCGGAGCATGACCCGGGTAAATGACCGGCTTTATTTCTGGGTGTTAAAACCCAGTGCCCGGGCCTATGGTGCTGTAATGCCAAAATTTGCCAGACAGTGCATCCGCCGGTTTTTCGATAATTTAGGGTTTCCGGTCCGGTTTGCCAACAATCTGCTGCAGTTAAAATTGGCGGCAGCCGGTATTGAAACAGCCAGGTTTGCGCTAAATTCAACGCTTGGGATTGGCGGATTTATGGATCCGGCAAAAGAGGGCTTCAATTTAACGCCGAAGGAAGAGGATTTCGGTCAGACATTGGGCCATTACGGACTAAGCGGGGGGTTCCACCTGGTTCTGCCCTTACTGGGGCCTTCGAATTTCAGAGATACCCTGGGTGGGGTGCCGGATGATTATCTGGACCCGGTCTATTACGTTCCGGACATTTATATTTCCGCAGGCGCCCCGGTCTTTCGGATCGTGAACCAAACGTCGCTAAGTCTTGGTCAGTACGAAAGCTTTAGCAAGGACGCCATGGATATGTATATTTTGTTTCGTAACGCGTATGAACAAAATCGTAAAAGAGAGGTTGAAAAATAAGATGCGAAAATTCATTTGTTTATGCACAGGTTTCATGCTGCTGGCATGTGCGGCGGCCACCCCGGTCATGGCTGAGGACACCGGGGAGGTTTCCCAGTTGATGAAGAATAAAATTGACGCGGTGCTGAAAGTTCTTGAAAAAGCGGACATGGCCGAGGCGGAGAAAAAAGACAAGATCATGGCCATTGTGGAGCCGGTCATTGATTTTGAGTTGATGGCCAAGCTGACGCTTGGCAAGAAAAACTGGTCGCGGCTATCCGAGAAAGAGCAGCAGCAATTTATCGAGCTTTTTGTGGAGCGGCTTAAAGCCTCTTATCTTGATAAAACCACGCTTTATGGGGATCAGGAGGTTGTTTATCATTCCGCTTACAAAAAGGGTGGCAGAATTTATGTGCCCATGGATGTGGAAACCGAGGATAAGACAGCCAATGTCCTGTATAAGCTTTATTCTGCCGGCAGTCAGTGGAAGGTATATGATGTTGAAATCAATGGCGTCAGCCTGATCAAAAGCTACCGCTCCCAATTCGATGAGATTCTGCGAAGCGGGACGGTCGAGGATCTTTTTGAGGAACTGAAATCGTCTGCGGAAGAGTAATCCGAGACAGATTATTCGTCATTTTCTATCTAACCAATTAAAACGGGTTGTTTTATGCCGAGACGGTCATCGCTGATAAACCGCTTCTATGACAGGGTTGTCCTTTCCCATCCGCGTAAGATCATTGCCTGCCTGTTAATCGCTGTTGCTGTTTTGGGCTATTTTATCAAGGATTTTCAGATAGATGCCTCGCCGGACACACTGGTCAATGAACGCAGCGAAGATATCCAGTACGCCTATGAAATCTATAACCGATACGGGGTGCAGGAGTTCTTGTTCATCGCCTACACGCCCAGGAATGCGGATCTGCTTTCAGATGCGGTGTTAGATGACATCGCCCGTCTGAAAAAAGAGCTTAGCCAAATAGAGCGGGTGGCCTCAGTGACTACCCTGCTTGATGTCCCGCTGTTGGAAAGCCCGCCTTTGTCAATCAGCGAAATGACCGGTGATTTGCCCACGCTTGCCTCTGACCGCGTTGATCGGGAGATGGCCCGAAAGGAGCTTAAAGCAAGCCCCATATACCAGAATCTTTTGGTCAGTCCGGATTTACAGACCACCGGGCTCCAGGTCACCTTTGAGGAAGACAGTCATTACAGAGACCTTACGGCCCGGCGTGTGGAACTTGAAAAAAAGGCCGACCAGCAGGGGTTGTCCGCTGAGGAACATGCGGAGTACAGCCGCATCAAAAAAGAGGTGCGCCAGTTTCGCGATCAGTTCAACGCCCAGCGGGATGAGGATATCAGCCGCATCCGGGAGATCATGGACGGATATCGGGAGGATGCGGATTTGTTTCTGGGCGGGGTGAGTATGATCGCCCATGATCTGATCCGGTTTATTAAAAACGATTTAAAGAGTTTTGGCGTAGGCGTTATCTGCTTTTTGATCATCGTTCTGGGGATCATCTTCAGAAGGCCCCGGTGGGTGATACTGCCTATGCTCTGCTGCGCATTTTCGGTGATTGCCATGACCGGGCTTCTGGGGTTTTTTGGCTGGCAGGTCACGGTGATCTCCTCCAATTTTATATCCCTGCAGTTGATTATCACCATGGCCATTGCGGTACATCTGACGGTCCGCTATCGGGAGCTTTTGTGCGCGCATCCGGAAGAAGATCACCGCAAACTGGTGCTGGATACCATGCGGTTAAAGCTGACCCCTATTGTCTATGCGGCGCTCACCTCGGGCGCAGGGTTTGCCTCTCTGCTGCTCGCAGACATCAAACCGGTTATTACCTTTGGCTGGATGATGGTGGGCGGTATTCTGGTGTCTTTAGTAATATCAGTATTTTTGTTTCCTGCGCTGCTGGTGCTGTTTAAGAAAACTGATCCGCCGCCGGTCTGCGGGGGAAGCATTTTTTTAACCACTTTCCTCGGGGGAGTTACTGAAAAAAGGGGCCGGTTGATCCTGCTGTTAAGCGTATTTGCCCTGTTGTTAAGTGTCCTTGGCATCTCCCGGCTGGAAGTGGAGAATTCGTTTGTTAATTATTTTAAGAAGTCCACAGAGATCTACCAGGGCATGAAGGTGATCGATCAGAAGCTGGGCGGAACCACCCCGCTTGACGTGATCGTTGGTCTCGGCGATATCGAGAATCCACAGGCAGATGAGGGAGATGGGGAAGGATTTGACGATGCGTTTGATGATTTCTCCGAGTTTGATGAACCCGAAAACGGGGATCAGTACTGGTTTACACCCTATAAAATGGAGCGGATACTTGAAGTTCACAATTATCTGGACGGGTTGCCGGAAACCGGCAAGGTGCTCTCCCTCGGCACGCTGATGAAGGTGGCCAGGCAGTTAAATGACGGCAAGGAATTGGACAGCTTTGAGCTCTCCCTCGTTTATAACGAAATTCCGGAAGAGTTTCAGGAAGATTTGGTCAAGCCGTTCGTGTCGGTGGCGCACGATGAAGTCCGCTACATGGTTCGGGTTGAGGATACCCAGCCGTCGCTTCGGCGCAATGAATTGATCAATCAGATCAATCATGAGCTTACGCACAAGTTTGGCTATGAACCGGACAATGTGCGGTTGACCGGATTGCTGGTGCTCTACAACAACGTGCTTCAGACGCTTTTTGAATCCCAGATACTGACCCTGGGGGTGGTTCTGCTGGCCCTTATGCTGATGTTTCTAATTTTGTTCAAGTCGGTTAAGGTCGCCCTTATTGCCATTTTCCCGAATTTGCTGGCGGTTTTCGTGGTGCTCGGCGTGATGGGATGGGCCGGGATCCCCCTGGATATCATGACTATTACCATTGCCGCCATCAGCGTCGGCATTGCCGTGGATGATACCATCCACTATATCCACCGTTTCAGCAAGGAGATCCGGACGGACTGGAACTATATCCAGGCCATGCACCGCAGCCACGGAAGCATCGGTTTTGCCATGTATTATACCTCTGTTGTCATTATTCTGGGATTCTCCATACTGACCCTCTCAAACTTTATCCCGACCATTATTTTCGGTCTGATGACCGGCCTGGCAATGCTGATTGCCCTTTTGGCCTCATTGACCCTTTTGCCGCGTTTAATTATTATGTTCAAACCTTGGCAGCCGATCCAAAAACGCGGGAAGGGATAGCCGGAAACCGGCTTGGAGTCCCTCTATGGCGTATGACCGTATCATTTATAACGGCTGCGTGATCACCGTCAATCCGGCCTTCGACATTATTTATGACGGGATGGTGGCGATCCGGGACGGACGGATTGCCCGGGTCGAAAAAAAACCATCGGATTTTGACGCATATGAGACCGATGATTGGGTGGATGCGGCCGGCGGTCTGATTCTGCCGGGACTGGTAAACACCCATGTACATCTGCCCATGTCGCTATTTAGGGGACTGGCCGATGACCTGCCGCTCTCCGAGTGGCTGAATGACCATATTTTCCCTGCGGAATTCCGCTACATCAACGAGGCCACCATAAAGACCGGCACGCGGCTTTCCTGCTTGGAAATGCTTTTATCCGGCACCACCACCTGCTGCGACGGCTATTTCATGGAGGACTTCGTCGCTGAAGCCCTGCTTGAGACCGGCATGCGGGGCGTGCTTGCCCAGGGGGTCATTGATTTTCCGGCGCCCGGATCGCCGGATCCGGCCCGGAATGTGGAAACCGCGGCCGCCTATGTATCCAGATGGCAGGGCCTGTCGGATCGCCTCACCCCATCGATTTTCTGCCATTCCCCGTATACCTGCTCGGCAGAAACATTAGTCAGGGCCAAGGCGGCGGCCGCCAAAGCCGGTGTGCGGTTTCAGATCCATGTGGCGGAAACCCGCGGCGAGGCGGATCAGATTGCGGGGGCAGACGGCCTGTCACCGGTGAAATATCTGGATCGCCTGGGCATTCTGGATGAACAGACCCTGATCTCCCATGCCGTATGGGTGAATGCGGAGGATATCGCCATTCTTTCCTCCCGCAAAGTCAATGTTTCGCATAATCCGGAGAGCAATATGAAGCTTGCCTCGGGGGTGGCCCCGGTGCCGGATTTTCTGAGCGCCGGGATTCCGGTGGGCCTGGGCACGGACGGGTGTGCCAGCAACAATAACCTGGATATGTTTATGGAAATGGATACCACCGCCAAACTCCATAAGGTGATGGCCAATGACCCCACGGTTATGGATGCCAAAACCGTTTTGCGCATGGCCACCATTGATGGGGCCCGGGCTATCGGACTGGACAGCCGGATCGGTTCCATCGAATACGGAAAATCCGCCGATTTGATTATCATCGATACCCGAAAACCCCATCTGACACCTATGTATCATCCGGAATCCCACTTGGTGTATGCGGTGCGCGGCGGGGACGTGCGGGATGTGTTTATCGGGGGGGAAGTGCGGGTCAGAAACGGGGAAGTGATCGGCCTGGATGCCGATGAGACGATGCAGGCGGCGGCCGCACTGGGCTGCCGGATCTGGCAGACGGATTGATCGGAGTTTAGTTAAAAGGTTAAATTAAATGGATCTATCGGCTTTAATCGCTGCGGCCCGGGGGGATCGACCGGTTGACCAGCTTTTTGAGAATGCCCGCCTGGTTAATGTGTACTCCGGTGAAATTGAATCCCGGCATATCGCCGTGGCAGACGGATGTATCGCGGGATTCGGTGACTATGAAGCCAGAGAGCGGATTGATTTGGCGAACCGGTATGTCCTGCCCGGCTTTATTGATGCCCACGTGCATATTGAAAGTTCAATGACAGCCGTCTCCGAATTTACCCGGGCGGTTCTGCCTCTGGGGACTACGACGGTTATTGCGGATCCGCATGAGATTGCCAATGTGCTGGGGATTGCCGGCCTCGAATATATGCTGAAAGAGGGCAAAAAGCAGCCCATGAATGTGTTCTTCACCCTCCCGTCCTGCGTGCCGGCCACAGCCATGGAAACCGCCGGCGCAAACCTGGATGCCAAAGCGCTTACACCGTTTATGTCAAGCCCGCAGGTGCCAGCCCTTGGGGAGATGATGAATTTTCCAGGGGTGATCCACGGTGATCCGCAGGTGCTCGAGAAGCTTGCGCTTGCCCGAAAAGCCGGCAAACCGGCGGACGGCCATGCGCCGGGACTTTCCGGCAAATCTTTGAATGCCTATCTGAGTGCCGGCATTTCAAGCGATCATGAGTGCACAACCCTTGAAGAGGCCAGAGAAAAACTCGCCGCCGGCATGCATATTATGATCCGGGAAGGAACCGCAGCCAAAAACCTGTATCAGCTCCTGCCGCTGGTCAATCCGCTGAACGCCCAGCAGGTGATGTGGTGTACGGATGACCGCCATCCGGAGGATATTTGTGAGCACGGCCATATAAACGATATGGTCCGGCGGGCCATTCAGGCCGGTCTTTCGCCGGTGCTGGCCATCCGCATGGCCACTCTCAATCCGGCCCGGTATTTTAAACTCCCCGGAATCGGCGCTATTGCCCCGGGCATGCGGGCGGATATGGTCATCACCCCGGATTTAAACGCGCTGGTGCCGGAACAGGTATATGCCGCCGGAGAGCTGGCTGCAGAAGACGGCCAAATGCATTCGGATATTCAAATTCCGCCTGCCCTCCCGTGCCCGTCTGCCATGCGGGTCGATCTTGACCGCCTGGATTTTGCCATCCCTGGCCATGGGCAAAAAGTGCGGGTTCTGGAAATTGTGCCGGAGCAGATTATCACCCGCCAGCAGATTTTATCCGTCAAACTGGAAAACGGTCTGGCGGTAGCGGATCCGGAATCGGATATACTTAAGATCGCTGTGGTGGAGCGGCATCAGGCCACCGGCAACATCGGTAAAGGCTTTGTTAAAGGATTCGGTTTAAAAAAGGGGGCCCTGGCATCCAGCGTGGCCCATGATTCCCATAATATTGTGGTGGTAGGCACCAATGACGCGGATATGCGGGCTGCTGTCCGGCATGTGGTTGATATGGGGGGCGCACTCTGCGCGGTCTGCGAGCAGTCGGTCAAGGCAAGCCTTGCCCTTCCCATTGCCGGGCTTATGGCAACAGAATCCCTGGATGTCGTGCGGGATCAGATGGCGCAATTGATCGGGGCGGCCCATGACCTTGGATCAAATCTGTCCGATCCGTTTATGACGCTTTCATTT
This sequence comes from Desulfobacterales bacterium, assembly GCA_046543065.1. Lineage (GTDB taxonomy): Bacteria > Desulfobacterota > Desulfobacteria > Desulfobacterales > Desulfosalsimonadaceae > M55B175. Next base: position 17,766 of record JBKHAE010000001.1, on the reverse strand, counting down.
CTGGCCCTTCCGGTGATTCCGGAATTAAAGATTACCGACAAAGGACTTTTTGATGTGGGGCAGTTCCGTCATGTGCCGGTTTTTGTGGATTAATGGCAAAGCAAAAAACGGTTTATGCCGCCACGTCGGTATTTTTGCAGAAAGTTATGCTCGGTTCGTACTCGTACTCGTGCTCGTAATCGTAATCGGCCCTTAATTTTTTCGAGTACGATTACGAGTACGAGTACCGTCCCGCTTGCGCGGGACTGAGTACGATCAGTTTCTTAGAAACGGATAATTTATAATATCCAGAACCCAGAACCTGATCCCTCATGATCCTACATGTGGACATGGACGCTTTTTTTGCCTCAGTCGAGGTCCTGGACAACCCCGGACTGGCCGGCAAATGTGTGATTGTGGGAGGCATGTCCAACCGGGGGGTGGTGTCTGCGGCAAGCTATGAGGCCCGCAAGTACGGCGTGCATTCAGCCATGCCCATGTATCAGGCCAGACAGCGGTGCCCTCACGGGGTTTTCCGCCCTCCGCGGCGCCAACGGTACAAGGCGTTATCCCATATGGTAATGACCATCCTGGCCCGTTTTTCGCCGCTGGTGGAGCCGGTCTCAATTGACGAGGCATATGTGGATATCACCGGATGCGACACACTGCACGGCACCCCGGAGGCGATCGGCCTCGCGATTAAGGAGAGTATCCGGGATGAAACCGGGCTGACCTGCACGGTGGGCGCTGCCCCGCTTAAATTTCTTGCAAAGATCGCCTCTGACATGGATAAGCCCGATGGCTTGACAGTGATCTCCCCGGCCGCAGTGCCCGAGTTTATTCATCATTTGCCCATTGACAAGGTGCCGGGTGTGGGGCGCCATACCCGGGAGCACCTGGAGCGGCTGGGAATTTCGACATTGGGGGATGTCGGAAAATATTCGATAGAGCAGCTGACCCGGCGGTTTGGCAAAACCGGGAAGCGGCTGGCCGATCTGGCGGCTGGTATCGATGATTCAGAGGTCCGGACGATTCGCCCGGTAAAATCTGTCAGCAGCGAGGAGACCCTGCCGGCGGATACGCGGGATATGGCGTTTTTGCGGCGTTATCTGCTGAAGCAGGCCGAGGATGTGGGCCGGCAGCTGAGAAAGCAGGAACTTTTAGCCAGGACGGTTACGCTAAAATTAAAGCACGCGGATTTTACCCAGGTTACCCGGCAGATGGGCCTTGCCAGGCAGACCCGCTCATCTGAAACGCTTTTTAAGGCTGCCTGCCGGCTGCTGGCCGCTTATAAAATCACCCAGCCGGTCCGGCTCATCGGCATGGGCGCATCGGACTTATCTGATAAAGCCGCGCCCGTCCAGATGACATTATTTGATGATCCGGCGCCTGAGGATTTAAAATGGGAGGCGCTGGGCCGTACGGTTGACGCCGTTATCCGACGCTTTGGCCGGGATATGGTGAAAAAAGCCGAGCTGTTTGATAAGCCTCAGAAACCAAAATAGATACCTGCCCCGTAAGATTCCATGTCATAGTCATAGAACTGGCCATAGGGGATGAATCCGTGGTAATATTCGAGCATGACTTGAATATAGCGGCTCTGATGATCCAGGTTTTTGAAAGCGATCCCGGTCTTTACGCTGTAGCCGGGGGTCCAGTGAAGCTCCTGGAATCCTTTGATGTCAAGGCCCGCCACCAATCTCCCCCAGGGCAGAATCTTTCCTGTGCCCTGATATTCGATGCCGCCCTGATAGCCCCAGCGATCAAAATCTCCCGGATCCCGCTCTATCAGGAATTGGAGGCCGCCATAAGTCCGGATCTTCTGCCAGGTAAACGCCGCCAGGAAGTCAATGGCTTCATAGTCAAAATTGGTCCGGGTATCTGCCAGCCGCGGATGCTTGATAAGGTATTCATCCCCCAGGTGAGAGCTTTGGTGATAGACGCGAAGACGGGTGGATAAGTCGTCTATCCGGTAGTTCCAGGTCACACCGATATTGTAGTCGGAATTTAAAAGGTCATCGGAGCTGGTATTCAGATCAAACTGGGAGAAAAGTCCGCCCTTTAAGCTTAACTGCCAGGCATGCTGATCCCCAAGATGTTTTCTGATCAGGCCGAAGTTTTCGCCGAATCCGACGGATGCGCCGGTGAAGTCGCTTCTGAATTCATTGTCATAATTGTTGAGGCTGAGAAAAAACCGGGGCTCTTTAGGATCTGCCACCAAGGGGGCGAACACGTCCCCGCTTGGAAAGATTTCCCATTGCGATTTTGGCGACTGCTCGGCAAGAGCCGGTCCAGGCGTAGCCGTCATCCCCAGGGACAATCCCAGAATGGCAATTCCCAGGATACAATATTGGATGTATCTGGTTTTGTTCACCTCAGCCTCCATAATGGTGTTGAGTTCAAGCGGCAGATCCATATTCAAAGGGCAAGGAATTCAGGGTTTGTTAGCCGCCGGTATTGGTTATATGCTCAAAATATGGATACGAAATATTTGTTAAAGTGTCAATACGGGCTGTGGCGGAATTGAAAATCGATTGACCCCTTTGGTGGAGTCGGGTAAAAGTAGGGCATTTGGCAAATAATTGATATGGTTTTAAATAAAAGCGCAGCCGCCGTGTAAAAAAATTTTGCGAATATGACGGTATCTGAAACATTTACCAGAGAAGCGGATAGACCCGAGGAATCCCTGCCCCGGGTGCTCATTGCAGATGACGATCCCACCACGCGCCGGATACTGGAGCGGACCCTTGAAAAGGCGGGCTTTCTGCCGATACCGGTTGAAAGCGGCACGGAAGCGGTGGAAAACCTGTCCGATGAGATCTGCGCCGTGATTTTAGACATCCAGATGCCGGGCATGAGCGGGCTTGAATGCTTGAACTACATCAACCGGGCCTACCCGGATTTATCCCCGATCATGCTGACTGCCAGTGATGAGGTTTCGGATGCGGTCTATGCCATGAAGCATGGCGCGTTTGATTATATCGTAAAACCTTTTCATGCCCCGCAGATCACCGCGCTTGTGACCCATGCGGTCCGCTCTTTTGAACAGACAATCCGCCTGCGACAGACAGAGGAGAGCCTTAAAAAAGCCCGGGAAAACGAGATCTATGTGGCCTCCCGGATTCAGCAGTCCCTGCTGCTGGGCCGCCCCCCCGCGGATTTTCCGGGACTTGAAATCGCCCACTTAACCATTCCCTCCCAGGCAATTGACGGGGATTTTTATGATTTTATCCGCCTGGATTCGGAATCCATGGATCTTGTGGTCGCGGATGTCATGGGAAAAGGGATTCGGGCCGCATTTATCGGGGCAGCCCTGAAGAGCTATTTTCTCCGTGTGGTCAATGAAGCCCGGCTGTCCGCTGAGGGGTGGGTCAGCATCGCGCCCGAAGAGATCGTGGATTCCGTATACAGCCACATGATCGCTCAGCTCCAGGAGCTCGAATCCTTTGTCACGCTTTTTTACGCCAGATTCTATCCCAAGCAAAGCCGCCTGACATTCGTTGACTGCGGTCATGTGCGTCCCCTCCATTTCCATCATAGAACACATTCCGTCAGCCTGCTCAAAGGCGAAAACATGCCCCTGGGGTTTCCGGAGAAGAAACCCTTCCAGCAGTTTAATGTCTCCTTTGAGGCGGAGGATGTGTTTCTGTTTTACTCGGACGGGCTCACGGAAGCCAGCCGTCCGGACGGGGAAATGTTCGGCGAAAAGCGCTTGGTCGCATTGTTAAAGGCGCACGCGGCGGATACGCCGGATGCTCTGATCCGCACCATCCGCCGGGAGATAAGGGATTTTTCCGGTTCATCGGAATTTGCGGATGATTTCACCTGCATCCCGGTCAAGATTGATGCCAATGTTGTGCCCCTTGAGCTTCTGGGCCGTCAGGAGATGTTATTTGACAGCCGCATGGAGGAATTGCAGAAGGTTCGGCGGTTTATTCGGATGTTCGGTAAGAAATACATGCGCCGGGCCTCTGATGAGCCCCGGATCGCGGGCATTGAGCTGGCCGCCGTGGAGCTGACCACAAACATCATCCGGCACGCCTATGACAACCAGCCGGGGTCCCCCGTCCGCCTGGAGGCGATCGCCTATCCCCGGGAAATGACGCTTTCTTTCTATGACCGGGGCAAGCCCTTTGACCCGGATAAGGTTCCCGCTCCGGTGTTTGATGGGTCCAAAGAGGGAGGGATGGGGGTCTATATTATTGAACAGTCGGTGGATGATATTACCTATTCCAGAAACGAATACGGGGAAAACTGCGCCCGGATGCTCGTCCGCTGGTGTTAGCCGGTTTTTTATAACTTATGAGATGCTATAATCCAATCCAATATATTCTATGGAGTCAGGCAAATGACAGTTAAAATGAAAGTCAACACCTATATGGGCGTAACGGTTGTGGACCTGCGGGAAAAGGCCCTGGATGCGAGCAACAGCGAGCAATTTAAAAAAAGCATGGCCGAGATCCTGCAATCGCATGACAAGGTGGTAATTGATTTGACCCGGGTGGAGTTTGTGGACAGCTCGGGGTGCGGCGCGCTTTTGTCCTGCCTGCGGCAGCTGGGCGACCGGGGCGGGGAGTTGAAACTTTGCAGCGTACAGAAAAATGTCGAGCGGCTGTTTGAACTGGTGCGGATGAACCGGATCATCGATATCTATCCATCCAAAGAGGAGGCGCTGAAGGGGTTTTAATTTTTAGGAAACAAATGCGGGCCCTGCCATCTCCTGGGCCCGGTAGAGGTCATAGCGGGATTCATTGTAGGGGTAATCCCAGCATCCCTGCCGGTGAATCATCTCCCCGCCGAATCCGGTTTTGAACCGGTACAAGCCATACATGGGATGATAGGGGTCCGGATAGGGCGCTGTGCCGAAAAGGTCGTAATCGTGGCAGCCGACAGCCTTGGCCTTGCATATGGCCGCCCACTGAAGGGCATAAGCGGGCATGCAGTGGCTTTTTCTCAAAGAGGAGGCGCCGTAAAGATAGGTCGCCCGGCTGCCCGCTATGGCTAGAATAATTCCTGCCACGGGTTTTGCTTCCACTTCCGCCAACAGCAGATGGATACTTGCCGGAGAGCCGGTGTCTGCCGCTTTTACTTCAAGTCCGGCTTTAAAATAGTGCAGGCTGTTTAGCATCATACCGTGCCGCTTTGCTGTCTGACAGTAAATGTCATACCAGGTGGCGAGATCCTGAATCCCGGCCTCGCGCACCCACACCCCTTTTCGGTGGGAAAGCCGGATATTATAGCGGGTTTTGGGCTTCATCCGTTTCAGCAGCCGGTCCCGGTCAGTGGTTACATCCAGAATCGCTGTATCCGTTGGCAAAAGATCCGTGGGCGCTTTACGGAGGTTCCAGCGCTTGGTGTCAAAATTCATGCGCATTTCACGGATCCCGGTCCGGGGTTTGCCCATCCATATGTCATTTTCGGTATACCGGCTTTCATCCGCCGCCCAAGGCGATTCCCAGGGCAGATCATACCGGATGAACACACAGTGCGCCGGCAGATGCGGCCTAATACGTTCAGAAAGCTGTTCAAGCCAGCGGCCCCGGCGATCCGTATCAGGAAGCCGCTCTGGGCCGAAAGGGACATAGGCCATGCTGCCCGCCGCGCCAAGGGAGCGAATCACGACCAGCATGTCGCGGCTGGCGTGGGCTTTTTCCCACTGGGCCGGGCCGTGCAGCGTCTCTGTCACCGGCAACGCTTCGGTCGGTAAATCCGTCGGGGTTATGGCAAACGCCCGGGCCTTACGGCCCTGCTGTTTTTTGAGCCGCCCCCAGAAGGCGGTTTGCTGAAGATGGATGCCGGGTTCAATATATTTGGTCGGTTTGGGATGAACGCTTATTTGCATAGATCTATCCGTCTCGATCGAGTCTAAAAAAATTTAAAACGCCTCCTTTATTAAAAAATTGACCAAATGTCAAACTATGCAAAATGTTCTCAAAGGATTATCCGGCTGGCCCGCTACTCCAACCTTGCCCACGGCCGGGGGTTTATAAATTACATCTTCTGAGGTGATTAATCGGGAAGGAAATTATTTAAGGGGTCGGTTTTTAATGGATCGGATTTCGCCGGTTTCCGCCAGAATTTTAAAAACCTTGTAGCTTCGGTCCCCGACGAATACGGACTGGCCGACGCCGCCGGCTGCCACCGGGCTTTTGTAGCTGACTGTTATCAGCCAGAACTTGTCATCGTCAGTTAATTCGGCTTCTTCAAAAAGGATTTTTCCCAGGTTGTCATCCGGGTAGAGTCTGGTCAGGTGGTCAATGGCTTTTTGGGATGCTTCGTTGACGTCAATCATATGCCTGCTTTCTTTATCGCAAACGTGGCGCTCATTTTTGCAACCATCCGGCCATCTGCCGTAATGTCGCATTCGGTATGCATCAGCGTTTTTCCCGGATACACCACGCGGGCGGCAGCCAGCAGCTTACCGGAGGTGGCCGGCTGGTAGAACATGGCGTTTAAGTTGGTGGTGGTAAATCGATCCCCTTTCTCAATCTTTGTGAAAACCGCGGTGCCCATGGCCACATCGGCCAAAGAGCAAAGTATGCCGCCCTGAACGGTTCCGGATGAATTCAGATGCGGTTCCGACAAAGTAAGGTTGATGTCAGCCGATCCGTTCTCAAAGTTTAGAATCTTTGTGCCGATCAAAGCCGCCGACGGCGACGGAGAGATCTCGCCGCTTCGCCAGGCGTTTAAGAATTTTTCAATCTCCTTATCCAAAGTGCTTGAACTCCTTGAGTCTGTGAATCCGGTTTGAAAAAAATCGCTCAAAAAAACTATCGCATGAGATACGGGTTTAAAAGAGAAGTTTTATACGGGCAGGGCGTTGGGGATGGATTTTTCGGTTTATGGCGACCACCAGTCGATAATGGATTGATCAAATTTAACGCCGATGCCTTTATCGTCAATTCGGGCGATTTCACCGGTGACTTTCAGATTGTCTTTGGTCTCCGGATGCGAAAATGTCAGGATTAATTGATTACCCCGATGAAATTTGGGTAACTGGCTTTTAGCGGTTTCAATATACATACCGCCGGCGCTGAAGTTAATGGCCATGCCATTGTAGAGCCTGTCCCCGACTGCGTAATCCACATTGATCAGATAATCTTTTCGGGGGTGCTTGCGCCGGATGGAACTTTTTTCCCCGTTTTCATGACGTTCCAGTTCCGTCAAGAGGTTGCGCCGTTCTTCAAGCGACATTTTGTTAATGATGCCGTAAATTTTTGAAGTGACCAGGGCCAGATCACTGTCGATTTTTTGGCTCATCAGCGGGGACCTTCTCAGGCTTTTTTTGGGATTAACCTAAATTGAGCATTCCAAATTTTTGTTCATTTATAATCATATAATAAAATAAATTAGGGATTTGTCAATTTTTTTATTCCTTGTCCGCCGAAATTTTGATAGATAAACGTTTCAAATTCGATTAGAAAACAGATTCTAACCGATCGTTTAGATCCAAAGTTATGGACAATAAAAGCGTATCATGGCGGACATATTAAAAACTTCCGATAAAGGCTTTTGGGGCCGGCCGGCGGAGCATATCCAAAAGGCGGACATGGCCATGTATGATGCCAAAAGCCGCTCGGACCAGGCCTTTGCCTGTGCCGAGGCCGCCAGGATTTCTCCGGAAACAGCCCAATGACCTGGTTTATTTTTGCCCTCTTGACGGCCTTGGCGGTGGCGTCCCAGGACGCTTGGGTGAAAAAGTGGTTCTCCCATTTAACCGCCTATGAAATGTTTGTCTATCCGCTGGCCTATGCGCTGCCGCTGACCTCCGTAACTCTGGTGTTCGTGCCGGTCCCGGATCTGGATCGGGTTTTCTGGTTCAGTTTTCTGGCCAGCATCCCGTTAAATGCCGTCCCGTTTGTGCTTTACATGAAAGCCATCAAGGAGTCCCCCTTGTCCTTGACCCTGCCATATCTGGCCTTTACCCCGGTTTTTATGATCGCCACCGGGTATCTCTTTCTGGACGAAATTCCGGATCATTGGGGAGTTTTAGGTATTGCCGCGGTATGTATCGGCAGCTACGTGTTAAATATCCAGAGCGGGCAGCGCTCCGTTTTGGACCCGTTCCGCGCCATGGGCCGGGAAGCCGGCTCCCGGATCATGCTGCTGGTTGCCTTTATCTTTAGCTTCTCCGCGGTCATTGGAAAACTGGCGATTCTTCATTCATCGGTGATGTTTTTTCAAATGGCCTTTTTTACGGTTCTGAGCCTGATTCTGATCCTGCTATTCATGGGGATGCGCACGGTCTCTGCGAAAAACATTTGCCGGATGCCGGTAAAAGGCGCGATTGCCGGCATATTGCTTTACTGCCACATCCTCTTTCACGGATATGCCATCTCCCTTGCCAAAGCGGCGTATATGATCTCCGTAAAGCGCTTAAGCATTCTGTTCGGCGTCATTTACGGGGGAATGGTTTTTCGCGAGGATAATATCTTTATCCGATTTGCGGGGGCTTTTTTGATGTTTCTGGGCACCGCACTGATCCTTTTAAAGGCCGGGTAGGCAGGGACCGCTTTTTAATTCTTTCAATCGGGTTATCTTGGAGGTTTGTGTATGGATATCAATTTGCCATGGGGAAAGGATTTTTTGGGAGTTTCCCTTCCGGACCGCTGGCAGGTGATTCTGCCGGAGCGTGCGGATATGTCCCGGCCGGCGGGCAAAAGCGAGGCGGACTTGGTGGCGGAAGCTCTGGCCAATCCGATCAATGCCCGCCCGATTGCCTCAAAGTCTCTTGCCGGCAGGCGGATTCTGATTGTGGTGGATGACAATACCCGGCCCACGCCGGCCCACCGGTTCTTTCATTTGCTTCTGGACCAGCTGACAGAGGCAGGGGCGGATCCGGCTGGCATCCATGTGATGCCGGCACCCGGCATCCATACGGCCATGACCGAGGCCGAGATGGCGGAAAAAATCGGCTCCGCAAGCCTGGCGCGGGTTTCCTGGTCCAATCACGACGCCTTTGATGCGGACATCCACCATCAGTTCGGCAACACCCGGCGGGGCACGCCGGTAATACTCAATAAAAAGCTTTTCGAAAGCGATGTCATCATTGTGGTGGGCATGATCGAGCCGCACTTGTGGGCGGGGTTCGGCGGAGGCCTGAAAAACATTTTTCCCGGGCTTGCCTCGGCCGAGGCGATTGGCCACCATCACGGCATGATCGCCGAACCGCCGTATCTGTTCAACCGCGTGGGCCTTGCGCCGGAGGAGAATCTGTTTCGGCAGGACCTGGAGGAAATCCGCAACTTCATTGCCGCAGATATTTTCTGCCTCAATGTGCTCTTGGATGAAAAACAGGAGATCACGGCCGCGTTTGCCGGTGACCCGGTTGAAGCGCATCGGGCCGGCATCGCATTTAATGTCAAAAATGCGGGCATTCGACTGGATGAGCCGGTGGATGGGGCAATCGTTAATTCTTACCCCATGGAGATCAACTTCAAGCAGAGCATGAAGTGCGTGGGCAACTCGCTGCCGGCGCTCAAACCGGGCGGGGTGGTGATGGCGTTTCTCCGGGCCGAGCGCGGACTGGATGACATTCCGCTGCCGGACAAACCCCCGCCGCTGTTTGCGCTAAAAACCATCCTGCGCCTGATCGGCAAATCCAATGTTATGAAGTTTTTAAATGTGGTCAAAAAAGGTTTGAATGTGGAGGAGCGGTTTCTCACCTACTACTCCATGCGCCTGATCCGGGAGTATCAGCTATTCTGCTACGTACCGAGCCTGTCAGCGGAGGAGATCCGGCATCTCGGGTTTTTTCGTAACTGCGACACCCCGCAGGCGGTTGTTGACAGCGGCGCGCGCAAGCTTAAAAAAACCGCCCGGGTGGCGGTATTTCCTGATGGGGGCGCGACGTTTCCAAAAATGGAATTTAAATGAGCCATTGGATTTTCATCATTCTCGGTCTGGCCGCCGGACTGTTTGTCATAAAGATCGCCTATGTGACAGCCGTGGCCCTGTCCATCAAAAACACCCAGGGGGCCCTCTATGTGTCCACCTCGCAGGAGCGCATCCGGGCGGTATTGGATGAATTCGACTTAAAGCGCGGGCAGGTGCTGATTGACCTGGGATGCGGGGACGGCCGGGCGCTTCGGGCGGCCCGGCGGCGGTCTGATATCTCCGCCATCGGCTATGAAATCAACCCATTGGCTTATGTGAAGGCGCGGATTTATTCACTGGGGGCGGGCATTGATATCCGGCACCGAAACTTCTGGAATGAAGCCATTGATGCGGCGGATATCATTTTCTGCTACCTGTTTCCGGATGTTATGACCGCACTGGCGGAAAAGATCCGGGCCGAAGCAAAACCCGGGGCTGTGATCGTCTCCTTTAATTTCCCGATCCCGGCCTTTACGCCAATCAAGGTGCTGCGGCCCGCAGGGGCGCGTCAGAATGACCCCATCTATTTTTACCGGCTGCCGTGCTGATCAGTCAGTTTTTCATGCACGCGGGTATTGGCTGCCGCTGCTTCCGCAATGATTCGGGCGATCAGATCCGCCACCGTGGGGGTATCGGAGATTATCCCGGTAGCCTGCCCCAACAGCAGGACCCCGTTTTCGCAGTCACCGGCATCCAGGCTTTTTTGAATCGGCTGGTAGGCATTGGCCATCCGGGCCAGCTGGCTTGAGGTTTTGGGGCCGGCCGCCAGAATGCCCAAAAGCATTTTAAGCCAGGGAAACCCAAAGGCCCGGGCCGCCTGTCGGGAGGTGAACAAGGCGCGGATAAAGGGGATGCGGTTTCGGATCAAGCGCTCTGCCCCTTTAGACCGCATGGCCCGGCAGGGAAGTCCGTCGATACGGTCGGAATAAAGGGTGTCATGCGCGCTTTTTTCTGCTGCGGTCTGTTTGGTCGTCGGATGCACTGGGCTCTCTTTGGTATTCATAAACCGCGTGCCCATGGCAATGCCTTCCGCGCCAAGGGCAAGTGCTGCGGCAAGCCCGCGGCCGTCTGCAAATCCGCCGGCCGCGATGACCGGGATGTCCACCGCATCCGAAATGCTGGGGACAAGGACCAGGGAGGTGACGTCCCCGCCATGGGCCGCGGCCTCATGGCCGGTCACAATCAGGGCGTCCGCCCCGTCCCGCTGGGCGGCGATGGCATGCCGCTGGGTGACCACGGTGGCAACCAGTTTAGCGCCATAGGTATGCACGCCGTCTGCCAGTCGGTCGCCTTTGCCCAGGGCATAATTGATGACCGGCACTTTCTCCTCAAACAGGATTTTGGCCTTTTCATCCGAGCCCGGAAAGATAAGCGGCATATTGGCGCCGAACGGTTTGTCCGTTAAGAACCGGATTGTTTGAACCGCCCGCCGGGTCTGGTCAAAATTTAAATTCCCGGTGGCAAGAATCCCCAGGCCGCCGGCATTGCTGACCGCGGCAACCAACTCGGGCGTGCTTACCCAGGTCATGCCGGATAAGATAATCGGGTAGCGGATATCCAAGAGTTCTGTGATGCGGGTTTTCATAAGCATTTTTTTATGTGGCATGAAAGCGCATTGCTTTCAAGAAATGTTTGTGGCTGTATGGATTTATTGTTTATTTTATCAGAAAGATAGTAAAAAACTGTTGGCATCTGCCGGCAGCTTTTATATTTTTATGCTTCAACCTGGAGTTAGCGATAGGATATGCCGATGAAAGCCGTTCGGTTTCAAAATCAGACGATTTCCATGATTGATGCGCCGATCCCGGAGATCTCGACGCATGAGGCGCTGGTAAAAATCTTGATGGCCGGGATTTGCGCCACAGATGCGGAATTGTTCAAGGGTTATCAGGATTTCCACGGTATACCCGGGCATGAATTCGTCGGCCTGGTGGAAAAAGCGCCCCAGGCGCCGGAGCTGGTCGGCAAACGCGTGGCCGTGGATATCAATATCGGATGCGGCCAGTGCCTGAAGTGCAGCACCGGGGACACCCGGCATTGTCCCTCGCGCCGGGTCGTCGGGATCAGGGGAAAGGATGGCGGGTTTGCCGAGTACTGCGCCTTGCCGATCAGCAACCTCAGCGTACTGCCCGAAAGGCTGGAAACCATTGATGCAGTATTTGCCGAGCCCCTGGCCGCCGCACTTGAAATCGCCCAGCAGGTCCATATCCGGCATGACACCAAGATGGCGGTCATGGGGGATGGGAAAATGGGGCTTTTGTGTGCATTTGCCCTGAATCATTATACCTCCAATTTAACCATTCTCGGCCGGCATGCGGATAAGCTGGCTACGGCCGCCTCGCAGGAAATCAGCATTATAAATACCGCGGAAATGGATCCGGAAACAGCAGCGCAGCGGTTAAAGGGGGCCTTTGATCTGGTGGTGGAGGCGACCGGGAATCCGGATGCGATTAACCAGGCCGTTCAACTGGTGGGGCCTGAAGGAACCGTTGTGGTCAAAACCACCTCCCATCAGCCCTCAAAAATGAATCTTGCGGCAATGGTGGTCAATGAGATCACCCTGATCGGCTCAAGGTGCGGAGACATCGGGTTCGCCGTCAAAAGCCTGGCGAACCAGTGGGTGGATGTAGCCCCGATGGTGGATACGGTTTATCCGTTTGCCGAATTTGCGAAAGCCTTTGAGCACGCCATGCAGCCGCGCAGCAGAAAAGTGCTGGTGGCATTTGAATAGGACGACGAAAAAGGAAAAAATGCTATGGCAACTGCTTTGACTGAAAAAACCACAGATTTTTCCCACCCTGAGCTCAATCAGCAGATTACGGCCATCGGCGGCAGCTACCTATTCATCAAGGAGGCGAATCTTTCAATCAATGGAGAAGAGGTGCTGTATCTGCTTGGTAATGCGATTTTTGACTCCTCCTGCTGCGGGGTTGGGGGATGCGCCTATGCCCTTGTGCCGGGGATTATCCACTCATATCGATATGCCACCGATGATGCCGGCCGGCCGGTCTCCAGGGTAGCCGCCATTGCCGACCCCCAGCTTCAGGAAAAGGTAAAGGCCCTGATCCGGCAGAAGCATATGGTTTATCAGGTCAACTTTCTATAGACTGGGCGTTATTCAATCAAATTTGTCGCAGATATAAGGGAAATGATGCCGGGCTATAAAGGCCTATTACGAGTAGGCGTATGCGTAGGAGCAAGAATCATATGCACCTCCCATCTTTTACATATGTTGCGCGAAGATCCTTTTTCAAGATTTTACCCGTTAAAGTGCGCGGCAGCTCAGTTGTAAAAACCACTTTACGCGGCCTCTTATAACCTGCCAGCCTTCCTCTGCAGAAATCGATAATTTCTTGCTCGGTAATTTCCATATCCGGCTTTTTGACGACAACTGCCAGTCCGGCTTCTCCCCATTTTTCGTCTGGAATGCCTATCACTCCGCAGTCAGACACCCGGGGCATCTCCATTATGACATTTTCCACTTCGGCTGGATAGACGTTCTCACCGCCACTGATGTACATGTCTTTACGGCGATCTACCAAAAAAAGATATCCCTCTTCATCGAAATAACCCATATCACCGGAATAAAGCCATCCTTCTTTGATGGCTTGAGCAGTTTCCTCCGGTCTGCGCCAATATTCTTTGATCACGGTCGGGCTTTTGATAAGCACTTCGCCCATTTGCCCTTCGGCCAATTCATTGCCCTCGGTGTCAACAATTCTCACTTCGCTGTGAAATAGAGGTTTGCCGCAAGAGCCCAGTTTTCGGATCGAATCTTCTGTTCGCAAAGCAGTAACGCCTGTGGCGGTTTCGGTCATCCCGTATCCCTGACAGAACATAACGCCCTTTCTCATGTAGGTTTCCATCAATGGCCTGGGGCAAGGGGCGCCTCCAGCGAGAAAATACTGGACACTTGAAAAATCAGTTTTTTCAAATTCGGGCACCATGGTCATAAACAAAAACATCACCGGGATGCCGAACATACCGGTAACTTTGTTTTTTTCAATCAGCTTAAGGGATGTGGCGGGATCAAAAAAACGTTGGATGATGAGTTTGTAGCCGGCATAAATGGCTGGCGTTGCTGAAACATGCAAAGCACCGATATGGAAAAGCGGGGCAGCACATAGCGCCACAACCGGCGGTGTCTGTACGTACATATGAATCCCGTTTATGGCGTTCCACTGAGTCTGCCCCTGCCGAACGACCGCTCCTTTGGGGCGTCCCGTGGTGCCGGAAGTATACATGATAAAATGCGGTGTTTCCATATCGACTGTTTCAGCAATTTGAGGTTCGGTATCGGATTGTCCCGCAATCCAGTTTTCAAATTGCTGGTCCGTGTCAGCCCCGCCGTCGGTCTCACATATAAATTGCTTCACAGAGGCAACTTTGCCTCGCAATTGCTCCACGTTGGGAAGAAACTCCGGAGAGTAAATCATCATATGCGGTTCGCTGTCATTCAATATGAACTCAAGCTCCGGGGCCGCCAGACGGAAATTCAGGGGCACCATAATCGCGCCGATTTTCGATATGGCGAATAAAATTTCCAGAAACACATTGCTGTTACCCATTAAAGCGGCCACGCGATCGTCTTTGCCGATACCCGCGGCTAAAAACGCATGGGCGAGACGGTTTATCCGGCGGTTGAATTGGGCTTTGCTTAAATCCAGATCATTGTACTTGATGCAGGGCTCGTTCGGATAGCGAGCTGCCCACTTGGCTGGCCATTCACCTACGTTCATAGTTCCTCTCCTTTTTTTGGGATTTAAGGAAAAAACGATTGGGAGAATGTTAATGAGATGTTTTAAAAAAAAATTTGAACTAGATTACGCGCGTGCGGTTGAGGTGTCGCTGCAAAATCCGTTTACGAGAGCAGAGCTTGAAAGTGAGAAGCAAAAAGCGTTATCGTGTTATCGAATGGGAATGTAACTTTCCGTACCGAATTCACATATGATTCGCTCTTTTTATATATGATTTATAGTATCGGGATAAAGCACTAAGTCAAGTGATTTTGTTGCATTTGAAAGTGGATAATAGCCATTTTTGAAATGAAAAAATTAAATACAAAAGACAGTCAAATAGAGCTATGGGCGCACCGGTCGTCACCACCATATATTGTATGTCCGTTTTTGGGGGATAGCTGCCGGTCCTTTTTAGAGTGCTCAGTCCCTGGTTGAAATTGTCGGTCCATAAAATCTGGGGATACCATATTAATTTTTCCTGCCATCGATAAAATTTGTATGGTCTCCGCCGATTTTTGTCCCGATTTTGCATTGACTTGTCCCATGTCCCCCGATTTGTCCCAAATAATTATTCGGGTAGGGCCATCCATAGCGCGGTATCCGGGACGGGGGTTTTCGCCGCATCCATCGTGCTGCGGACAGCGCAGGCGAAATCCAGACGGGAGGCTGGCTTTTGCAGTACGCCACTGATGACGCCGTTCGCATAAGCCGGAGGCATGACACCGGTATGAAGTAGTGTCGGGATACCAGGGCGCATTGTGGATATCACAGAATTCAGCCTGCCATCCCTTACCTCCAGGGTACTCATGTCGGTAATCACCAGGTCAAAATAATCCGGATCCGAGGCAAAAAAACCAATCGCCGCCTCCGGGGTCGCCACGGGTACCACGGTATAGCCCAGTGATTCCAGAATGCGCCGGATCAGTTTTCGAATCGATGCCTCATCATCAACAACCAGGATCTTTTCTATGCCGCCGGGCAACCTATGTCTTTGGTTTGCGTCCATCATCAGCCGGATTTTTCATCTCTGCAGAAGCCCCGGGCAATCAAAGATCCCTGGTTGGCAAGCATTGCGCTGATAAAATCATCCCATCGTATGGGTTTTACGATAAAATAGGCATCAAGGGAGCCGCGCTTTAGCATTTCTGCATCCAGTTGCGTAGCTGTCTGAAGTACCACCGGAATATGCCTGAGAGAGGAGTCGGCCTTGATTTCTGCAAACACGGCCCAGCCGTTTCGATCGGAAACCTCCGGATCCAGGATAATCAGCTCCGGCTGCGGGGCGTTGTGGAAATCACCCCGCTGATATAAAAAATCAAGCGCCGCCGGTTTACTGGTAACAATGTGCAGGCGGTTTAAAAGCCCGGTGCGGTTGAACGTTCGACGGGCGGCGTCAGCATCGTCGGGCTGAGATTCAACCAATAGAATGGCGGTGGGCCACGGCGTCTTCATCTGCATGATCCATTCTCCTCTTTTGTCTGCCCGGCTTTTCCAAGATTTTTCTATGAGATGAAATCTTACAGTGGATAAACGCTTTTAGCAGTTATTTATCTTTTAAATCTTTTTCCGCCTGCCGCCGCCTTGACTTCATACGGCGCATCCGAATCCGCCTGGGTGTTTTCGTTAAATTTCTCAAATTCGCGCCGCCGCCGCTCGATCTGGTTCGGCTTCAGGCCACAGTGCTGCATCCAGCGGCCGGCCCAGTTTTTGTATCCCTCGTTTTCCCAAGCGTGGTCCATCACCTGCCGCACGCCATCGGCATAAGTGTTCATCTCGGATTCCAGCTCCGTAAACATGGTTTCCGCCCCCTCATGGGTGGGTTCGGCCCCGTGCTCCTGGATAATGCGCCACATGGTCTGGGGGTGGTCGATCATGGGGCATGGCCGCAGGGTGTTGTAGCAGAACGGCTGCTCCGCGCGGATGCCCTGGAAAAAAGAGGAGTTGAGCGCTTCAGTCAGAGGCTTGTCATGGATGTTATCGGTGGCAAAATGGCAGAAGATGCAAGGTTCCACATCCCCGCGGTGGTTGATGTGAAAATAGAGGCGGCCGCCGGCAATGCAGCCGCCGGACAGCACCCCGTCATTCCAAAAGTCCACCAGCAGAAGCGGCTTGTTTTCCCGCACATGATTCTGAAACCGCCGCATCTGATCGCGCTGCTTCGGCGTGGGCATAAGTTTCATGTCCGGCTCGCTGCCAACGGGCATAAACAAAAACATCCAGCCGTAAAGCGCGCCTCTTTCGATCAGAAAATCGATCCATTCCTCCGAGCAGATCGCATCCATGTTTTTCCGGGTAACCAGAGAGGAAAATCCAAAGGCGCAGCCGGCTGCATACAGATTGTCCATGGCCTGGAGGCATTGATTAAACGCGCCCTTTCCCCGGGTGGCATCCGTGTAATCGCCCGGCCCGTTGATGCTGATCTGCGGGGCGATATTGCCCATCCGGACCAGCCGGTCGGCCATCTCCGCATCAATGAACGAGCCGTTGGTGTAAATCTGGAAAAAGGACTTGTCGTGTTTTTCCAGCACCCTTAAAAGATCCGGGTAGATAAAAGGCTCGCCGCCTAAAATGGTAATGAAATTCAAGCCCATTTCCTCGGCTTCCCCCAGAAGCCGGTCAAACACTTCCGGATCCATATCATCCGCGCGGCTGTAGCTGCTGGCGTAGCAGCCCTCGCACCGGTAATTGCATCGCATGGTGGGCGATATAAGCATAACCGACGGCGGCTGCAAGCCGAATTTCTTCTCCGCCCGTGCCGGTGCCTCCGGATCCCGGAAGAACATGCTCGCCACCATGCGGCCCACATACCGCTCCCTTACCCGGGGATGGGTATTCTGGACCACGCGATATAAAAATTGCCGGCCGGGTCCGTTCTCCCGCATCCAGTGATGAAACCATTCGCGGACCATTTCCTGTTTCTCGCCGCTGGCGATATGGTCTACGGCTTTTAATACGTACTTGGCATTCTTGTCCGTATCCTTTCCAAGGTATTTCAACGCCTGCCCAAGCACCTTTTCCGCCATGGCACGCTTGGGCATCAGACCCTTCCAGCCTTTGATCTCTAAGCTCATTCTCAGCTCCTTTGCAGAGTTGCAGGTTGAATGAAAAATTTCGCCCTGTGATATTTGTCTGCTTGCATTGCAGTTTCGGCCTTAGCGTATATGGCTTTGCA
>JBKHAE010000018.1:0-38847 GCA_046543065.1 Desulfobacterales bacterium | reverse complement strand
GCCCCCGTAGCTCAGTGGATAGAGCAATGGATTCCTAATCCATGTGCCGCAGGTTCGATCCCTGCCGGGGGCACCATATTCCCAGATGCATGCACAGGCGATCATTTTGAACTTAAATGCGCGTATTTAAACCATACCTGCAAAAAACAGCTGCCGGGGCTTTTATTGGGCTGCTTGCCGGGATTACTTACCTGGCGCTGACCCCGATTACCCATGAGGTGTCCACCCTATGCTGGGACAAGCTGAATCATCTGGGAGCCTATTTTTGTCTCGGCATTTTGATAGACCTTGGGTTTCTGACCGGCTCCCGGCTTGGCTGGAAGCTCTGCCTGCTTCTTGCGTATTCTTTTCTGATTGAAACCGCCCAGCATTTTATTCCCAATCGCCAGTTCTCCGGATTTGATATGTTTGCCAACAGATTGGGACTGATACTTGCCTATCTCGCTCTGCGGGCTATTCAAAAAACACAAGCCTATGAATCATTTCAGCATCAATAAAGACAAGCCCCCGCTACGATTTGCTCAGGGCAATCAGCCGATAAACCAGCATGCCCGCCAGCCAGGCCGCATCCTCGGGGGACAAATAGCTGCCGGCGGTTTCATCAAACAGGATATTGGCCTCTGGCGCAAACTCCTCATCGCCTTCCCACAGGATCAGCTGAAGCGGCACTTTGGGCAGGACCCGGAATTCGTAGCCCACGTCCCCGTTATCAATGGCCTTTCCACTGATTTTGTCCGCTGCCGGCGGCAGACCCGCCGTATTCTGGCCGAACACTTTCTTTAACGGATCAATGGCCCGTTTGACAAAGGAGCTGTAATAAAATGCCGCCCCGGGAATTTCCCGGTAGGCGATCCATTTGCCGGAAACCGGCTTTTTCTCCATGGCGCTCATGTAATGAAGAATAAGCACCTGCTCCTGGATGGGGACTTCCGTATCCGAATCGTTTTCATCCACAAATTCAAAATCCGGAAAACTGACCCGATATGTCCGGGTTAAAAACGGAATCCGAAAGCCCTCATCTGTTACCTCGAATTCCGTGCATGCGGCAATTTCATCAAGCACATGGGCTGATAGGGTTTTTACCGCAATTTTTTTGGCATTAAAATAATCATCCACCCGTGCCATTTTTTTCCATCTCCCACAAAAAAAGCCCCACCCGCAAACAGAGGGTGAGGCTTTGCATGTATATTCGTCGGTCTGCTTTACAGTTCCAGCCAGGAATCCGAGTACAGAGTCCGGCCCAGAATAACGTCAACGGTCTTGACGTAATCCGCCATTTCCTTGTCCAGTTCGCTGTGTGACGGGGCTTCGCCGTCCATTGCCTTGTAGATCATCTCGACGATATCCTCGCGATTGCCTTTGGCAATCTCTGTGAGTTTTTCGTCCCGGGGGTCAGAGATCACCGAATACATCCCGGAGCGCTGCAGCATCACCATATAGGTTTGATTTAAAATCGGCCGCAGGTGCGTCGGGGGACCGTTGGAAATGTTGGACAGCCCGCAGGTGCTCTTGGCGCCGGGCGCGATATCCTGCAGCATATCATAGAAATTCTTAAGCGCCACCACCTGATCCTGCTGAATGTTGACCGGGGTCACGATGCCGTCCACCCAGATCTTTTCATTCGGAATACCGGCCTCATTGGCAAAATAGAGCAATTCCACGCAAAGGGCGGCCCGCTCATTCTCATCCCTGGGAAGCCCTTCCGGGCCCCACAGAAGGGCAATAAAGTCCGCATTGTATTCGGCTGCAAGCGGCACCATTTTCTCATACCGCTCAGGGCGGCACATAATGGAATTAATCAGCGGCGGCTGCGGGGTCTCCTTATAAACCTTCAGCCCGGCCTCAATGGCGTCGATGTTGGATGTATCCAGTGCCAGCGGAATATCCGATACCACTTCCTGAACTGTCTGCACCACCCACGGCATCAACTCCACGCCGTCTTTTTTGGCAGGCCCCAGATTGATGTCAATATAATCCATGCCCTTTTCTTTCTGAAACAGGGCCTCTTCCTGGATGGGTTTTGGGTCGCGCGCCTTAAGGGCAGCCCCAATGGTCTTGCCCATGACGTTTAGACTCTCTCCGATTAGAATCATAAACCAACCTCCATTTGTCATTTAAAAAGGTTATAGCCGGTTCCGGCGCCCGGTCCGGCGCATTGATAAGCAGCTATAACCGCCCTTTTCAGGTGTTATCTGTTTTTAAGAAACGCCGGGATATGGGCTGCTTCCCGCGGTCCGACCGTCACCGTCCACTCCGGCAGCTCTTCTTCCATTTCACCCACGATGGCCGCGGCATAACCCGGAATAATCACCTCCTGGTGTTTGACCTTGTCCTTGATCCCGGATTTATTGATGAACATGCCCACATCATCGCCGGCGAATTTTCCGGCCGCCCAGGCGGTCAATACGGAAAGGCCTTCCGTGTCTTTGACCAGCAGCCATGTCGGCACCTTGCTGCCTTCGATTTCACCGGAAACCACAAAGTAGGTGAGGGCAAAGTTAGTGGTAATCATAACCGGTGAATTTTCATCCGGCTTGCCGATTTCATAGATACCCTCTTCCATGGTCATGGGCCGCTGCGGGTCTGTATAGATGTTTAAACGCTCCAGGAGCAGCGGGAACAGCGCTTCCGACGTGAAATCCGAAAGCACGGTGATCGCGCCGTACTTGGCAACAAACATGCCGGCGATCAATGTCTCCATGTCCAGATTGGACGCCATTTCACAGGGGAAGGTAATGGTGGGAAACCCGAGAGAGCGGTTGCCGGCTTTCAGGGCCGCCCGTCGAATGGCCACCTGATCCTGAAAGGCCTGCTTGACCTCCCGGGAGCCGGAATCTATGACCAGGCGCTTCAGGCCCATGCCGACCAGTTTATCGGTTAAAGGCGTCAGATTCTCAATCGAATCCGCCTTTACGGCCAGTGGGAGGTCATTTTCCTTGGCCAGGTTGCCGAAATCATCCACGGTCTTGTCTGTGGCCGCATAAATCAAGGGGGCCTTAAAAGCCGTGGCCTCAACGCCGGCCTTCATGACGTCCGCATTTTCAGACATGAGGATGAGGTTGAACTCAGAGGTCTCGGCAATGGTTTTGGCCACTTTGGCGAATGCATCCTTGTCGCCGTTGACATCCTCCACCGCAATCAATTCAGGCCGCATATTATATCCGACCCGTTCGAACTGTAACGCATTCCAGGTGGTCAGTTTTTTCTTCAGCTCATCATCGGATATATCGGAGCCCACTTTCGCCGCAAGCACCGTCTGGTTGTAAAAGGTTTTTTCATGCCGATACAATACGGTTTCCCCGCCAATGGTGCGCTTTCGCACACCCTTCCCGATCTGCACCGGCAGAATGGGAGGGGCAGAGGCTTCCGCGAGTTGTTCCCTTGCTTCATCCGATACATAGGGGCAGGCATCGAGTTCCGCCTTACCGGAAGCCAGCTGCATGGCAAAGGCAAGACAGGTGGGAAACCCGCACTCCTTGCAGTTTGTCTGCGGAAGAAGCTTAAATATCTGAATACCGGTTAGTGCCATTTTAATCTCCTTATATGTTCAATCAAATTCAATCTTCACTAACACATTAATACAGTGAGACGGGATAACCGGCGCAAACCGATTACCCCGTCAATCCGGTCTAAGGATTAACCAACAATGGAATCAAGTTCCATCGCCGGATGCCCTTTTTCCTTGAGGAATTCCAGGACTTCTTCTTCCGTGGTGCCAACGGTTTCATCGGCAATCTTGTCATAGAAATCCGGAACACCCAGCTCTTCCGCACGTGAATCGATTTTGTCCTTCAGCTCTTCCTTGAGCATCTTGGGCATCCAGACCATCCGCAGCAGTCCGCCTTCATCCATATCCGCGGGACCGTCGCCGCGGATAAATTTGCGTTGAATGGTATTGAACTTGGAGTGCCCCACAAAGCCCGGCGTGGTAGCGCCGCCGCCCATGACACCGGCCAGGGTGGTAAACTTCATGCCGCAGGGGGTCTCGCCGCTATACTCGCGGTTCACCGTCATAACCCCGTTGCAACTCGGCAATACGGCGGCAATAGCCTCGCAGCAGCCGCAGGTGGTCATGGGATCATGCACGATGGAGTAGAAGTTGTAATGATCCACCGCACCGCGGGAGGCCTTGTAAACGAATTCATTAACGCCTTTCCACTGGCCGAGCCGCGCGTCAATGACCTCACCTTTCTGGACCGGCTGGTTGGGGCCGGTGGGGTTGATCTCATAGGAGGCCCGGCAGTCCATCCAGTTATAGGCGCCGCAAAGGCCGGTCCGCTCAGGGCTGACCGTGCAGACATGGTTGGGGGCAAAAGACTGGCAGAGGGTGCAGGAGTAGTAGGTTTCCACATCCTCGTCCTTCATGTTCTCAACCCGCTCATCGCGCTGCTTGTATTCGGCCCGGGCCCGCTCGGTGAGCTTGGCAACATCATCTTTTTTGGTATAGAGGATGACCTGAACTTTGTCCAGCACCTTGCCGAAATCCTGGTGCATCTTTGCATGCAGCACCACACCGATATCCTTTAGGGTAAAGCCTTTCTCAATGGCTGCCTTGCTCACGCGGACCCATGAGATATCGCGCTGGCCGATGTGCATAACACCCTGGATATAGTTGACCAGATGGTGAATCTGGCGCTCCAGAATCGGCTCAAAATCAGCCTGAAATTCCCGGCCGGCGATCTGCACATAAATACCCAGCGGCAGGGTATCGCCTTCCTTGATGTCGGTGACATCTTTGCCCACGACCTCGACCTTGCCGTCTTCGATCTCTTTCATATCCGCCATCTTGGCAAGCTCGGTGCACTGGGTTTTTCCGCCGCCCATCTGAGAATGCAGGTCTTTGCCGCGGACCCGCTCACCCTCATAGGCCGGACCGAACGCACAGGGGATATCAATTTCAGAGACCTGGACCTTAAGACCCCGGACCTCGACCGAGCGCTGCACGATCTCGTCATGCGGCACATTGGCCACCACGTGTTCGTAGGTGCAGATACCGGTAGGCAGGATCTCCGGAATATCCGTATCCGCCAGAGTCGGAAAGCCCCAGTTCACGCACCCGGCGGCTGCCACGCCCCATTCGGTGCCGATGTCGCCCAAAGCATTGACAAAGGCAAAGATCCGGTCTTTGTTGTACTTGAGTATCTTCTTATAATCTCCCGGCTGCAGGCCACCAAACGCCATAGCCGCTCGGTTGGCAAAGCCCAGGGCAAATACGGCCGAAGAGATGTCCGGTCCGAAGGGGACAATCCGGGTATTCCACCCGACCTGGACATCCTGCTCGATCAGCTGGTCGATAACCGAAGTGCCGTGGTGCTGGGCGGCGCAGAAAATATAGAGATTCCGGCGCTGATAGTCTTCAACAATCTTTTTGGCAGTTGCCGAATCCGGGGCTGCGCCCACAATAGCGGCAAAGCCCGGAGCAGAGCCGTCCACAAACTCCACCCCCCGTTTCCTGAGAACAACGTCGTCCGCTGGGCCGACCCATTTCTTGCCGTTTTCCAGATCCGGATCTTCATACGGATAGTAGAAATCCGGCTCCCGAACGATTCTTAAGGCTTCCTTGATTTCATAAGCAAGAATCGCCGCCATACCGGCATCCAGAAGGGGGCCGAGATACGGGAGGTGATGTTTACCCTTAATATGCGGTGGAAGCAGCTTTTTAGCGAACTCCAGCGGCGGCCGCAGATCCTCCAGGGTTTCAACCTTCAAGCCGGTAAGCGAGTAAATCACCGGCAGAAAATACCCGGTGTTGGGAAACTGTACCGGCGTATCCGCATTGTAGCTTTTCAGCATCATTTCATATTCGCCTTCTACCGAAGACACAACCTTGTAGCCGCCCTGTATGGCAGCAAACGCAACTAATTTAGACATATATTCCTCCTTCGTTGAGGATTTTTCATCCTATTTACTATCTTTCTCTATTGTTGTTAAGCTTCCAGCTGCTGACGATCAGCCATATCCATGAGCACGCGCTCGCGGGCCTTGTCAATGCCCAGGGCCTTGCGCTTGCTGTCGATATGGGCAATCATCTTCTGGGCGTGCTTTATCGGGTCCGCTTCAAAATCCCACATACCGCCGTAAAGCTTCTCGTATTCTTTAAACAGATAATCCTGGAACACCGGGGCGCCGGAGGTCGGGAAGGTGACGCCAAAGACCGTGTATACACCGGAGGTGACAAAGTAATGGCCGATGCTGACCGCTTTTTCACTCATCCACTCCGGTGCGCTTCCGGCTGCGGGCAGATCCGAGATGTCATCGCCCAGGCCGCCGGCCTTAGCCACTTCAGTGGCCGCCAGAAGGATCCGGCTGTTGTCCACGCAGGAGCCCACGTGAAGGACCGGCGGAATACCCACGGTTTCACAGACTTCAGCCAGGCCCGGACCGCAGAAGACACCCGCTGATTCAGGCGTGAGCAGCCCTTCCATGGCGCAGGCAATGCCGTTGCAGCCGGTGGTCAGAACGATCACATCATTTTTGATCAGCTCTTTAACGACCTGGATGTGACCCTCATTATGCCTGGTGCGCGCGTTGTTGCAGCCAACCACGCCGGCGATACCGCGAATCCGGCCGTTAATGATATTGTCATTCAACGTGTAGTAGGTGCCCCGGAAGGTGCCGCCCAGATGATACTGGATGGATTCAACGCCAAAACCCGCCACCTGGGTGGCTTTCTGCTTGGGAATCATGACTTCCGAACCGCGGTTTTGGAAATTGTCGATGGCGATCTTGACGATTCGCTTGGCATCGTCCATGGCATGATGTTCGTCAAACTCAATATGCTCCACGCTGTTTTGTTCCATGCGGGCAATCGGATGGGTGGTGATCAGCTTAGTGTGGAAGCATTCGGCCACATTGGCCACGTTCTGGAAGATGCACTGGATGTCGACCACCATGGCATCACAGGCGCCGGTAATGATGGCCAGTTCCTGCTGCAAAAAGGTGCCTGCCGGCGGGATGCCGTGGCGCTGCAAAAGCTCATTGGCCGTGCAGCAGATGCCGCCCAGTTGAATCCCTTTGGCGCCCTTTTCCTTGGCATAATTAATCATCTCTTCAGACTGAGACGCTGACACGATCATTTCAGAAAGAATGGGTTCATGGCCATGTACAATAATATTGACATGATCCTCTTTCATGATACCCAGATTGGCCTCAGCCTGTAGTGGATAGGGTGCGCCGAACAGGATGTCCTGAAGGTCGGTGGCCAGCATGGAGCCGCCCCAGCCGTCTGCAATAGCCGCCCGGGAGCCTTGTTTGATAAGATTTTTATAATCCTGGTCCACACCGATATGGGTGCGGTGCATGATTTCAACGATTTCCCGGTCGATATTTCTCGGGATCACGCCCTGTTTTTTCCATTTTTCATAAAGCGGCGCGGGCGCGCGTTTGGCATAAATCAATTCACCTTCGGCCTTACCCCATTCATTCAACGCGGTTTCGGCGGTTTCCACCGCGATTTCGTCAATATCCCGGTCCTTTACCTCGCCGTCCACCTCAACGGTGGTTTCAATACCCAGGGCCTCGGCCACGGCTTTCAACTTAATGGGATCCTTGATCTTGTAATCCTCATTTTCTTTTCGGGCAGCGGACAGAAAGACCTCAGCCACGCCACGGCCGTGATCGGAGTGGGCGGCGGCGCCGCCGGCGATCATGCGGATAAAGTTCCGGGCAGCGATGGTATTGGCTGTCGCCCCGCAAATCCCTTTGCGGGTATCCTCGCCTTCAATGCCGCTCTTGGGCAGCGGCAGGCGGCACGGGCCCATGGCACAGTTTTTACAGCATGTCCCCTGGGCGCCGATATTACAGGGTTTCATATTTTCCGCCCGGTCAAAACAGGTATCAATCCCCAGCTCCTGCGCCCGGGCGATCATCTGCTGGGATGCAGGATCAATGGTCGCCTGCATCGGATCAGCAACTTTTGCTTTTTTTTCTTTACTTGCTTTTTCTTCTGCCATTAGAGGTTCCTCCTCTTGTTTTTTGTTTCAGTAAAAAGCCCTGGCAAAAGCATTGTTGACGGCTTTTTACCTAATATTTTTTAATCTATATATGTTTATGCGCGCCGATGCACCTGATCGAGCATTTCAACAATCTTTTCAAGCTCTGACTTCTGCTCGGCGGCAGGTGTTTTGGAAACTTTTTCTTCTGAGCGCTCGGCTGCCCGCTTTTTCTCAAGCTCCTCGCGTTCCTTGGCCCGTTTTTCACGGATTTTCTGCTCCTCAGCTTCCCGCTTGTCAGCTTCTTCGGCCTTTTTCTTTTTCTCTGCCTCTTCAGCGGCCTTTTTCTTCTTTTCTTCCGCTTCTGCTTTCTGCTTGGCCTCTTCCTCAGCCTTCTTCTTGGCCTCTTCTTCGGCCTTTACCTTGGCTTCCGCCTCGGCCTTGGCTTTGGCCTCCGCCTCTTCTTTAGATTCCTTGGGTTCTTCAGCAGGTTTGGCCTCAGCAGCCGGTTTTTCTTCCTTCTTTGGCGCGGCTTCTTTCTTGGGCGCCTCTTTCTTGGCTGCGGCTTCCTTCTTGGCAGCCGGCTTTTCTTCCTTCTTTTCTTCCTTCTTTTCTTCCTTCTTGGACGCTTCCTTCTTGGGTGCCGCCTCTTTCTTGGCCGCTGGCTTCTTCTGTTCTTCCTCTATGGTGAGATCCGGCTTTGGCGCCATGGAGGCAAAATCAATATCCACATCCTGCAGCCGCTTGTTAATACCGTCGATATTCTCGGCGCTGCCGCCGTCGACCATGAGATTGATAAATGCCTTGACCATACGCACGGATTCAGGATGCCGAAGGATCAAAATATCCGAGCCGGCCACCAGATAGGTCACCGCCCCGACCATTTCCATCATAATGTCGCGGCGTTCCGGGTCTCCAAGCTCAGGGGCGCTCTCGACCGTATCTTTGGCCTCTTTGCATCGCCAGACCTCATTGCCCAGGTTATTGATGATGGGCAGCTGGAGCTTGTCGTCTCCCTGGGTCATGGCGGCCAGCACCAGCCGCTCCATCACGGAGAACGAGTACTCCATACCGTAACCCAGGCCGCCGGTAGTGGGGTCGATCAGCATCCGCTCGGTTGGCAGTCCCAAATTCTCAAGCAGAATATTGATCTGCTTGGCGAGGTTCACGTCAATTGGCGAAGACGCGATTACGGTATGCCCAAACCCCATGGCGCTGGCGCCGATGCCTTTATGGTTGTCCTCTTCAACCGGCCCGAGACATAGATTCTCGCCATCGCAGGCTTCGGAAATTTTCTTTAAGACTTCCTCATCCTTCTGGTTATTGGCCGTCCCCCACAGCACGAGGGGCACATTAATGGCCTCCAGGACGCTTTTTACCGTCTTGACCGCCGCATCCGGACTCGCGTCATCATCATTGGGGTCCGTACTTTTTAACTGCAACACGATGATGTCCGCCCCAAACTCCTCCACATTCTTTTTGGCCCAGGCCGCCGGGTCTGAAAGAACATCCTTGAACGGTTCCTTGGCCGCTTCCGGCCAATCGTCCGGTTCCTTGTCCCAAACCTCCATGGCGACTTTGGGCTTGTTGGGCATATCGCCCTCAAACAGATAAAACGGGAAACAGGTGCTGCCGCCCACAGTCACCGCCTTGTCACCCTTGCCGATGGTAATCGGCTTTATGCTGCCAGCATAAGTTTCTTTTGTGATTTCAAAGCCCAATGTTAACCTCCTTTTAAACAACCGAATACACGTTAAATGATATAATTATTCCCAAGCCCCTAAGCAGTTTACAACCTTGGTTCACGCTAACTACTTTTTATTATTAACAAATCCCTCTTCTCCGGGATTAAAGTGGATCTATAACAAAAAGATCTTATTTAATAGCAAATAAATTTGTTTGTCAATAATAAGAGAATAAATTTTTACCTAAATTGAGCGTTCCAAATTTTTAAAATATAAATTTTTGATATTTTATCCGCTTTTATTCGGCCTTAAGGCGGCCCTGCTTCTGCCGCTCCTCAAGCCGCGCCTTTAATTTCGGAAATAAGTTCAGGTCCGTATGCGGCAGAAACATCGCTGCCATAAAATTATCCATGAATGAGTTGGTTTCAGACAGCTCAAAGTTGGTCATCCTGGACAGGGTGTCCGTGACGTCGCTCCGGATCCGGTTGGTAAGCGCGCTCATCCGGGCGCCCAGCAGCGAACCGTTGCCGATAAATGTCACCTTTTCCGGGTCAATCTCCGGAAGCAGACCGATTACCATGGTCTTTTCCAGATCGATATAACTGCCGAATCCGCCGGCCATGATAATGCGATCAATATCCTGAATCCCCAGACCGATCTCTTTTAAAAGGGTCATACATCCGCTGTACATAGCGCCCTTGGCTCGAATCAGGTTATCGATATCGATCTCCGTCAATACCACATCCCGGTCAATGCTGGTCATATCCTTCCAGGCAAGCACGTATTCATGCCCATCCTCGCATTCCCGGATCCGCGGAGTGTCCAGATCCGTATTGAATTTCCCCCGATTATCAATGATTCCCATCTCAAACATGGTGGCCACGGCAGTGATCAGCCCGCTGCCGCATATTCCCTTGGGCCGTTCATTGCCGATTGTTATATTCATTGGCTCCAAGCTAATCGGATCAATGGAGAAATCCTCAATTGCGCCTTTTGCCGCTCGCATGCCCAGTTTGATGCCCCCGCCTTCAAATGCCGGACCGGCTGAGCCGGCCGCACAGACCAGCCAGTCCTTGTTGCCGATAACAATCTCCGCATTGGTCCCGATGTCCATATAAAGGGTGAGTTCTTCCTCATGGGCCATGCCTGACCCCATGACCCCGGCCACGATATCGCCGCCCACGTAACTCGACACCTGCGGATAGACAAGCGCCGCCACATGGTCCGGCAGCTTCAATCCGATATCCGCCGCCCGAAACGGCGGATACAGCGTGGCTGCGGGGACAAACGGGGACCTGCGGATATAGCGGGGGTTGATCTTTAAAAACAGCTGGGTCATGGTGGTGTTGCCCGCCAGTGTAATGGTGGAGACCTGATCCAGATCGATCTTGGACTTTTTGGCGATCTTCTCAATAACGCCGTTGATGGTCTCAATCACCTTCTTGTGGAGCACCTCCAAACCATCGCCCTTTTCCGCGTAAACAATGCGCGTAATCACATCCTCACCATAGCTCATCTGGGCGTTGAAATCGCCATACTGGGCCAGCACCTCGCCGGAGATCAAATCCACCATTTGTCCATAGACCGTTGTGGTGCCGATATCAACGGCAATAGCGTAATTGCGGTCCGTGGTGTCGCCGGCCTCTATGTTAATGATCCGGTTTTTCCCCTCATCCCGCACAGAGCGTGCAATATTGACCGTCACCTTGAAATCCGACTCCCGCAGGGTGTCCGGAATTTTGCGGATGACGGAGAGATCGAGCTCAAGCCGATGCTCGCCATGCGTGTTGCGAAGATTTTGAACGATTCTGGAGACATCGGCCACATTGTCCTCATTGCTGGGCTCGGGCAGCTCCAGGTATTTTTTCTCCACCGGCGGAATAAACAGGCCTTTTTCCTTTAAATCATCAAGGTTGGTTTCCTTGATTTTGGCGGTGCGCCGCGGCGTGGAAAGCATATTGAGGACGCTTTTATCAATCTCGGACTCAATGGGCACCCGAACCTGCAAATCACTTTTCACCTTGGCCTGACAGGCCAGGCGGTAGCCCTTGTCCACATCCTCCTGGCTTAATTTTTCCGTGATGCCGCCTTCGACTTCCCCTTCCTCGATCAGGACGCGGCATTTGCCGCAGACCCCTTCGCCGCCGCAGGAGGCGTTGATATGAACCCCGGCATCCATGGCCGCCCGGATCAGGGGTTCGCCGGCTTCAACGGTAACTTCCCTTTCATGCGGAAAAAATTTTACTTTATGTTCAGTCATATAAACCACCTAACGAATTAATTATTATTAGAGTTTAAAGCAGCCAGCCGGCGGGCCGAGCCTTTATGTTGGCCCGCCGCCAAAGATTTAATTCACCACCGGCTGTCGAATTTGTCAAGTAATGCCTTGATCTTTTGGGTGAATTTTGGCCTTTTCCGTCTCGTTTGAAACATCCAAAACTTTAAAAATTATGAGCATATGACAAAAAAGAACGGATTTCAAGCTAAGTATGCAACTGGTTTCACGCAATCGATAAATAACTTTAAAGGCACTCAGGCAGCTAAAGCGTCTCATACCAATTGCGCAGCCACCTGAGACCCAGAAACAGAAGCGCAAGCAGCGCCAGGGTAAGCCCGAAGAGCAGCAGGTTCATATCTGCGGCGGATTTACCCAGAATGACGAATGGAATGGAGAGGGTGCCCTGAATTGCCCAATTTAACCACATGCAGTAGCGAAACGGGACGCCTGCCAGCGGCAGCACATAATTTTTCGCCGCATAGGGAAAGACCGGTACGGCCAGAAACAGGAAGCTGAACAAAGCCAGCTTGTTTTCCGGTATTTCAGGGATGTGATAATTTTTCCGGTTCACCAGAAAATTTTTTATGGGCTGGCGCACGGTGCGGGCAATGATAAAAGAGGTCAAAATATGCACCGGCATAATGAGCATAAGAATCAGGATGCCGTAGCCGATGCCGAATTTGATGCCCAGCACGAAAATAAAGACGCTTAGCGGCACCCCCACCAGGGGCAGCACGAGCATCAGACCGAGGAAAACATGGGCCGGGGTATTCTGATCAATCAGGGTTGTAACCCGCTCAATCAGATTTAACTCTATCAGTCCGTACATAACGAGCATCAGGCAGCCAATGGTCAAGCCAACGAGGATGCCGATACCCGCTTTATTCTGTATTAATCGTTTGACCGCTGGTTCATTCACGTCGATTCGCATCCACCCTTCTGGCACAGGTAAGGCTTAACATGCAGGTATTCATGCATCCGCCTTCTTTAACCTAAACTCCTTCTGAGAAAAATCTGGTATACTATAATGCGGATAGCCGGCAATGGCAAGCACCATCTCCTGCGGGGCGGCAGCGCCTTTTTTCCACTCAATATCCAGCGAAACCGCAATCTCTTCATGCCCGGGCACAACCTCCAGCGAAATTTTCCCATAGGGCGTGGGCGTCGGCCCGAAACTGATCGTTTTTCCGGGCTTGAGCCATTCCGGAAAAATGCCGGCGCCCAAAACCAGGCCATCTCCCTCTTCCCGAACGAAAAGGTTCCGGATCATCATGATCCATTCCGCAGCCGCCCACCCGTGCTGGCCGTCACCCATGCAGCCGCCTTCTGTTTGGGGATGCACGGCCTCTGGCCACTGGCCGGTGGAAGAGGCCAGGTCTGCGGCCGCCTGAATCAGCTCCCGGTAGCGGGGATCTTCTCTGCGAAGCAGGGTCTGGGCAATGGCCAGGGTCAGATAAATATTTATGCCCGAGTGGATCATGTCCTGAAAAAAAGCGCCCTGATAAAAACAGTTGTGCATCAAAAACTCCATGGTATGCCTGATCCGCTCATCCATGGGTCCTGTCAGCTGAAGCGGGTAGTCGGCCACCATTGAGCCGATTGCCCCGGCATCCATCCGGCGATACGGACTGGCCGGAATCCCGCCCTGACTGCGGTGGGCCGGGATGTTCTCGATGCTGCCGAATATGGCGGCTTCAAAATCCCTTTCTTCCGCGGCGATATCCTGTCGGCGCTTTAAGGCCTGGCTTTCAATGATTCTGCCAGCCGCCTTGAGTCCGGCCAGCCCCCAGAAATCATCCCAATAATAGTAATCATTCGGTCCCAGATGCTCGGCGCTAAAGCCCGCGGGAAAAAGCCCGGCATGGGGCACCGGCCGATCCCGGTCACACCGTTTGTGCTTGATCCACTGGACCCCTTTATAGATTGAGCGCAGCCACCGGTTGTTCGGATAATCGCCGGAAAGCCGGAGATAGCGCTCCATAATCCAGAGCACCTGCCCGTTGGAATCCCACTCACCCGCCTGGGACTGAAAATAACCGGTCACCTTCTGCATATCCGGAAATTCATCAAGGATGCGACGGGAACGCCTCAAACAGCCGATCGCCATCAGGGCGTTTAACATCAGACATGCATCCCGGAACCAGAACCGCTTGTAGGTATAAGGGCCGGGTACGATCTGTCGGGCGGACAGGAGCAGCAGGCTTCTCACCGCCGCATCATAGAGAAATTGGATCTTTTCATCCGGAATAGTTAGCGCTGCGTTGCCTGAAAGGGCATCCGACCACGCGTCTTCCGCGGACCTGGGGGGGAAAAGGTGCCGGCTCGGCAGTTCGCGTTCAAGCGGCACCCGCAGATCCACCGTGCGCTCCTCCCGCTTGTCCACCGGAAAAAGCGCGGCGGCACTGGCCATGCCCACCCGGCAGGCGACTGCATTCCGAAGGCTCGGTTGCTCCAGCTGATGGATCACATCGCCCTCGTCATAGTTGGAAAACTTGATGCCGGCCGGCGCCTCACCGAACCGAACCTTATGCCGACCGTTGATCACCCAACCGGAAAGCCCTGCCTCATGGGATATTTTTTCGATAAACTGAATACCCTCCGGATTATAGGGCCGAAGCGCTGCCACCAGCCACCCCGGGGTCTCGCTCTTCGTCGTGACACGGATATATAGCTCCGGCATCCCCTTTTCCACATCCAGCCAAACGCTTGAGCGGATAGCCATATCATCTTCTTTTACATCCGTCTGCACGCAAAGATTGGGGGAGAGCTGCCAGGTCTGTTCAACCGTCTCCAGCCGGGACGGCAGAAGGAAGCGATGATCCTCGGTCATAAACCAGAAATCCAGGGACCAGCCGTCATACAGCGGGGTGACCAGCCCGCGGGGATCTATAATCGGATAAATCGGCAAGTCCGGATGCCCCACCGCGGTCCAGTTCCGGTGCGTAAGGTTGACATGGCTGAATGAGAATGCCCGCGGAATAAAGGAATGATCCGACGGGTTGAACTGGCGCTCCACCCAGTAGGGCCACACCCAGTCCAGATTATGCTGAATCGCCTTGGTATTGATAAGCCCCCTGGCGTGGAACAGGATGCCGGCCCGCAGGAGCTCGATCGGCTCCTGAACCTCGGATGGCTGGGAAAAACGGCGGAGCCTTGCCATAAACGTAATCGGGTCAAGCACGCCGTAGGCGCGGGCGGCCCGCTTGGTGATAAATTTCCAGGGAATCCAGTGCATAGAGACTCCTTGTATATGGGTATTAAGTATTGGGTTTTGGTTATTCGGTGTTTGAAACGTTCAATTTAAAAAAATAATCAGAAAGCCGGCAAGTATCAAACTAACCGGCCTTTGTCAGGCGGCCGGCTTTTCCGCTGCCGGCGCTCCCCTGCCGGGGAAATTTCAGGTAAGGAATGATGGCGTGATTTTTTTCCGACCATGTGCCGTCATAGGTCAGGGATACCACCGGAATGCCGGTTTCGGTCTCGATTTCCGAGGCCATGGCCTCGGTCACCAGGGAGGGGCAGCACAGGGCCGGGCTGGTTTGAATAAAAAGGGAGAGGTCGGGGTGATGCCGGGTCAGATAGTAAACTTTCAGGATATTGTCCATGGACTCCCCGGTCTGCTCGGCGATCATCCGGTAAGGGGCCAGGATCTTTTCCGCCGGGGCGTCATAGGCAGGCTCCGCTTCGTTTAAAATCCGGTTGAAATAGCGGAAATACGTTTTCTCCAGATGCGCCAGGCCGATCAACAGGGTTTTGGAGCGGATCAGTTCCAGGTAGCGGCCTTCGGTAAACCATTTCTTGAAATACGCCCTGGCCACCATTTTGGCATAATCCGTATAGGGCGTGGTAATGGCCTCGCCGCCGCAGGCTTCGATAAAATGAAGGAGATCCTGATTCATCACCGGGTTGTCGCGGACGAACAGATCGCCAAAAATCGCCGCCTTGGGCCGGCTCTCCCGCTGCACCGGGATCTCCTCAAACCGGGCCACCACATCGGAAACCGCGGATTCCTTGGACCGCCGGCCGGAAAACGCCTCGCCCAAAACCGCCAGACTCTCATCTGTCACCCGGTCCGTCGCCCCTTTGACCGTCTCATAGGGACGGATTTTACACGCCAGCTTTCTCAGCACGCCGCCGAACATAAAGGCGAAATAGGTATTTATCGCTGCCCGCAATGAAATATCGGTAAATGAGATGGGCCCGGAATAGACACCGGTCTGCTTCATCTCATGGGAATAGCTGTTTAAAATCTGTTTTAGCTCGTACGGATACATTCCCAGATGACAGGCGATATCCGACTTTCCCATCCATAAAAGGGTTTTGGCCGGCTCCAGGTTGTGGTTTTGGATATAGTCGACATAGCCTTTTACGATCACATTGATGGGGATGCATTGCCCGCCGTTTAACCCCATGCTCTGCTGGACCATCTCCGGGGTCTGATCCATCAGCCGGGCATCGATCCCTTCACGCTTTAAATTCTCAACCAAAAGCGGGCAGGTGAGCGGATCCCAATCTGGCAGCACCAGGGTGCGGCCGCTGAGCGTTTGATGATGCTCCGGATTGATGCGTTTCAGGGCGGCAGGCGACTTATTGGATGCCTCGGCCGCCTTCATTTTCCAATGGTTGCGGAACGCCCGGATCGCCGCTTCAATACGGGTTTCATAGCCCACGCTCGAGTCATGCTCGTCCAGCTCAAGCATCAAATAGGGCTTCTGGCAGGCGCTCATGAGGTCTTTAATCACGCCTTTGACAAACGCATCGGGCGCGCACTTAAAGGATGTAATGAATACCGGATAGAGGCCCGGCGTACGGGCCGCCACGGTTGCCGCGCAAATGATATCCGCCGCATAATTCCAGTGCACCTCTTCAAGCAGGGGCTTTATCTCCGCATGGGGATCATGGGGGGAGACCATCATGTCCTGAAAAAACGTCTTGATGCCGAATGCGGCAAATATATCCGGAATGCCCTTATTCATTTTGGGTGGCAGGATGGTGTAGGGCCTTCCCAGAAGCGCCACGCTGATGTCCGCGGCAGATGCGGATTCATCCACATAAATCCCGCGCAGCCGCTCAAGCGCCTTGGTCTTATGGGCAAACGCCTGCTCATATGCGGAGGCCACCTCAAAATAGTTGATATGCCGTTTGGCAATCCGCTTCAGCATATTGAAGAGCTGAATGCGCGCATGAAAAGCGTTGTAAATGTATTTCAGCACAGGCATGAGAAACCGGTCTTTGTCTGTCGTCATCTCAGAGACAAGCGACGGCACAAACTGCGAATAATAGCAGTATTGCCGGCGGGCGGACGTGTCCTTTTCCCGGTTATCCAGATAAAAGGGCATGAAAATGTAATCCGCACGCTCCAGAAGATACGCCGCATGCCCGTGCAGGGCGGAAATGGGGGCGCAGAATTCGGCGCCGGTATGCTGCTTGCCGGTTTTTACCGCATCCGGACACTTTTCGCTGGTCACCGTCCGGATGCCGAACCAATCAAAAAATTTGCGCCAGCACTCCACGTCCTCATAAAGATAGAGGGCCGCCGGAATGCCCACGGTCACCTCCTGGGGGTCCCCGTTTTCCGGCTTATACGAAAACACCTTGTTCCGGGTCTTTATCAAATCAAACCCGGAGGTGTTGTTGTTGACGAAGTGATGGGTATCATAATCACGGCCGCACAGGAATCCGAAGGCCACCGGCCCGTCGGCCATCTCGGCAATGGTGATTTTGCAGTGATTCGTACAGAAATTGCAGACCTCGGAGCGTACCGGAATTTTTTCCCGATAAAGGGATATCCCCCGGAAATTCGTCTCGCAGACGCCATCATCGGCCATCTGGAGCGCGGTGCCCATGGCCCCGGTCAAGTGGCAGAACCGGGAGACCAGAATCGGTTTATTAAGCCGCTGTTCAAAGGCGGCCACCAGGGCCCGGTTTTTGGCGGTAGCGCCCTGGAAAAAGACCACATCGCCGATGCGGCTCTCTTCGGCCACCTTGGTAAGATAATTCTCGCGCACCGAATGAAGGGCGGTGGCCAGCACCTCATCCACGGTGTAGCCGCGGCTCAAATAATAATTGATATCGCGCTCCATAAAGACCGTACAGCGGTCATTGGCCAGCGGCGACCACAGCTTTTCCGCCCGTTCGGCGTATTCGGAAAGCGGACAGCCGAGCTTCTGGGCCTGCTCTTCGATAAAGCTGCCGGTACCGGCCGCACAGACCGTATTCATGATCGAGGATGTCACCATACCGTCTTTCAGGGTGGTAAACTTGGAATCCTGGCCGCCGATTTCGATAATGGTATCCACGTCCGGATTGAGCTCGCAGGCGGCCCGGGCATGGGCGGTGATCTCATCGATGATCAGATCCGCCCCCATGATCCGGCCGACAAATTTTCGGCCGGAGCCGGTGGTGCCCACACCCAGGATATTCACGGACAGGCCGCGGGCGTTAATCAAATCATCCATGGCGGCGAGCACCCCGCGCATGGAATCCACCGGCCGGCCGGCGGTTTTGGTATAAAAACCCGCCAGCACCGTTTTTTCCGGATTCAGCCAGACCGCCTTGGTGCTGGTTGAGCCGATATCCATGCCGATATACATGGCGACCGGGGCCTCCCCGGTCAGGGCTTCATAGACATCCACCTCGACCGCATTCTGATAGGTGTCATCCGCCGTATTAAAATGATAGGACTCAAGGCTTTCAAATGCGGGATAATCCGAGAGCGTTACCTGAAGCGGCGGATTATCGCATTGCTTGCGGCTGCTGCGCGCATACAGCAAGTCCGGGGCCTCTGTGAATCGACCGGGAAAAAAGTCAGCTCCTTCATCAATTAAATGAAAAGCCGCGCCAATGGCTTCGTAAAGATGGCTCATGTCATCAATAAATATCTCAGCCCCGGTCAGCTCGCTGATATGGTTTAGTACCGCCGCGTTCCTGGAGACACCGCCGCAGAAAATAAGGGGACCAGCGGGCTGATCGTCAAAAAACAGGGTGTCCGCCAGATTCTTGGCAAGCCCGCGGCAGAGCCCCTCGCAAATTTCCGGGAGTTCGTAGCCCTCCTGCTGGGCATGAATCAGGTCGGTTTTGGCAAATACCGCACACCGCGTGGCAATCTTGGGGATGCGATGGGTATTTGCCAGGGCAAGCCGGCTTAGCTCCCCGATGCCTGCGAGATTTAAGCGGCTGGCCTGCTGATCCAGAAAACTCCCCGTTCCGGCGGCACATGCGGTATTGGTCCGGCTGCCGGCATATTCGCCGTTATCATCAAACCGGATCCGCTTAAACTTCTCGCCGCCCACGGTTAATATGCCGGCCGCTTCCGGATGGAAAGCTTTTACCGCCCGTATCAGGGAAATCTGATGATCATAGCGCTGATCCGCAAATATCAGCTCCGGGGTGCCGTCTGTCGCCGCCACACCGGCAATGGAAAATATATCCACATCCGCCAGAAGCGTCTCCAGACACGCGGGGATATCCCCGTGATGGAATCCGTAACCGGTTTGAACGATATCCTGCGCCGGTGTCACCAGCGCCAGACTGATGGAGACCGAACCGATGTCAATGCCTAAGATATGATTACTGCCCATTATTCGCTCCTTTAACCAATTCGAGCTGGCCGGCCTGTTCAAGGACAAGCTCCGGATGATCATGAAAACCGATTCGAATGTTATTCAATATAACCCGTGATCCGCTCTCCGGCAACAGGGCCTTATCCCTGGCGTACAGGCGAATTTTTCGCTGACTCCCGTAGTGCAGCCATCCATTTCGGTAAACGCCCTCCAGCCGGTGAACCACTTCATTAATCAAACCCGGATCCGCAAGCGAGCGATCATCCGGTGCTAGCAGCAATTTTTCCGGGTCTATCTGTTTTTCTACCGGCTCTACGGCAGTGAGCTCAGTGATTTCAAGCATGCCATGATAGCGCTTCAATCTTTGAACGGTCAAATGATACATCCGGCCGGGCTCGAGTTTATCCCCTGCCCCGTATATGAGAATGGCCCGGTCGTCAGGCTGCTTTACCACCGTATAGCTTTGATGCTTGTAAATCACTGCGCACCGGCGAAGATGATAATTCACCCGGCCGGTCTTGGAGTTGTACAGGGCGTCAATAGGCACGGTCTTTTCTGGATACGGCGCGCCGCGACGATATTTAAACGGCTGCGGCGCAAACCAGGCAAAAACCGGGAGATGATCGGAAAACCCCTGGCCCAGGTGCCTGCCGCGGCCCCGATCTTCGCGCTGCCACCTTTTGATTCGGCTGCCGTGAAAAAGACAGCCAGGATCAAATTTATCAAAGGAGTTGTCAATATAGGAAATGCCCTGCGCATCATATAGGCCGGGGGAGACGATAATATGGTCGGGGCTGTTTTTCTGATGGAAAAACTGCGTGGACCACCGCCTTTCCGGAATCAGTTCAAGCCAGAGGTTGTAGAGATAAAAATCGTCCCCAGGCTGCCGGTTTAGCTGCCGCTCGGTGACCAAATGATTGTTCCGGATTGTATTCAAGATATGATTGATGCCGGTGATGCCGCCGGTGTCATTTAATTCCGGATTTTTTTTAAAAGTTTGGAACTCGTTATAATTGGCGTTTAAATCCCCGGCCACGACAAAATCGGCCGCCGGATCAAGGGCCTTTATGGCATCGGCCAGGGCCCGCGCATAGGGCAGCCGCTCACTTTCGGGGCCTGATTTGGATTTCCAGTGATTAACAAAAACAATGAGGTCATGTCCCGCGATATCGATCCGGACTTTCAGGATATTACGGGCGGATTCTTTGGGAACGGCGATTTCATCCACCGCCTTGACGGGATACCGGGACAGGAGCGCGCATTTTACGGTGGTGGGCTTTTGATCCGCAATGGCGGAATGCGGATACGGTTTTTCCAGGCGCTGGTTCAACCGCTTGAGCGCCCGCCGTGACTCGATTTCCTGCAGCGCCAGAATATCCGCATCCAGATCATGAATGACCCGGGCCAGATTGGATAGCTTCGCATCCAGCATATCCTGATCCCAGCCGGCAGCCCCGCCCGGGATATAGCCCGGATATTCGGTAGAATCCGCTTTCAAATCAAACAGGTTTTCCACATTATAGCTGGCCACCACGACCGGCGAGGCTGTACCGGCAGCGGCCATTGTTACGCCGGCGGATATCCCGGCGCATAAGCCAAGGATTATCGCGGCCCAAATCAGGCGGCAGCTTATTTTTTGCCGAATCGTCATCTCAACATCCCCTTGATTTAAATTTGAACCATCCTATCAGAAGACGCATGTGCAACATACGGTTTTTTCTACTTTCCGAGCGGATTTCAGGGCGTCCTGCCCGCCACAAAATACTGAGAAGGATTTAACCCTATGATTATCATACTGAAACTTATTGACAAAATGATAATAGAACCGTTAGTAAAGAAATACAACAGATACTCAAACCGACAAGCCACCGCCGCTTGCTTGGGCCGCTGTGCCGGATACGGATATCCGGCTGCAGGCGCGGTAGATGGGACTTTAGAATGGACAAAGTACTTCTTGCAGACAGTGATCAAAAGACCCTGGAGAAGATCGAAAAAGGCTTTAAAGACCTGCATCATTTTGAGCTCCTGACCGCCACGGATGGCCAAACCGCTATGGATCTCATCACCAAGCATAAGATCGCGGTTTTTGTGACAGCCGTGAATCTGCCCAAAGTTCACGGTGTTGAACTGATTGCTTTCATGACCCGGAAGCGTCCGGATACGCCCTGTATCGTACTGGTGGATGCGGATACCCCCAAACCATGGTTTCGCGACCGTATCGGCCACGAGAATGTGCTCTATTATATGCAGAAACCTTTTCAATTCGGCAATCTGGCATCCGCCATCTTTGTCGCCCAGAACTTAAAAGACGAGGGGTTGAGCCGTAAAGGCATCACCCTGCGCAACTTCCTGCCCCTGATGGAGATGTCCCGGCGGACCTGCCGGCTGGATGTGACCAGCGGCGGACAAAAAAAGGGGTATTTTTATTTTGACCGCGGCATTCTTCTGGATGCGCACTTTGAAAATCTCTCCGGTGAACCGGCGGCCCGGGAAATGATCAAATGGGATCGGACCAGCATTTCACTCTCAGAACTGCCCCAGGAGAAAGCCAGATCCAAAAAAGTCATTAAATCCGAGCTGATGGAACTCGCCGGTGCTCTGTGGGGAAAACCCGCCCAGCCGGGAGCCCGCGCGAAGCCGCCGGAGCCAAAAGTCCAATCCGCCAATAAGCCGGGCGCCGGCTCTGGTGAAACCCGCCTTCAGGCAGCCCTGAACCGATACGTCAACATGCTGCGCACGATTAAAGGCTACCGGGGGCTTGCCATTTTAAGCGCGGATGGCTCTGTGCTGGCCTCTGATACGCCTGATGAACCCATCGACTTTAAGTATTTTGCCGGTGCCTTCAATCAAATGCTGACCGCCTGCCACCAGGCCACATTTCAAAAAGGATTTGATAAATGCAACGGGCTGACCGTACATACCACCAAAGGGCTGATCCTGATGATGTCCTCTGATGTCATGAAAGAAGGCAATTTCCGTTTTCTGGTGTTAATGGCACAGGACGGCAATGCCTTCTTCATGCAGGTACAGCTCACCAAACTCATCCCCAGTATTTTGCAGGCGAAATAGCAATTTCCGATATGGCTGATCTTTCTGTTCGGCTATCTGCACTTCTATCTGATCACCCTGCTGGTGCTCCGGCTGCCGACCCTCCGGGCAAAAATTACGGCCGTGGGCATTATTTATGCGATCCCCATCATCATAAACGCTATCTGCCTGGGGGCCCTGGGATGGATTTACTGATTTAGCCGCATGCCATTTAATTTCAAGCAGTTAAGTAAAAAAAAATAATTGCTTGACGCACTAGCAGATAATTGCTATCTAAACTGCCTTGTTTGAGAAGGGCCTATGAAAAAGCAGAACCGACGGCTTTTCAGATACAAAGAAAATCAGCCGTGGCTTGAAAATCTTCAGCTCGTCATGCAGATCGGGCTGACCATGGCCGGATGCCTCCTGTTCTGTTTTTTTATCGGTTATTCGATAGATAAATGGCTGGGGGTCAAAGGGCCCTTCACTATTATTTTCACTTTACTGGGAATTATCGGCGGAGCTGTGGTCGTCTATAGACAGATCATGGAAGCCCTTGATGTCGACGACCAGGAAGAAAAAAAGAATGGAAACGGTTAGGGAAACAGAAAAACACTACTGCTCGATTGCGCTCGGCATTGCCGTTGTTGCCGGCATTATCTGCATTATGCTGGGATTCAAGCCCATTGGCAAAGGCCTGATCCTTGGCAGCCTTTTCAGCGCGGCCAATTTTATCCTCATGGGCGAGACTCTGCCCATGCGCATCGGCCACACCCGTAAAAAAGCCGCGGGCATATCTTTTTTATTGATTTTTTTAAGGTATGTGTTTCTGGCCATTCCCCTGATCCTCTCCGTTCAAATGGCTCAATTCCATATGGCTGCCACGATTATCGGCCTCTTCAGCGTCCAACTCGTGATTATGACCGAGCATATCAGCCGGCATATACAAATGAGAACCCGGAAAACACAAGTCTTTTAAGAAAGCGCCATGGAAGATCTCGGAGTAGTTCATCAGCTTATTGTGCCCCTGTTCGGTCATGAAATGACGTTTAATCTGGAACCCATTATCATGACCTGGATCGTTATTATCGTCCTGCTGGTTTTCGGTTTACTGGCGACCCGGAATAAAAAAATTGTACCCGGCCCGGTTCAGGTTGTAGGGGAACTGTTTGTCAAGCAGCTCTATGGATTGACAGAAGATGCCCTTGTTAAAGACCTTGGACGCAAGTATGCCCCGCTGATCACAGCGCTTTTCATGTTTCTCCTGTTTGCCAACTGGATTGGCATGCTTCCCCATATGCATGAGCCGACCAAGGATCTAAACACACCGCTCAGCCTTGGGATTATGGGCTTTATAATCGCTCACTACAGCGGCATCCGTGAAAAAGGATTCAAAACATACATAAAAAGCTATTTTGAGCCGATCTTTTTTATGATGCCATTGAATCTGATCGGTGAGCTGGCGAAAGTGGTTTCCATCTCCTTTCGTCTTTTCGGCAACATCATGGGCGGCTCCATCATTATCCTGGTAGTTTCTTACCTGACATTGAGTCTTGTATTGCCACCTTTTCTGATAGCCTTTTTCGTCATCTTTATCGGGGCAATCCAGGCCTTTGTCTTTACAATGCTAACATTGGTATACATTGCAGTGCAGGTTAATTAGGCATGAGTATCGATATTGACACGTGGATTCAAGTGGCCGCCTTTGCCGGCGGCGGACTGGCCATGGGATTCGGCGCCATTGGGGCGGCGATCGGCGAAGGCTTTACCGCATCTGAAGCCAGTATCGCCATTTCGAGAAACCCTAAAATTGCCGGGGATATTTTTAAAAGCATGCTGGTGGGCCAGGCAATCGCAGAGTCCGCTGCGATATTCGCACTGGTGGTTGCCATGATTCTTTTATTCACGGATTTTTCCGGCCAGACAATGCTCACGGTATCGGTACTGCTGGCCGGCGGCCTCAGTATGGGGCTGGGCGCCATCGGTGCCGGTATTGGCTCAGGCCTTCCGGGCGGCGAGGCGTGCACCGGAATGTCCAGACAACCGGCAATGAGTGGACAGCTGACGACCAATATGCTAATCGGCTCGGCCGTTTGCCAAACCCCCTCCATTTTTGCACTGGTTATTTCCTTTATCCTTTTATTCAGCGATTTTTCCGCCCTCCCCATTGCGCCGACCTGGGCGGCGATTTTAGGCACAGGTCTTGCGGTGGGATTAGCTGCCATCGGATCGGGCCTGGGTGCCGGTTTTGTGGCGCAAACCAGTTGTGAAGGCATGGCCAGGCAGCCGACAAGCGCAACGACGGTTACCAATATCATGCTCCTGGCCCAGGCAGTGACCCAAACGCCGGCGATATACGGCATACTGATCGCTTTTATACTGCTTTTTAAGGGGTTTGCCCCCACTGCATCGCTTCCCGCTGCCATGGCATTACTGGCGGCCGGACTATGCATGGGCTTTGGCGCAATAGGCCCCGGAATCGGTATCGGCAATACCGGTAAAAGCGCTGTCAGATGGATTGCAAGAAATAAAGACTCAACCGCTGATCTGACCCGGACCATGCTGGTCGGTCAGGCTGTCTGTGAATCAACCGCTATCTATTCATTAGTTGTGGCACTGGTACTCATATTTGTGATTTAATTAACTTATACTTAAGGAGGAAATCATGGCTATAGAAGGCACACATTTGGTTCAAGCCGCTGCATTGCTGGGGGCGGGGCTCTCCATGGGGCTGGGCGCCATCGGCCCCGGCGTGGGTGAAGGGCTCGTTGGCTCCAAGGCCTGCGAGGCAATCGGCAAAAACCCGGGGGAAGCCGGCCTTTTGACAAGGACCATGCTGGTTGGCCAGGCGGTTTCCGAGTCAACCGGAATTTATTCGCTGGTTATCGCATTGCTTCTGCTCTTTGTGGTATAATTTCCAAAAACGAGGCGTGATATGGAAATCGTCAGCAAGGTTGCGATGGTCAGTATTAATGAAACACTTATCATTGAGCTGATCTCTTTTCTGATATTCCTTTTTCTGATCAACCGGATTATGTTCAGGCCGCTTCGC
This sequence comes from Desulfobacterales bacterium, assembly GCA_046543065.1. GTDB lineage: Bacteria > Desulfobacterota > Desulfobacteria > Desulfobacterales > Desulfosalsimonadaceae > M55B175. The sequence continues at coordinate 13,312 of JBKHAE010000018.1, read as the reverse complement.
ACGGTGATACAGCAGCGTGATGAACATATCAGCGGCCTGGGAGAGGATATCCAGAACGCACAGGAAAAAATCGAAGATCTGAACAAGCAGCTTGAGGCGCAGGAAAAGGCGGCGATTGATGAAGCCACGCGTCAACGCATTGAACTGGAAGATGAGGGCGCAAAGCAGGCGGAAGCCATACTGGATGACTCCAGAAAAGAAATCAATGCGATTAAACGCGAAAACCAGAACTTTGTGGACCAGCAGATTAGCGAGGCCCGCAAAACCCTGAAAACCGAGGCCGAACGATTGGCCATCCAAATGATGGAAAAAATACTTGAGCGGAGGCTGGTTCGTGAATAACGCCGTCAGACATACAGCTACCCGATTCTTCCGGCTATTGGCAGGCGCCCTGTTTTTGGTGCCCCTGTTTTATACAAGCGCCATGGCCGGTGAAGGCGCTGCCGACTGGCGACCCATGTATGATACCATCATGATGTGGGTCAATTTCTTCATCCTCGCGTTTGTTATATTTTACTACGGTAAAACCCCTTTATTGAATTTCCTGAAAGGTCAGCAAAAGGAAGTTTCTGATGAAATTGGGGAGCTGGAACAACGCAAGCAGGCTTTCGAGCGCCAGATTGAAGAAACCCGGCAGATGATTCAGGACAGCAGCCTCAGGTTTGACGAGATCAAATCCCGGATAACCGAACAAGGCAGGCGCAAACGGCAGGAAATTATCGATCAGGCCAATGAACAGAGCCGTAAAATGCTTGAGATGGAAAAGAAAAAAGCGGCCAACCAGATTGTTCAGGCCAAACAGCTCCTCATGGCCGAACTGACGGATACAGCCGGCGACATGGCCTTAAACCGGCTGCCCCAGGAAATTACCGACGCTGACCAGGATAACATGCTGTCGCTCTACATCAACCAGATTACCCAGTACGCTGAGCAAACCGGCTAATCGCCGGTAAAAAGAACATGCGCCCCCCTTCCCTATAGCGCATGATAATTAGCGAGGGGCTTTGCCCCTCGCTACCCAAAAATTTATTTTGCTTCCATCATCGCAGCTTTTCCTAATTCCTCTTCTGCCCTGTAAGTAATCCCGAGTTTCTTATAAAGGTTTCCGGCCAGCCGATGGAGGTGGGCATCTTGCCGGAATTGTTTAAGCGCCCGCTGAATAATATGCAAGGCCTTTTCATAGGATCCCCTGTTTTTGTAAAAGCGATAAACCCTAATAAAAAAATCTTTCTTGACCTTTTCTTCATTGGACAAATAATTCAAGGCATTTAAATAGGTACCTTCGGCCTTTTTATAATATCCGTTGGAGAGCAGATAGTCGGCAAATTCCAGATGCGGCAATACCCGATCCGGCAGGGCCTGCGCCATCTGGTTCTGATCCAGGCCGAAGAGGGCCATCAGCGTCAGGCAGGTATCGGTGGCCTCCGGCGCCATTGTCATGGCGGCTTGGAGGACTTCCAGGCCGTCATCCCATTTCCGGGTTTCGAACAGCCAGGCGGCATAGTTTAGGTAAGGCGGGAGGGCCTTGCGGTTATAGGCGATAGCGGTGCGCATCAACTGATCCGCTTTTTCGTCAAGGCCCCGGCCGGCCAGAAAATATCCGGCATCCTGCAAGTACCGGTTGTTTAACGGGGCCAGCCGCAGGAGTTTCTGGTAATACCCCAGCGCATCATCCGACTGATTGCGCATGGCGGATGTATGGGCCAGAGCGTGATAGTATTCGGGGTTTAATGAATCCGCTTTTGCGGCCGCACGGGCGGCTTGATGGACCTGAGACAGGTTGTCTTCGGAAATATCAGCGGGGATCTCCAGATGCCGATACCCCGAAAAATGATAGTTGCCTAGAAGTGCCCCGAAATTGATATAAAACACGACCGCTCCTAATGCCAATGCGGCGGTCAGCGGTATAAAAAATTTAACCCCCGAGGGTTTCAGACGGGTGGCCGGCAGTCCGTATCGGAACCGGGTGTTGGCCGCGGAAACCGCTATTGCCAGGATAAAGAAAAAATACAGCCCATTGGCGCCCACCTGCATGTTAAAATCAGTGAATGAGTGCAGCAGAATGGAAAATACGGCCGCCAGGGCGGCCGCGAACAGATAGACGGCATAGCCTTCCCGGCGTCTAAGGTAGGATTGATGGGCTTTGCGGAAAATGACGGCCAGGGCAAAAAGCATCAGGGCCGGTATCATTATGCCGCCTGTTGCCAGAGACTCCAGATAATCATTGTGCGCATGCTCCAGCACCCGGTGGCCGGACAGGCTGCCATATTTGGGATAAATATTTTCAAAGGTGCCTGCGCCGGCCCCCAGCAGGGGAAAATCCGCTATGATCTCAAGGCTGTCCGCCCAGTATATAAACCGCCCGGTTGAAATTTCGCCGGCTTCATTGCGGATATTGCCGAACCGCTCAAAGATCAGGTCCCATGCATCCGTGCCGGTCAGGCAGAGCACGATTAAAAAAACAATGCCAACCCCCCACCCGGCCCGCTTTTGGCTTGTCCGGAAAATAAGAAACACGGCGAAGGCCGTCATGGATAGGGTCAGGGATATGATGCCGCCGCGCGAGAGGGTGACAAAAAGGGAGGTGGCAATAAGAACCGCCGCCGTGCCATAGAGGAAATGCCGGCTGGCCTGTTTTTGAAAAAAAATATCCGTCAGTCGCTTTTTGACATCAGAAAGCGCCGCCTGCGGGCGATAGACCAGAAACATGGCCAGGGCCAGCGGAAACAGCATTTCCGCAAACCCGGCATAATGGTTCCGGTTCACATAAGGGCCGACCGATCCGGCCCCGTGAACCGAATCCCTTAAAAATAAAATTTTATCATGGGGCAGGGGGTAACTCAGGATTCGGGTAAAGAACTCAATGATTACGAAAAAAGCCAGCAATGCCCCGAAACCGGCTGTCACCGCCAAGCTTCGTTTCAGCAGGGCGGCATTGGATAAGAACTGGACCGCAGCGGCATAGAACAGCACATAGGTTGAAAACCGGAGAAATTCCTGCAGGGTGGCTTTTGGATAAACGGAGATGGGTATCCAGCGGGCATCTCCGACGGCGCCAATGGCGCTTTGGTAGATAAGGTGACTTTCCGGGGATATCAGGCGAACAAAATCGGCTGGCAGGGGGATCGCCTGAAAAAGTATCAGGCCGCTGATAAGAAGCAGGGGGAGAATGCCGGGCACTTGATATAAACGGTGCTGCCGGGCGGATAAGAACAGAAGCCCGGCGCTTGCACAAACCATCAACTCCATGAGGGTATAGGCCCAGGTTTCAACCGTGCCAAAGGCCAGGGGGGCGGAAATTAACGTTGCAAGAAGCAGATAAAAGGATGCTTTATGCATCGATACAGGTTGTCATGTCCGAGACTTTTTTTCGTTTTTATAATACCCGCCGTATGAGCCGTAGTATTTGTAGTGATAATAGTTTTGTTTTTTCTCATCCACGGCATTTACCACCTGGCCCAGAAGATTTGTATTGATATTGTTTAATATCCTCCCGGCTTGCTTTAGGGATTCATAGGTAGAAACGCCGGCGCGCGAGACCAATATGATTTGATTGACAATTTTTGCGATTAAAATCGCATCTGTCACATCCACCATCGGGGGAGAATCAAAAATGATAAAGTCATACTCCGCTTCAAGCCGCTGGACCAATTCTTCAAACCGGCCTGAACTCAGCAGCTCCGACGGATTTGATGGCACGGGTCCGGAGGGCAGCACCTTTAAGTAGTCGGACTCCTCAGTGGGCAAAACCACCAGATCGCATTCTTGGGCCAGATAAGCACTCAATCCGTATTTATTTTCCAGCCCGAAGGCTTTGTGAACTCTCGGCCGCCGCATATCCGCATCCACAAGCAGGACATGCCGGCCGGACTGTGCCAGAGAGATTGCCAAATTAACTGCTGTCACGGTTTTGCCCGCCTTTTGCGCCATGCTGGCAATCAAAAGACTGCTTGCCGTCCCCTTTGATGAAGCTAAAAACAAAGCCGTCCGAATGATCTTATACCTTTCAGAAACCGCGGAATTGGGTAATTGATGAACCACTTTTTCGATTGTATAAACTTTGTCCTTGAATAGCCCCACCATGCCCAGAACCGGAATATCCGTCCGTGCCTCCGCATCATCCGGGGCTTTGACCGTGTCATCCAGATATTCCAGGAAAAAAGCCAGGCCGATCCCGGCCATTAAGCTGATCAAAAGGCCCAGCAGTATGGTTCGCTTGGGCCGCTGATTCATGGGAAAACCCGGCGTCTGCGCTTTTTCAACAACCCAGACATCAATGGTCTGTTTATTTTCCGTGGCATCGTATTCTTTGATCCGGCTGATCAGGCGGTCGTACAAAAGCCGGTTTACCTCGACATCCCGGTTCAGGATTTCATACTGGATCAGTTTATCGCTCATGGTGCTGGCATTCTGCTTGGTCTGATCAAGCAGCAGCTCAATTCCCGTGGCTTTTTTTTCCGCCAGTTCGTATTTGTTTTTTACAGACTGGATAACCTCCTGAATGGCCTGCTTCAGTTTTTCATTCAGGGATTCCAGGTCGTTTCGGGCGCGGGCCATGCGGGGGTGTTTTTCGCCGATTTTTTTGGACAGGCTCTGGATTTCCTGTTCTTTGTTGATAATTTTCTGCCGCAGATCCTGGACAATGCTCTTATCCGCAACCTCCGGGATGTTTAGCGCCTCTTGCGGGGAAATTCGGTTGATCTCCTGATAAAGAGATTCCAGTTCCTTTACTTCCGTCTGCGCCTGGGTCAGCCGCTCGCTCAGCCCCGAAATTTTAGACGGGAAAAGCGCCTCATCATCATCTACGGTATAAATGTCGTGTTCTTTCTTGTATTCCTGAAGTTTCTTCTCACTGCTCTCGAGTTTTTCGCGCTGGGAAGCGGCTTTGGTTTTCATCCATTCGATGGTCTCGGAAGTGGATTCCATCCGCATCTCCAGCAGGAACTGCTTATATGCCGAGGCCACATTATTAACGATTTTTTCGGCAAAATCCGGATTGGGGGAGGAAAAGCTTACCTCCACGATATTGCCCTCCTGGCGGTCCTGGCTGGCGGTATCGCCCACGGAAATGCCGCTGCTTACCATTTTTGCCAAAGACCGGATGCGCCGCTCTTTTTTTTCCGCCTCGCTCAGCGATTCTTCAGATGACGGCTGTTTTTCCGCCGGCTCCCCCGCCAGCCCGGCTAATTTCAGGGCGGTTTGATAAAAGTTGCGCAGCCAGTGCTTGACTTTCCGGGCAAGCGAGGGCTCGGCATTGTTTTCCGGAAAATACTGCCGGTAGGGTTCATCCAGGTCTAAATTCCGGACCACCTTTTCCCCGACTTTGCTGCTTTTGATGATCTGGGCCTGCGTTGTCAGAAATCCCGGGTCATACCGGTAGCGCGAATCAGAGATTAGATTGGGCGTATTGCTTTCCTGGATGAACAATTTGGCTGAGGCCTTGTAGACCGGGGTGTATGAAAACGCCTGAATAAATACAAACGGCAGACAGACAATGAATACAAGCAGGATAAGGTACTTCCGTCGCAGGAGCACCTGAAAATAGTCTTTTAGATGAATGCTTTCTTCGTCCATGATAAATTAGTTATTGGTTATTGGTTGTTAGTTATTAGTTATTGGTTATTAGTTATTGGTTATTGGTTATTAGTTGTTGGTTGTTGGTTGTTGGTTATTGGGTTAAAAATAACTCTCCGGCACCACGATCACATCATTGGGCTTGATCATCTGGTCCATTTTAACGCCTTTCAAAAGCTGCTCCTTGCCGCCCTGGGACCTTATGATTTTGGTCCGGCCGGGCGCGGCCTTATCGTTGGTCCCGCCGGCCATTGTAATCGCCTTGATAACGGTGAGGTCTTCCTCGTAATTGTATGTATCCGGCTTTTTCACCTGGCCGGTGACATAGATGACCTCTTTTTTGGGAATAAAGATATTGTCGCCATCGATAATATCAATATTGCGCCCGCCTTTGCCTTCTTTCATCAGGCGGCGAAGGTCAACCACAATCGTTCGTTCCTCTTGGTTGACGCTTTTCTTGCGGTGAATCACCGCCCGGTTGATGGCGCTTTCAAGCAGCCCGCCGGCTTTTGAAATCAGCTCCAGAAGCGATGTCTGGCCTCGCAGTTCATATAAGCCGGGGGCATCGACTTCTCCCAGAATCGTGGCCTTGCGGCTTCCGAACTCCTCGATAAAGACATTCACCTGTGGATTGACGATATAGCCGTCCGCCAGCCGGGACTCTATTTTTTCGGCAAATTCGTCGACACTGATGTTGGCGGCGGATACCTGCCCGATCAGCGGCATCCCAACCCTGCCGTCGCCGCTTATGCGGGTGGTGGTTTTAAGATCCGGGTGTTCGTAAACAGCGATAGTTATGACGTCGCCTTCGCCCAGTATATAATCCTGGGCCGTTACTGTCCCCGCACTGAAAAATAACACGCAGATTATAAGCGCAAAATAAATAGGTTTCATTATCGTCCAAAATCGCCATATGATAATTTATATACAGAGTTCTGCAACCGCCCTACTGGAAAATGCTGGCCCGCAGAAAGACCGTATGGTCTTCATAGTCAAACTGATTATAATTGGAATCCCGGTTCGTATAGGTATATGCCAGATCAAATGTCAGCCATTTCATGAAATCAAATTTAACGGCCGGAGAGATGGCAAATTCCGTGTCCTCCCGTTCTTTTCGGGTGGAGAGCCGTTCTTCATCCTCATACTTATCATAGAAATATGTGGCATCCAGGCTTAAATGCAGTTTGGTAGTCAAATCCTGATTCAGGGACAATCCGATAAAATGGGTTAAAATCCCCTTGGAAAAATTTTCCTTCAAATCATCCTTGTCCACCAGCTCACCCAGCACCTCGTCATAGCGGCGGTAGGCATTCAATACCACATTGGTCCGCGAGGTCAATGTATGATCCAGTTGGATTTCAGCCATCCATGTATCCAGGTCGGATAACCCCGGCTGATCGTAATTTTTTTCGCCGAATCCGACCTTTGCCTGGCCGCCGGTCTTTTGGGTGATATCCCAGCGTAAACCGGCAAACCACCGGTTCTCCCGGCTGTCCAGATCGTTTGAATCATAATCAATATCGGAAAATTCATAATTGGCAAATACGGCGGTTTTTGAGGTCAGGTTAAAGTAGCCGTATGCGGCCCATGCGTTGTCCATCCGGTCCGCCCGGCTGTTCTCCGAGCTGTCATAGTCCAGATAAAAATTGGAGTAATCCAGGCGCAGCCGGAGCTTCTCAGTCAGGTCCAGTGTGCCGAGGGTGTTAAACAGATTGGTTTTATAGCGGTCATCAATGGTAAATGCCCGGGAAGAGATGGAATCGTGAGATTTTTTAAACTGGTCCAGCGCCCGGATCGATAGTTTGTTCCGCGTGTTATAGCGAAAATAGGCATCCGCCCGATGGGTGAGCATGTTTTCGTCGCTGTGATCATGATAAATCTCATACTGGGGGCTGTATAAAAGATAGGACTGGTATTTCCGGTTGGTTTTCGGGTAAAAGGGGCTGATGACCAGCCCGCCGGGGGTGGCGCTCGAGGTTACAATCTCAACGATCCGGTCGCAGCTTCCCGGCACAGCCGCCCAGATGCCGGGGGTGAGATAGGTGGCCCAAACCCCTTCCGGATCATCCGCGGTTCTGTAAAGGTTGGATTTATACATCTGGGTGAGTGAAAAGAATCCGTGCACCCGGCCGCAGCTTTCAAACACATCCCCCTCGATGCATTCATCCGGCCGGATAAAACAGGGGGCCTCGATTTCCCGGTAATCGCAGCACTGATCTTCGTCCCCGTATTTGACATGGATCGTATTGAAATAGTCCGCGGTTTCATTTTCAGGGGCCTCCGGATAAGCGGAAACTCTGGCGCTGCGGAGCTCTCCGGGCGCAATATCTCCCAGTTCCCAGGTAACAGAGGTCAGCCCGTCTGCCGGTATATCCTTAAGCTGTTTGGGCGTCGCTGTTTTCGGTTCGGCTTCCGGCGGCAAATACCGGAGATGCCGGCCCAGCTTATCATGAAGCACCACATCCCGGGCGGTGCCGCTCCCCCGGTTAATTACAGAGATTGTCCAGGCCAGCGGCTCTTCCGGGGATAACACCCGGCGGCATTCGGGGCTGACCCGCAGGGCCAGGTCCGGGGCGCCGGCCGTATCCGGCGGTTCAACAGGCCCGGCGCGCCCGTTTATTTTTAAATCCGCCGACTTTGGCGGCGCCTCAAACCGGGTACCGCATTCGCCGGTATATACCGGCTGAAATATGACCGGAGCGGCAAAAGCCGAATCAGAGGTTTTTTTGGCAGGCTGATCCGTGTCTGGATGGATATCAAATTTGAGCGTCACGGCCTTTCCCGGGGAAATAGCCGCATCTGTTTTAAAAATCCCGTTTGCCGCGTCATATGTAAATTCCTCGGAAATATTCTTGATATTAAGCGGCATGGCCTCAAAATTGGTGTCTATCGCAAAGTCATTGGCTTTTCCCTGGCCGGTATTTTTGATTTCAATTGCCTGCCGGGCATTGTCGTCGGAAATTGCAATGGCGGGGGGTGTGATCGCGTAACGGATATTCGGCGGCTTGATTTGAATCGGCAGGTAATAGGTTTTAACCGCCTCGCAGGCGTACAACTCATCCGTATAGACATTGACGAACAGGTCTTCACACCCGGTGACCTTCAGGTCAAATGTATACATACAAGGCGTATCCATCTTTTCCGAAGGAAGAATTTCAGGGATACTGGCGGTTATTTTATTTGCCTGCTTGTCATAGGCAGCCTCGATATTTTCGCCGGACAGACTCCCCTGGTAGGCAAACCCCTCCCCCCATCCGGCTTCAGCCGCCAAACCGTAAAAATGTGTTGAATAATTATTCTCAATATTGACCCTAAAAGTTACCACATCGCCCACGCGCACTTTCGGGGATGGGGTGGGCGCAATGGGGGCGTGGTTTACGGCAGTTGCCGTAAGGGAGGATTCAACACTGCCCCGGACATCCCTGACGCGAATCACCTGGCTGTCCTTTTCTTCCGCAGGCAGCTGTGAAGGGGAAAACAGACAGGCCAGACAAGCCCATGTGGCGATAACTATGTAGAATTTCAGGGGATGACGGGAAAATTTCATGATGCCAGTTATATTTAAGATATCCATTTATGCCGGAAGAATGTTTAAATCTAAGGATTTTTGGGGCTGATAACAGGCCTCTCCCTAAAGGCGTCGTTGTTGTGGATGCGGGCGACACCCACAGCAATGCGCGCCGGTTTTGGCAGCGAGTGGCGGGTATAGACATGGCCGAATTTTTCGGGCTCGCCGTGAACTGCCTCATAGGCTTGCACGGTTGTTGCCGGCGGAATGTCAAACCGTCTGGCCGCCTTGATCAGTATCGGCCGGCCGGCGCCCGCTTCAGACAAGGCTTTCACCAGTTCAGCTTTTGTATATCCATTATTTAACATGAAGCGGCATGCTGCAAAAATTCGGTTCATATCCGATTCGTTTTTTATCAGCAGATTCAAAATTTTTTCAGGGGCTACGCCGGCATCCGCCAGGCTTTTCAAAACCCGGCGGGGTGACATGTGGCTCTGCATGGCACCCACAATCACCTGATCCTCGGATAGATTTGATTGATAAAGCGACTGGGTGATTCGGCCGTCTCTGTGCCCGGCTTTTTGGGCTTCTTCGATAATCATTTGAGTCGGCACGTTTTTTTGAGTCAGCGTCTGAATGGCGGTTTGCAGCGGATAACGCTCGAAAGTGGCGGCCATAAACGCCTCATCGACCTCGCTTTGTGTGTTTTGTGCACTATTTGCATTAACTGCCATCATGGGTGAAAACAGCAGCAATAGTACCGCTATCAGCTTTTTCAGCATTTTGCCCCCCGCCCTTTTTTTATTAAAACCTAAATCTTATTATGTTTATCAAACTTTTTAAGTTAAGGCAACAGTCAAACGCATATTTTGATGTGGTTTTAACAACGCAACAGGATGGTTAAGCCGCAGGATGGCCGTCCCATCGGCCATGGCGGGTCGGCACGGTGGCCGACCCTACGAGAAACCCCGTCATTTGCCCGCATCGTAGGGCAGGCCACCGCGCCTGCTTCCCCCCTCCCCATCGTAGGGCAGGCCACCGTGCCTGCCTATAAAAAAGACCACCGCGCCTGCCTAAAAAACCAAACCACCGTGCCCGCCCGAATTACTGAACAATTCCGCATAATAGCCGTTTTTCTGAATCAATGCCGCGTGCGGGCCTTCCTCCACGATACGGCCCTTGTGCAGCACCAGGATCCGGTCCGCCATCTGTACGGTGGAAAACCGATGGCTGATCAAAATCGCGCTTTTATTGTGCAGTAACTCCCGGAACCGGTTAAAAATCTGATATTCCGTTTTCGGGTCCAGGCTGCTGGTGGGCTCGTCGAGCACGATAAGGCGGCCGTCGCGCAGAAAGGCCCGGGCCAGGGCAATCATCTGCCATTGGCCGATGCTGAGCTCCACCCCGTCCTTGAAGAGCTTGCCGAGAATCGTCTGGTATTGATGGGGCAGGGTCTCAATAATGTGATCGGCCCCTGCATCCTTGGCAGCCCTTTCAATCGCCGCATTATCCGTATCAGATAGATCAATATTGCCGAACCGGATGTTGTCCGCTGCGGACAGGTTGTATTTGGCAAAATCCTGAAAAATGACGCTGATCTCCCGGCGCAGCGCTGCCGTGGAAAACCGGTCCAGCGAAATGTTTTCCAGAAAAATGCGGCCTTCCGTCGGATCATAGAGCCGGCATAAGAGCTTGGCCAGTGTGGTTTTGCCGGAGCCGTTTTCACCTACCAGGGCCACGACTTCGCCCGGACGGACGGCAAGTGACACGTCTTTCAGCACCATGGGCGCGGTGTTGGGATATCTGAACCAGACATTTTCAAAACGCAGGCCGTGATCGGGCGTCTGGGGTACCGGCAGGGGATCTTCCGGCTCCTGTACCCGGGGGGTAAAATCCAGAAATTCATACAGATAGGAAAGAAACAGGTTGCTGTCATAGAGGTCCGCCACGCCGCGAAGCATCGTCCGAAGATATCCCAGACCCCGCTGAAAGGCCTGGTAGAACATCACCATGTCGCCCAGTGTGATCGCACCCATCACCGCCCGGTACGCAATCGCGCCAAAGGTGGCAAATACCGCCAGCGAGCCGACCGCCTGGGCCATAAAATCTGCAAATACGCGTTTGCGGGAAATGGCCAGCTTTTCCTTTCGCAGACGATCCCGCACCCGGGTAAACCGGTCCGAGATCTCATCGCCGATGCCGAACAGGCGCACCTCTTTGGCATGGGCGTTTCCGGTCAGTATCCGGTTGTAATACATGGCTTTTCGTTCATCCGGGGTTTTGGCCCGCTGCCAGTGAAACATGACCTTTGAGTATCTCATGCGCACAAAAATGCCCGGTGCGGCCGCGGCCACCAATACCAGGGCCACCGCCCAGTGAAAGGTAAACAACAGCCCGGCCATGGCGATAAGGGAGATGCTGTTCTGGCCCAGGCGCATCAGGGTGTTGACGATTTGCGTCGGCCGGTTCGGGCCTTCCCGCTGGGCCCGGTGCAGGGTGTCGAAATACTGGGGGTTTTCGTAGTAATCCAGATCCACCTCAATGGATTTGGCATGCAATCGTTGATACATCCGGTCGCTCACCGTCAGGCTCATGGCCTCCTGGATCAAACCGGAAACCGCGCCCAAAGATGCCTGGAGCAGGGCGACGCCGCCGGCCAGGACAATAAAAAACAGCACCGGCCCGAAAGCCGCAGCCGGCTCCGGCGCCTTTACCGCCTCGGTCACCGCATCCACGATCCGCTTCATCAGATAAAGCGCCGCCAGCGGCAGCACTCCCTGCAGGGTCATCACCGCAGCAGATCCGATCACCCATCCGGCCCCCGCCTGCCACACAAAACGGACCGCCCGGTCCAGGCGAATGATATGTTTTAATTTTTTTCGCATTTAAAGCTGATGGGCTCGTAAAAAGTCGATTCTGGGACGGCAAAGAAAAAAGTTCAAGATCGCGGCGCGCAAATCCCGAGGAATGCAGCGCAACAAAGATATTGGACTTTTTGTATAGCCGCCAAAGCTGATTGGTGGATGCGCTGGCGCTTATCTAACCTACAATACTTTTCCTTTAAGTCCCCCTTTGGCAAAGGCTCATAAAAAAAGCCTTTTCCTTTAAGTCCCCCTTTAGCAAAGGGGGATTTAGGGGGATTTAGGGGGATTTTTCACCATGGGCCAATACAAATCCCCCCAATCCCCCCTTTTTCAAAGGGGGGCTCAGTAGGGTCGGCCACCGTGCCGACCATAGAATAGACCACCGCGCCGACCTGCATGCTTATCGGACGGATAAGCGCCAGCGCATCCGCCGAATATTCTAATCATATTGACAAAACTCAATATTTTTTTAATACTAGGATTATGAAACCCAACCCGCTACATAAAGATCATCCAAAAATTCAAAAATCCAAAATTGATAAACACCGTGCCGCCCTTAGCCGGTTCAATATGTGGGAAAAGGCCAACCCCGATAAAATGGAAGACAGCCGCTGCCTGGCAGCAGTTTTTGAATTATACGAAATGATCCCCGAAGATGCCAGACAACGGCCGGTGAATGTGGAAGGTATCGTAAAAATGCGCAAAATGCTGGCATGCCTGAAATAAAACTCCTCGAAAAAGCGCTTTTGGACATTGCCGCCCTGCTTGATGAAAACGCCATACCCTACATGGTCATCGGCGGCATGGCAAATGCAAAATGGGGCCGGCCCCGGGCTACACTGGACATTGATATCACCGTTTGGGTTCAGGAACACGAAATCAAGGGCCTTATTTCGATATTCGAAAATCAAAACTATAAATTTCGGGTTACAACTCCGCTGGAATTTATAGAAGAAACCCGCGTACTGCCCTTAAAAACGCCGGAAGAGCAAAACATTGATATGATTTTTGGCGCACTGGCCTTTGAGCAGAATGCCGTTGAAAGAGCGAGAAAAGTTAAAATAGGCAATGGTTTCGTTAATTTTTGTACTGCCGAGGATTTGATCCTGCTCAAGATTATATCGGACCGCCCACAGGATCTGGCGGATGTGAAAGGTATCCTCGAATTCCAAAAGCACGCGCTTGATTATTCATATCTTGATCCCCGGATTATGGAGCTGGCCACCCTTTTAGAAAAACCCGAAATAATGGAAACCTGGAATCATTGGAAAAAGGATTGATTTGAGCGGTGGATGCGCTGGCGCTTATCCACCCTACCATGCGCGCAGGGCTTATCGTAGGGCGGATAAGCGACAGCGCATCCGCC
>JBKHAE010000123.1:0-9701 GCA_046543065.1 Desulfobacterales bacterium | reverse complement strand
GAAATTCCGAGGGATGCAGCGCAACAAAGATATTGGACTTTTTGCGAAGCCGTCACTGTTCGATCGGCTGCCGGATGGAATAGCCAGCGGATTCCAGCTGTTCGATGAGAAGGGCCCGCCAGTTGGCGCGGGCTTTTAAATGACAGAGATTGCCGAAATGGCCGGAGAAGGTTCGGTCGATGAAAATGACATCTTTGGGGAAGATAAAAGACATGGATTCATTCACGTATTTATGGCCCAGCGAAATAAGCCGGGAATATATGTCCGCGTCCTCGCCAAAGGTAAAATGATTCCGCGTATCAATGATTTCCTGGAACACGTCGGCAAAATCCTTTGCCATCTCCCAGGAAACCTTCTCGCCCGAGGCTTTATGGACCCCCATGGACTTGAGAATTTCCGGTATTCGTGGATATTCATGATTCATCACCGCTTCAACCAGCTGCACGTACCCGGCGCAAAGCCCCGCCGGCACTTCTTTCATACATCCGAAATCATATACAATAATCCCGCCATTCTCCAGAAATGCGAAATTGGCAAGATTAGGGTCGGCATGCAGGAACTTGAACTCGAAAAGCCCGCGCATCGCAAAAGTGATGAGCGACACGCCCCATTCGCTTCTTAACGCTTCGCGGTATGCCTCACTGGTGGCCGCTGTAGAGGAAATCCCCTGGACCAGCTCCATGCCCAGCACATGGCGGCTCGTCATTTCATCTATGACCTTCGGGATGATGACCCGGTCGTCATCCTTGTAATTATCCGCCACCCGGCGCATATTTTGCGCTTCGTTCTCGTAATCGAGCTCCTCAAGCAGCCGGGCATTTAGCTCCTGCCAGATCTCCTCCATATCCATGCGGGTAAACATGGAAAAGACCCGCTTTAAAATGCCCTTAAGCGTTTTCAGATCCGAGCGGATCACCTCATCAATGCCCGGATACTGGACTTTAAGCACGATTTCACGGCCGTCGGCGAGCTCTGCGCGATGCACCTGGCCGATGGAGGCGGAGGCCAGCGGGGTCTTGTCAATATGGGCGATATGATCATAGGATGGGCCCAGTTCCCTGCGGATCATGGCGAGCATTTCTTCAAACGGCACGGACGGCGCCTGCTGCTGCAGGCTCTTGAAAACCCGGATCACTTCTTTGGGAAACAAATTGTCATGGAGGCTCAGCATCTGCCCGATCTTCATGGGCACCCCTTTTAACTGGCCAAGCTCCCCGGTGACCCGCTGGGCATTTTTTAACAGGGTATCCATCCAGTATTCATCCTTTCGATCCGAATCCCGGAAAAAATTGGCCATGGTGTTTCCGGCCATGGACACGCCCACACGCCCCGCCAAACCGCCCAGCCGAAACATGCGCTGGGTGGCGGAACGGATCAATTTCTTTGCCATATTATCAAGCCCCTAATTTTTTACCATTTACTATACACTATAAACATCGGATAAAAAAGTCTCCAAATAGAAATCAGCGGGCCTTCTGAGCAATTATCAATATCTCATACGCCACCTCAATCCTTGCTACCGCCTGTTTCTTTGTTATATTAAACAATTATAGGGAGACAAAAGAATCTAACACAGCCACGGCGCCCACATAATCCCATGAAAAAACACATTGGTTTTATATCCACCCGGTTTGCGGGGACTGACGGTGTAACCCTGGAGGCCAGCAAATGGGCAAGCATCCTAAATAGCCAGGGGCACGAATGTTTTTGGTTTGCCGGGGTCTCGGACCGGAACAGCCGGCGTTCCATGGTGGTTCCGGAAGCCCATTTCCAGCATGAGCGAAACCACTGGATCAATGAACGCATCCTGGGCCGGAAAAACCGGCTGCCTGAAGTGACCGATGCCATCCACGACATGCGGGCGTTTTTAAAACACCGGCTGCGGGAATTTATAAAGGCATTCGAGCTTGAACTGCTGATAGTGGAAAACGCCCTGGCCATCCCCATGCACCTGCCGCTGGGGCTTGCCATCACAGAGATCATTGCCGAAACCCGGATTCCCACCATTGCCCATCATCATGATTTTTACTGGGAGAGAACCCGATATTCGGTAAATGCAGTCGGCGATTATCTCCGAATGGCGTTTCCGCCGCCCTTATACAATATTGAACATGTGGTGATCAACACCCCCGCCCAGGAGGAACTGGCCCACCGAAAGGGCCTGTCTTCGGTGGTGATTCCCAATGTGCTGGATTTTGAGAATCCGCCGGCGGTTGACCGGGAAGCCACCAGACATTTCCGGCAGTCAGTCGGTCTTGCCGCAGATGATCTTATGATCCTCCAGCCCACCCGCGTGGTGGCCCGAAAGGGAATTGAACATGCCATCAACCTGGTCAAAGAGTTAAATGCCCCGCGTTATAAGCTGGTGATATCCCATGAGGCAGGCGACGAGGGCCAGGAATATGCGGAGTGGCTGAAAGAAACGGCCAAGAGCAATGGGGTGGAATTATTTCTGGCGCCGATGCATATCAGCGACCCGATTCATCTGCCCGATGAGGAGCCCCTCCCGTCAACCGGCGGCTATTCGCTCTGGGATGTTTATCCGCATGCGGATTTAATCACCTACCCCAGCCTGTATGAGGGGTTTGGCAACGCGTTTCTGGAGGCTGTCTATTTTAAAAAGCCACTGCTGATCAACCGATATGCCATCTTTGTAAAAGATATCGAACCATTGGGCTTTGACCTGATCCAGATGGACGGATATTTGACGCGAAAGAATATCCGCCAGGTCAAGGAAGTACTTGAATCGCCCGAAAAACGCCGACAGATGACGGAAACCAATTACCAAATCGCCAAGCGGCATTACTCCTATGCGGTTTTGCGCAATCAATTGAATTACCTGCTCCACCTGTTTTTCGGGATTAATTCCATCGGGCCCATATAGATTCTATAATCGCATCTAAAGTGAGCGATTTTCAAATTTCCGCAGATACTTGGACCGCTCAATAGAGCTAACTGCTGCTTTTGGAGGCACATATGGACAATTCGGACGCAAATGACGGACTGATATTTGCCTATATTCTGGACGGCAAGGGCGGAGGGCAGGCGCTTGACTGGGCCGGGCTTGAAAAATGGACACCGGATCAAGGCCTGCTGTGGATTCACCTGGATTATACCAAACCCAAAGTCCAAAAATGGCTGACAACGGAAAGCGGGTTGAGTGAGTTGTCCATTGATATATTAAAGGAGCAGGATACCCGGCCCCGGATGTTGAACGCCGCAGAAGGCCTGTTTCTGATACTAAGGGGGGTAAACTGCAATCCCGGCTCCGATCCGGAAGACATGGTCAGCCTGCGGATGCACTTTACTGCCAGCCGGATCATTACCATGCGCCAGCGAAAAATTATGGCCGTAGATGATACCCGCAACGCCATTGACGCCGGCCAGGGGCCGGCCCATCCCGCCGATTTTCTGGTGATGGTGGCCGAGCGGATTGCGGATCGAATGTGGGATGTCATCTCAGATATCGATGACCAGGTGGATGTGCTCGAAGATTCGGTGTTGACCGTAAAAAGCGCCGAATTGCGGCCCCAACTGGCACAGAGCCGGCGACAGTGCACCAGCCTGCGCCGATACATCGCCCCGCAGCGGGATGTCTTGACCAAACTGCTGAATGAAAAAATCACGCTGCTCGATGACCCCGCCCGCCTGCAGATACGGGAAATCGCGGAGAGAACCGCCCGGTTTGTTGAAGATATTGATTCGGCCAGGGAGCGGGCCGCCATCACGCTGGAAGAACTGGACCATCATCTTTCCGAGCAAACCAACCGGGCCATGTATTTACTGGCCATTGTGACGGCCATATTTCTCCCCTTGAGCCTTTTAACAGGCCTTCTGGGCATTAATGTGGGCGGTATGCCCGGCGCGGACAATCCAATGGCGTTTAGCATCGTCACAATCATCCTGCTGTTAATCGCCGCCGGCCTCGTCTGGCTGTTCAGGCATATCCGATGGATATGAACTGGTGGCTTTGAACTTGCCTGTCTCCAGCGCTTCTGGTAAATTTAATCGAATGTTTGAAAACATTATTGCAATTGCTTGATTTGAAGAATAAGCCGGGTTTGCCTGATGCCTGATCAATTGCACAAATTTGTTAATACAATTGTAATAACAAATTTTGACGCGGTTAAGGCAATTCGTACGCGCCCGGAGTAAGCAATGTAGGTTGGGTTTCGCTGGCGCTCAACCCAACCTACGCGTATACGGGGCTAATCCACCGATTCCTCTTTTTCTTTCTCTTCCGGAATATCCGCCCCCAGCTGACGGGCGGTACGGGATAGAGTTTCCACGCTGGCGGCCAGTTTGGCAGCTTTGCGGGCAGCCTGAACGGCCCGGTTCTTCGCATTCATCACCTCTGTGTTCAACTGACGGATGGTCTCCTCAGATTCCCCTGCTTCTATGGCTTCCTGCCATGCATTGATCGCGGCTTCAGCCTCTTGGGAGGCTTTTTCCGCCTCTTTTTCCGCGGCTTTCTCTTTTTTTCGGGCGTCATCGAGCTTATCCATGGCTTCGGCAATCTCACCGGCCTGACCCGCCTCGGGCTCTGCGGAGAGATCAACATCCTTTGCCGCCAGCACCGCCACGGTGACCGGCAGCCGGGCAAGCAGGCCGGAGAGTTCGTTGCCGAAGGGATCCTTGGGCTCTTCCTGGATCAGCCGGAACGGCAGAAACACCAGGGCGGCATCCTCAGAGTAGGCTGCCACCGCATCGGCATTCGCACTTGCCACGATCTCCGGTTCCCCGGTTATCCGAATCTCGGACAGGGTATTTTCCAGGTCCGCCACCGTCCGGCCGGAGACAAACACATCCGCGCTCACATCCAGCACCCGGATCTTTGCCCCGTTCCACGGCTTATTCAAACGAATCATATGCGCAAAAAGAATCATCAGTCGGCTGGTGGCATCGCCCCGCCACCACACATCGATCCGGCGCTTTTCCGCCGGGATCTCCTGGAGCCCCTGCCATGCGTCTTTTCCGGCGGAAAACAAAAGAATATTAAACCCCTGGCGAAAGGCGGTACTTAAATAGATGCCGAACCGCTTGCTGCGATATTCGGATGGCGCATTATCGCGCTGTCCGATCCAGTTGGTCATCATGGTATTTGCCTTTAACGGACCGATGCCATAGGACTGGACCAGGGATTGAAGCACAAGCCGGATATTGGGCCCGGTTACCACCAGGGGAAACATATCCGCGTCCAAATCCTGAACATCCTTTGCGAGTTCATCGGCTGCATCCGCCTTTGGCTTGCGCATCTTGCCGCCCTCGCCCTGGAGGATGCGAACCACTGTGACAAACCCGCTCTTGCCCTGAAGCCAGTCTGCAAACCGGAGCAAGGGTTTGCGCCGCTCGGGATCATCCGAGAACACCAGCAGATTGGGCCGCCAGTCCCGCGGGTGCTCGGGCGCCTCGGCCGCTTCCAAAAGATGCTGACGGATCTGCTGAAACCGGTAGGAACGGCGGCTGTCCGCCCACCGGGCCGGACCGGCGGTTCGCCTGATATACTGAAACACAGCGAATAAAAGCGCCAGTGCCACAATGCCGGCAGTAATATCAATGGCCAGCATGGCCCCCAGGCAGGCAAGCCCGCCGGCAAGGCTTAAGCGCTTATCATAGAAGCGGAATGTGGGCCGAAACGAGGGACTGGCTGCACGGGCCTCAAAATACGTCGCATAATTTAAGAGCCCGTAGGAGATCAGAAAAAACATGGATACAATCGGGGCGATCAGGTTCAGGTTGCCCAGCGCGATGGTAAAAAGCGCAATGCCGCCGGCTAAGAGCACCCCGCGGCGGGGATTATGGGTGGGACCAACCCCCTTGGCAAAGGGCTGCAGGAAGGGAAATATTCGGTCTGCGGACAGGGATTGGAGAATCCGCGGAGCGCCCATAAACGAGGCCATACCCGAGGAAAGGGTCGCTGAGATCACGCCGGCCAAAACCAGCGCGTCAATGGCTGCCACCCGCTTCATGGCGTTGTATTCGGTTGCCAGAATATCGCCCGGAAGCGAAGCCGCAAAGACCACGGCCGCCGCGAAATAGACGACAATGGAGACCCCTACGGCCGCAAAGGTTCCGTTGGGCAGGCTTTTGCCCGGGTCCTTTAAGTCGCCCGACATGCTCACCCCTTGGGTAAACCCGGTCACCGCCGGAAAAAAGATGGCGAATACGATCCAGAACGGCTGGGTATCGGCCGGGGCTGAAAAATTTTTCACCAGCATGGCGGTATCCCAGCGCAGAGCCCCGCCCACAAAAAAGGACACAACGGCCGCTGTAAGTATGGCCATGACGATAAACTGAAACCGGGCGGCCCAGTCCGCGCCCAGCCAGGCAAAAACAAAAAGCAGAAGCACCGCGGCTGCGGCAATCAATTGGGAAAGTCCGGGCATGGAAAACGGCACCAGCGCCGCCAGGACTTCGCCGAAACCGATGCTGTAGAACGCGATGGAGACCGACTGGGCCAGAAACAGCACAATGCCGATGGCCCCGCCGAATTCCAGGCCTAATGTCCGCGATATCAGGTAATAGTCTCCCCCGCCCTTTACCTTCATATTGGTGGCAATGGCTGCCAGCGATACCGAGGTTAACACGGAGATGGCATTGGCCAGGGCAATGATGACCAGGGCCAGCCCCAGGCCGGCGTTTCCCACCACATAGCCCAGGCGCAGAAAAAGAATGATGCCCAGGATGGTTAAAATGCTGGGGGTAAACACCCCGGAAAAGGTGCCCAGGGTGCCGTCTGCTTGGGTTTTGGAAGCGGTATTGGCTTGGCTGCTCATAATCTTATCAATCCTATACGGTCTGACTTGCAAGGAACTGATCGTACTCAGTCCCGCGCAAGCGGGACGGTTCTCGTACTCGTAATCGTACTCGAAAAAATTAAAAGCCGATTACGAGCACGAGTACGCGTACGAGTACGAATCATAAGTTACCTTCTGCAAAAATGCCATCATGACGATATAAACCCCTTTTTTGCGACGCCATCCAATTTTTTTATTAACAAGCAGCAGAGGTTATGGCAACATGACAATTTATCCTAAACAGATTAAAACTCGGTTTGGCCACGTATGACCCATTTACTCCCCTACATTTTGCTGCTTGCGGGTTTCGCCCTTCTGATCAAGGGGGCGGATCTGCTGGTAGACGGCGCATCGACCATTTCCCGGAGATTCGGGATTTCGGATCTGGTCATTGGACTTACCGTTGTGGCATTCGGCACGTCTACGCCCGAATTGTTCGTCAATATCGCGGCCAGCTTCAAGGGCAGCACCGGCATTGCCATCGGCAACGTGCTGGGCAGCAACATCGCCAATATCCTTCTGATTCTTGGGGTTGCAGCGCTGATTCGTCCCCTTCGGGTCACCCGCGGCACGGTTTGGCGGGAGATCCCCTTCAGCCTGCTGGCGGCCCTGACTCTGTGGGCGGCAGCCAATGACAACCTGATCGACGGATGGGCGTATTCGGATATTTCCAGATCCGATGGCCTGATTTTTCTCATGTTTTTCGCCATCTTTCTGTATTATTCGGCAAGCATCGCCCATGTCGGCGGCAGCCATCAGGCGGAGCCGCTGCGGCTGAATCAGGGCGCGGGCAAAAGCGTGCTCCTGATAATCGGCGGGCTGATCGGACTGACAATCGGCGGCAAATGGATTGCCGACGGGGCCGTGCATATGGCATCCGTCTTCGGCTTAAGCGAAGCGCTGGTGGGGCTTACCATTGTGGCCATCGGAACCTCTCTTCCAGAGCTCGCCACGTCGGCGATGGCGGCCTACAAAGGCAATGTGGAAATGGCGGTGGGCAATGTGGTGGGCTCAAACATTTTCAACATTTTTCTTGTCCTGGGGATCAGTTCAGTGATTAAGCCGCTGCCTTTTCAGCCCGCAAGCAACCAGGACATCGGCATGGTCGTGCTGGCCAGCTTTATCCTTTTTGCCGCCATGTTCACCGGAAAAAAGCAGTCTCTGGATCGGTGGGAAGGGGTCCTGCTGCTGGGCATTTTCGCCGCCTATATGACCTTTCGAATATTATCTGCGATACAATAATACGCGGCTTGGCCTCAAGCGTCTAATTCCACCCCCGCCACGTGCTCACGCCCCACGATTGCCCATATCCCGCCCTGTTCAGGCATCCGAACGATTTTATATCTTGCCAGAGTCAATTCATTGGCCCTGGCATCAGACGCATCCTCATCTACGATCCCCAGGCGGCTGAGCCGAAGAGAAACCGGTTTAAACGCGATCAGATCCTGCGGCCTGTAAAGGATGCCAAGCATATACTGAAAGTTGCTTTCACTGTCTCCCAGCTCATTTTGAATAGACGCAATTTTCTTATCAATATCATTGAGGACCTGCTTTTCCGCCGCGTATTCTCCATCCCCCGCCCGGCCGCTGCGGGGATTTACCTTAAACGCCAGAAGATCCCGCTGCTGCTTGAGCTCGGCCTCCCATGCCTTTAAATCCCGGGTCTGGCCAAACGCCTGCCGGCAAATGGAGGTCAAAGCCTCTTTCTGGAGCCCTGTTTGCGCGGCGGTCAAATCCGCGGCCGGGGCGACAAACTTATGATCCGCAAAAGATATGGCCTGCTGCGGCACATCCCGGCGGAAAATTTCGCCTTCCTTTGCGGTACCGAAAATGGTTTTCTCATGCCAGGCGGCCGTCAAAAACGCAACGCAGCGGGGGGCCGCCGTTTGTTTGAAAAAATTTTTCAAGGGCTCACTGGCTTGCAGGGCCGTTCTAATGGCATCAGAGTTGACAAACAAGGCATTTAACGCCGGAGCCGAATTCCAATGATCCGGTATGCACTCAACCGGGCCCGGAACCTGATCTATCAAACCGGAGACATGGTCCATGGCGGTTTGGACCGCATCCATCAACGAGGCCCGGTTTTTGCGGGTCAGTATCAGGTTCGGGCATCGGGTCCGGATGATGCGCTCCACCCCCTCCATAGCGGGTTTTAGCTCTCTGCGGCTTTTCGGGCGGCGGCCCAATATATCCAACAATTTTTTCAGCATCATCACCTCTGACCCTGTCGCTCATCCCGCCAATGCCTGATCCAGGTCGGCCAGAATGTCATCAATAGCTTCAATGCCCACGGAAAGTCGAATCATATCCGGAGAAAGGCCGCCGGCCAGCTGCTGTTCCTCTGTCAGCTGGGAATGTGTGGTGCTTGCCGGGTGCAGGGCCAGGCTCTTGGCATCGCCGACATTGGCGAGGTGGGAAAAAAGTTTCAGCCGGTCGATAAAATGTCTGCCCGCGTCCCGGCCGCCTTTGATGCCAAAGACCACCATGGCGCCGAAGCCTTTGGTCAAATACCGACTGGCGACTGGATATGCCGGATCATCCGGCAATCCCGGATACCGGACCCATTCGACGCCCGGATGGGATTTCAAAAAATTCGCCGCTTTCATGGCATTTTCGCAGTGCCGTTCCATCCGAAGCGGCAGGGTTTCCAATCCCTGCAGAAACAGCCAGGCATTGTCCGGAGAAATGCAGGCCCCCAGATTCCTTAGCGGTACCTGCCGCATGCGGATAATAAATGCCTTGTGATTGGCTTCGCCCAGGTCATGGGCGAATCGCAGGTTGAAATTGCTGGGATCCGGGGTATTATAAAGATCAAATTTTGGGTCAGTCCAGTCGAATCGGCCGCCATCCACCACAATACCGCCGATACCCGTGCCATGGCCGCCGATCCATTTGGTCAAAGCG
>JBKHAE010000017.1:0-39563 GCA_046543065.1 Desulfobacterales bacterium | reverse complement strand
GTTCAATGCTCACGGACTCCGGCATGGCCAGAAGCAGCCGATACCCTTTGACCGAGCAGACCATGGCCAGACCGATACCCGTATTGCCGCTGGTGGCCTCAATCACCGTCTTATCCGGGGTTAACTGCCCGGAACGCTCCCCGGCCTCGATCATGGACAGGGCCGGGCGGTCCTTGATGGAACCGCCCGGGTTCATGTATTCAATTTTGGCGAAAATACGGACCCTCGGGTTCGGGTTCAGCCGCTGTATTTCAACCAGCGGGGTATTGCCTATGGCATCTAATATGGTTTTGCCCATGCAGCCGCCTTATACCTTTACTATCTAATCTTATCCGCCAGCCCGGTTAAAATGTCCTCTTTAACCGCATCTTCATCCTGCGCGCCATCAACTACAATAAACCGGTCCGGCTCCCGGCGGGCCAGTTCCAGATAACCCGCCCGCACCTTCTGGTGAAAAGAAAGCGCCTCGTTTTCAAACCGGGTTTCCCGGTCGGTGCGCCCCCCCTGGCTTACCTGCTGCCAGGCCCGCTCAAGCCCGACGGACGGCTCCAGATCCAGGACAAAGGTGATGTCCGGCTTAAGATCGCCCAGCAGCCGGGTGTTTAAATCTTCGATCAACCCCATATCCAGCTCCCGGGCATACCCCTGGTAAACCACGGTTGAATCATGGAACCGGTCACAAATGACGGTTTGCCCGTCTGCCAGGGCCGGCCGGATCAATTTCTGTATATGCTGGTTGCGGTCTGCCGCATATAATAGCAGTTCCGTCACCGAATGGATATCCCGGTTTTTCGGATCCAGCAGGATGGACCGGATCTGCCGGCCGACGGCGCTACCCCCCGGTTCTTTGGTAATCATGCACCGGTGCCCGGCTCTTTTCAGGAACTCGGCCGCATGACGAATCTGGGTGGTCTTCCCCGAGCCCTCGATCCCCTCAAAGGTAATAAACATTGACCGCGTCCTTCTTCATCCTAAATTGAGCGTTCCGGATCCGGCGGCATCGCCCCTTTGTAAAAAAACCGATCCAGCGGCCTATGATAACTGGTCCAGTCCTCATCCGCCGGCTGTTTTTCCATGAATTCCCGGATACCGGTTATCTTGGCATCAATCTCATCAAGATAATTAAGCATCACCGCTTCAAGGGTTTTAGGCGGCTCAGGGGAACCGTATTCCCGATTGCCGTGATGGCTGACCATCATATGCTTGATCAGCATGGCAGTCCGGGGCGAAAAGTCGTGAAGCGAGGCGATTTTTTCCTGAACCATCTCTACTCCGATCACGAGATGGCTGACCAGCCGGCCCTCGTCTGAGTAGTCAATTCGCCGATCATAGCGGAACTCCTTAATTTTACCGATATCATGGAGGATCGCGCCGGTCAAAAGCAAATCCCGGTCAATGCCGCTGTAGTGGTCCGCAATCCGATCCGCCAGGAGAACAAGCGACAATGTGTGCTCGAGCAGGCCGCCCAGATAGGCATGGTGCATCTTTTTGGCGGCCGGGGCGATTTTGAATTTTTCCACAAACTCCGAATCCGACCAAAATGCGGCCAAAAGGGCCTTTAGATCCGGATCGGTTATGGAATCCGAAACAGACTTTAATTTTTCAAGCATGGCCGAAGGATTCCGGCGGGTGGCCGGCAAAAAATCCGCTTTATCAATATCCGCTGCTGCCAGCGATACCATGGACTGAATCACCACCTGAAGCGCTCCCCGGTATTCTGAGACATTTCCCCGGATATGGACAAAATCGCCGGCAGCCGGTTTTTCGGTTAATTCATCCACATTATCCCAGACCACCCCTTTGACGGTGCCGGTTTTATCGGATAATGCCACGGCAATATACTGGCCGCCGTCTTTTTTCCGGGACAAATGCTTTTCCGCGAGCACAAAGCTGTCATTTATTGCTTGCCCGGATTTCAAATCACTGACAAAGATATTTTTCATTCTGGCCGCCTTTATGATAAAAGCTTGATAAGCATTAAGCTGAAAAATTTATAATTTTTAAAGACCATCATGGACCTATACTGAAAAATTTGATGGGCTTCAAGGCCAGATAACCAGAATCCCACGGTGAATTTGTTCTGGCGAACAACACAATAACCATGGGGTTGTTCGCATGTAAGGTCGGCACGGTGTCCGACCCTGCAAAATGTCGGCATTGCCGCGCGGGCCACCGTGCCCGCCTGAAAAATAGATAGAACAAATTTACCGTGTCCAGAATCCGGCGGTTTTGGCAAATTCAACGGATACGCTGCATGATGAACACCCAAAACCAAAAATTGTTGCGAATCAGTGGCTTTCTCCTCTTTCTGGCTGCCGTTATTTTTGCCGGAACCGCCCCAAGCAGCCGGGCGGAAACCCTGCCCCTACCCAATGACAGCGGAGAAGGCGCGCCCTGGCGCATCACGGCCGACCGCCTGGTCTATGACCAGGATCAGGATGTCTATACGGCCACCGGCCAGGTGATAATAGAAAAAGGCGCCACCACGCTTTCCGCAGATTCGGTCCGGTTCAATCAATCCACCATGCACGCGCACGCCTCCGGAAATGTCCGGCTGGACACCCGGGGCGACCGACTGTCCGGCAGCCGAATGCGCTTTGATCTGAATGAGCAGACCGGTACGGTCTATGATGGCCTGATTTTTATCGAAGAAAAGAACTTCTATATCCGGGGCGATACGATTCAAAAAACCGGGACTGACAGCTATGCGATTCATCGCGGAAGTTTAACCAGCTGTGACGGCGAAGTGCCGGACTGGCAGGTGACCGGCCGGGATCTGGCAGTGGATATCGGCGGCTACGGCTCGGTGCGCCACGCTGCGCTCTGGGCAAAAAAACTCCCGGTCGCCTATCTTCCCTATTTTGCCTTTCCGGTCAAACGCGACCGGCAATCCGGTTTTCTGGCCCCGGAAGCCGGGTATTCAGACCGAAACGGCATTGAATTTATCCAGCCCTATTACTGGGCGATCCACAGGAGCTTAGATGCCACACTCTACTATCACCACATCCAGAACCGGGGGGAAAAGCTGGGCGGGGAATTCCGCTACCGGCTAAGCCCTCAGTCTCAAGGCGCCCTTATGTTTGACGGGATGGAAGACCGAAAGGTAGATGATGAAGAGGCCTCAGGGGCTGAGTGGGGTTATGGCGATGACCGGTATCTGCGGCCCAATTCCGACCGCTACTGGTTCCGCATGAAAGCCGACCAGGAAATACCCTATGGCATGGATGCCCAGCTGGATCTGGACATTGTAAGCGACCAGGATTATTTGCGGGAATTTGATGACGGATATACCGGATATAATGACGTCAATGACTATTTTGCGTCTGAATTCGGCCGGGACTTGGACGACAAGGACGATCCGGTCCGGGAAAACCGGGCCCACCTTCAAAAAATCTGGCCCCGGTACAGCTTTAATGCGGATCTTCTCTGGTATGACAATGTGATCAAGCGGCGCCTGGAAGATAGCGATGACACGCTTCAGCAGCTGCCGGCCATGACCTTCAACGCGTTAAAGCAGCCGATGCTGGATACGCCGGTTTTTTTTCAAGCAGACAGCGAATACACCTATTTTTACCGCCAAGACGGCATTTCAGGCCACCGCATGGACATCCACCCCCGATTTTTCCTGCCCCTTCGGGCGGGCCCCTTCTTTACGTTCGAACCCTCCGCCGGCATCCGCCAGACCGCCTGGTCTGCCGATGATGATCCGGATATGGGAACCGAAGCAGCGGGCACGGACAAAGACTATCAGCACCGGGAACTCTATGATCTTAAAGCAACACTTTCCACGGATCTTTACCGGATATACAACGCTCAGACTCCGGATGCGCATCCCATCAAGCATACGGTCATTCCGGAGCTTGCCTATGAATACGTGCCGGACACGGACCAGTCCGAATATCCGGATTTTGACAGCATTGACCGGATCGAGGCGGCCAATCAGATCAGCTTCTCTTTAACCCACCTGCTGACCGCCAAATATTCGGATGCCGGGCCGGAGGCGAATTCCGGCCAGGAAACGGCTGAGGCCAGATATAACCGCTTTTTCCGATTTTTCATTGAACAGGCCTATGATTTTAACAAAGAAAAGAAAACCGATGACGAGCCCTTTCTTCCCCTTTACGCGGAAATGGATATCACCCCGGTCCGGATGCTAAACCTCCATGCGGAAGCCGAATGGAGCCATGAAGCAGACACACTGCTCTCCCACCTGCTCTCCGCCCGGCTGCGGAATCAGCGCGGCGATCATCTGGCATTGGAGTATCGCTATCTCCGGGACAGTCGGCAGTCCATTGATTTGGCCGCCAGTATCGCCCTGACAGACCGCATCCGGATCAGCGGCGAATATGAACGGAACCTGGATGAGAACACAGACATTGAAAAAAGCATAGAAGCCCTCTATCAATCCCAATGCTGGTCAATTGCTGTAGGATATTCGGATGATGAAACCGATCAGCGGATCTCCGGAATGATCCGGCTCCACGGGTTAGGCGGAATCGGCAACCGGCTGTGACAAGGGTTTAGGGTGCAGGGTGCAGGGTGCAGGGTGCAGGGTTTAGGCCTGAAACCTGAAACCTGAACACTCAAATCGGACTTGACGCAAACGGCAGTATGGCTGTATCCATATTCAGTCGACCCGCTGGCTGCTCTTTTTTGTCCATAACTACTTGACTTAAAAAAATTTTTGTCTATACTGCAATTATTTAAATAATATATCAGGCGAAACAATATAACAGGAGGTTATATGAATAAACTGGAACTGATTTCCGCCCTCAAAAAGGAATCCAATATTTCAAAATCTGAGGCCGCCAAAGTGGTCCAGATTTTTTTCGACTCCATGGCAGACGCCCTGATCGAGGGGGAACGGATTGAAATCCGGGGTTTGTGCAGCTTCTTCGTCAAAGAGTATAAAAGCTACACGGGCAGAAACCCCAAAACCGGGGAAAAAGTCAAGATCCAGCCCAAAAAATTGCCGTTTTTCAAATGCGGCAAGGAACTCCGGGAACGGGTCAACAAAAATCAATAATGGCTTGACGGTTGGACTTTTGCCCGGATTCGGTGACTTACTCGACCAGCATCGGCCTGTGCGATTATTGACTGCGGCGCTCCAAACCGGCAGCTTCCCCCATGCGTATCTTTTCACCGGCCCGGATGGGGTCGGCAAACAGACTGCGGCTCAAGCGTTTGCCATGGCCTGCAACTGCCAATCGCCGCGGATGGATTTCGGGGGCGGAGCTTCCGGCGATTCGGATACCGCCGACTCATCCGGAGCTGCTGGGGCCGATATATCGTGCGGGCAATGCCGCTGCTGCCGGAAAATTCTTTCGGCAACCCACCCGGATGTGCACTGGATTCTTCCGTCCGGCACCTACATCAAGGTGGACCAGATCCGGGAGCTCTGCCAGCGCCTGGCCTTAAAACCCTATGAAGCAAAAAAACGGGTGGTGGTTATTGCCGATGCGCACACCCTGAACCCCGAGGCCGGCAACACCCTGCTCAAAACTCTTGAGGAGCCGCCCGAGCGGACCGTATTTGTTCTGACCGCCAGGCAGGCCTCAGATCTGCTGCCCACCATTTTATCCAGATGCCGCCATATCCGGTTCAACCCCGTGTCCCGGGAAAGTATCAGAAATTACCTAAAACAGCGATTCGAGGTAGACGCTGATACGGCCGATATTGTGGCGGCCATGGCCGGCGGCAGTCTGACGCGCGCTGCGGCCATGATTGAAAAAGACTGGATTGCGCATCGCAACTGGATTATAAGGACGCTGACGCAATTGGACAGCCAGCCGTTGAATTATCAGCTGGCGTTTGCCGAATCCCTGGCCAAAAACAGCAGCCGCCTGGAGACCGCATTGGATATCATGAAATCCTGGTACCGGGATCTGGCCGTTTATCCGCATCAGCCGGATCAGCTGATCAACCGGGATTTTCAGACGGATATCGCCGCCCGGTCAAAAAAAATGCCCCTGGCGCGGCTGCTTGAAATTGCACATGACATCGAGGCGGCGGCCCGGAATATGAATGCCAATGCCAATGCCAGACTGGCAATGGACCATCTGGTCCTTGCCCTGACTGATAAGGAAAGCACGGAAAATGGAAAAAATAATCGGCATCCGGTTTAAAGCAGCCGGCAAAATATACGACTTTAACTGCGGGGCCTATGTGTTAAATACCGGCGACCGGGTCATTGTGGAAACGGAAAACGGGCTTTGCTTCGGCACGGTGGCGGTTCCGCCCATGGCCAAGGAGCAGAAGGCTGAGAAGGCACCGCTTAAAAAAGTCTACCGGCCGGCAACAGAAGAGGATATCCGCCAGATTGAAATAAACAAGGATCTCGAGGCCCGGGCGTATACGTTCTGCAAGGAGTGTATCCAGGAACTCGGCCTGGAAATGAACCTGTTTAACATTGAATCCAACTTTGACACCAGCAAACTGACCTTCTATTTTACGGCAGACGGCCGGGTGGATTTCCGGAAACTGGTTAAGATGCTGGTCAAAGAATTCCGGACCAAGATTGAGATGCGGCAGGTGGGCATCCGCAACCAGGCCAAAATATGCGGCGGCATCGGCCGCTGCGGCCGCGAACTTTGCTGCAGCGCGTTTATGACCAAATTCGATCCGGTATCCATTAAAATGGCCAAGCGCCAGGGGTTATCCCTAAATCCCACAAAAATATCCGGCGTCTGCGGCCGGCTCATGTGCTGCCTCACCTTCGAAGACGGCATATACCGGAAGCCGGCCCCGAAAGACCAAAAGAATCAAAACAATCAAAATAACAACCACGCGGAAGAGGAATCAGGCATCGAATGACAGCCCCATTTTATGTAACCACACCGATATACTATGTAAACGCCAAACCGCACCTGGGCCATACCTACACGACCATTGCCGCGGACGTGGCCCGGCGGTTTCACCGCCTGCAGGAGCAGGAGACCTTTTTTTTGACCGGAACCGACGAGCACGGGGACAAAATCGTCAAGGCCGCGGAAAGCCAGGGCGAGACCCCCGCGACATACGCGGACCGGATCAGCCATCTGTTCAAGGACCTATGGCCCAAATACAATATAGATTATGATCATTTCATCCGTACCACGGATCCGGATCACATTGCGGTAGTTAAAAAAATCCTGCAGCAGATCTATGATACCGGCGATATCTATTACAGCGAATATGAAGGGCTTTACTGCTACGGCTGCGAACGCTTCTACACCGACCGGGAACTGGTGGAGGGAAAATGTCCCGATCACGGCACCGCTCCGGAACTGATCAAGGAGTCCAATTATTTTTTCCGGATGAGCAAATACCAGGACTGGCTCATCCGGTACCTGACCGATTATCCCGAGACCATCCAGCCGGAGCGATATCGCAATGAAGTGCTCTCCTTTTTAAAAGAGCCGCTGGATGACCTCTGCATCTCCCGGCCGAAAACGCGCCTGACCTGGGGCATCACCCTGCCCTTTGATCCCGATTACGTCACCTACGTCTGGTTTGATGCCCTGATCAACTACATTTCCGCCCTGGGGTACCCGGATGGCGAGAATTTCAAAAAATTCTGGCCCCAGGCCCGGCATATTGTGGCCAAGGATATCCTGAAACCCCACGGCATTTACTGGCCCACCATGCTGAAGGCCGCCGGGATCGACATCTACAAGCGGCTCTATGTGCACGGCTACTGGAATGTGGATGAGAGTAAAATGTCCAAAAGCCTGGGCAACGTGGTGGACCCCCATTACCTGCAGGAAACCTACGGGACGGACGCCATCCGGTTTTTTCTCATACGGGACATGACCTTCGGCTTAGATGCCAATTTTTCAGAGGAAGCCCTGATTCAGCGGATCAATGCCGATCTGGCCAATGACCTGGGCAACCTCTTCTCCCGGGTGCTGGGGATGTTTCACAAATATTTCAAAGGCGTCATCCCCGGGGTTGACGAGGGCACGCAGGCCCAAATCGGGCCGGAACTCTCCGGGCCGGCGCGGACGGCTATTGAGACTTATCAAACGGAAATGGCGGAGCTCCATTTTCACAAGGCGGCCATGGCCATCTGGGAATTCATCAGCTGCATGAACAAATTCGTGGATACCGCCGCTCCGTGGGAACTTGCCAAGCAGCCGGAAGAGAAACAGCGGCTTGAAGCCGTTATCTACAATCTTCTGGAAGGCCTCCGGGTGATTGCGGGCCTGCTGTATCCGATCATGCCGGAAACATCCCGGACCATGCTCTCCCGCCTGGGCTTTGACATGGAGCGGGCCGAATGCCTCTCCATCTCAGCGATCACGGAGTGGCCGGCGCTTCAACCCGGCACCCGGCTGCCCAAAGCCATCTCCCTTTTCCCCCGGATCGAACAAAAGCCGGCACCTAAAGAATCCGGAGCAGCGGAAAAAAAGACAGCCTCTTTACCCGAATTCAAACCTGAAGTTGAAATCGATGACGTGGCAAAGCTCGATCTCCGGGCGGCCACGGTTATTTCCGCCGAAGCGGTACCAAAAACCGATAAACTGCTAAAATTAACCGTGGACCTGGGCACGGAAGAACGGACCATTGTGGCGGGCATCGCCCAAAGCTACAAGCCGGCGGATCTCATTAACAAACAGGTCATTGTGGTGGCCAACCTGAAACCTGCCAAATTAAAGGGCATCCGGTCCGAAGGGATGCTCCTGGCCGCATCCACGGAGGCCGGCTCAACTGTTGCCACGGTGGAAAAGCCGGTAGCCCCGGGAGCAGCGTTAAAATGAAATTATCATCTTACTCTTAATCTTACTCTTACTCTACAAATAATAAAAATTGTCTTTAAGCCTGTTTGAAGCAGAATAAACATGTCTCCCAGAAATATTACCATTGACTTCAGCGGCGAAACATTGAAGGCCGCCTTATTCCCTGCTGACGGTAGCAATCCGGCGGCCGCCCCCTGTTTGATCCTCTGCCACGGGGCATTTGAACGAAAAGAAAATTTTTTTGAATTTGCCGAATTCCTGGCCGGACAAAATATTGCCGCCATTGCTGTCGACATGCCGGGCCACGGCGAGAGTGCCGGCCCGCGTTCCCACCTGGACATGGGCGAGTGGGTCAAGGCCATCCAGGCGGTGATTGACGATCTTTCTTCCCATCAGGGAATCGACCCGGCCCGGATCGGCGCCTTCGGCTTCTCCTCAGGCGGCACCGCCGTGCTGGAGGCGGCCCTGGCAGAGTCCCGGATCAAAGCCATCGTCACTTTGGATGCCACGGTCAGAAATTATCTGAACATCCGGGAGACGCTGTTTTTCAAATTTCTTGTCAGCGCCGGCCGGGTAAAAAAAAGACTGACCGGTACGGGCTGGCGGTTCAACATGCTATCGGTGCTGAAATCCGCCACCGTGGCCTATGATCCGACGATCAACCGGCAAATTATTAACGATCCGTCTCTTATTGAAGCCTACTCGGCATTCCCGCTGCCCGGTGCGGCCTCATGCGCATTTGTGGATACCATTAGCCGGGTTCACGCGATTCAAATCCCAACCCTTGTCATGCACGGCAAAGAAGACAAAGTGGATCCGCCGGAGACCGCCAAAATGCTTTTTGACGCCCTCACCTGCGAAAAATCCCTTGAGCTGATCCCGGAAAGCGGTCATTCCGGCCACCTGGACACCCAAAAAACCGCGATCATGGCCCATACCAGGCAATGGGCCCAAACGTATCTATGAAACCTGCAAAGGGGGTTTCATGACGCAACAATCAAACGGCGGCCACCGGCCGTTTCCGGCATTCGGCGATACCGACCATCCGCTGGAGGACAAGGCCATCAAGGATCAGCTTCTGATCAAGGACCGGGCCATCGCTTCCTCTGTCCAGGGCATCGGCATCGGCGATCTGGAAGGCAACATCATCTATGTCAATAACGCGGCGCTCCGCATGTGGGGCGCGGAAGACCCCGCTGAGGTACTGGGCCGATCCTCTCTTGAGCTGGCCCAGGATGAGAACCAGGCCCTTGAGGTGATGACCGCGGTTCTGGAAAACGGCTACTGGGAAGGCGAAATCTCAGGCTTTCGCAAAGACGGCTCCCCAATTATCGTCTACCTCTCCGCAAGCCTTGTCCACAACGACGCGGGCGAGCCCATCTGCACCATGGACTCCTTCATCGATATCACAGCGAGAAAAAAGATCGAGGAGGAACTCCGTGTCAAGGAATTTGCCATTGCCTCCTGTATCCACGGTATCGGCATGGCCGACCTTGATGGCACGATTACCTACGTAAATGACGCCACCCTGCAGATCTGGGGCGCATCCGACCCGAATGAACTGATCGGAAAATCCGCATTAACGCTGGCCCGATCCCGGGACGAGGCAGCCTTTGTGCTCAGTACCGTGCTGGAATCCGGCGCATGGGAGGGGGAAATCGAAGGCTTCCGCAGTGACGGGACGCCTGTTACCGTGCTGCTTTCCGCCAACCTGGTGTTTAATGACGAAAACCGGCCTGTCTGCATCATGGTCTCCTTCATCGACATCACGGAAAGAAAAAAGATCGAGGCGGAGCTCCGCATCAAGGATTCTGCTGTCACCTCCTCCATCAACGCCATTGTCATCGGGGACCTGGAAGGCAACATCACCTATGTGAATCAGGCATTTCTGGACATGTGGGGCGATGATAACATAGCCGAAGTCCTGGGCCGACAGGCAGTCAGCTTTGCCCGGGATCCGGACCAGGCGTTCGAGGTCATGGCGGCCATTCTGCAAGCAGGCCGGTGGTACGGAGAAATCGAAGGGCTTAAAAAAGACGGCACACCTGTGACCGTTCTTCTCTCCGCCAACCTGGTAACGGATACCAGTGGGGCCCCGATCTGCATGATGGGCGCATTCGTCGATATAACGGACCGCAAAAACGCGGAAACCGCCCTGGCCAGGGCCAATGAGGAACTGGAGGTCCGCGTGGCGGAGCGCACCCAGGAACTTGTGGCCGCCAATGAACGGCTGCTTAAAGAGATCGAGGAAAGAAAAAAAATTGAAACCTCGCTGCGCCAGACCGAGGAAAGCCTGCGGGATCAGTCCCTTAATCTGCAGGAGACCAACACGGCGTTAAAAATTTTGTTAAAACAGCGGGATCAGGACAAAGAGGAGCTTGAAGAAAAGGTGATGGCCAATGTTAAGTCGCTTATTCTCCCCTATATCGAAAAACTGAAAAACACCCCCATTTCCTCCGCCCAGCAGACCTACCTGGAAATTCTTGAAAACAACACGCAAGACATGGTCTCCCCCTATATGAAAAAGCTTTCCAACCACTACCAGCAGTTGACCCCGATGCAGATCCAGGTGGCAGACATGGTAAAAGCCGGCAAAACCACCAAGGAAATTTCCGAACTGTTAAACCTCTCGGATCGGGCCATTGAATTCCACCGGAACAACATCCGGAACAAACTGGGGCTTAAAAACAAAAAAATGAACCTGCGATCCTACCTGCTCTCCCTGTCTCCGTAAGGCGTATAAAAACGGTTTGACAGGGAGTTTGGGTTGCCGGTAAATTAAAAAAACTGAAAGGCTGGGGCCTTTCCAGAAAAAACAGACCCTATTGGCCATTAAATAACTTTTCGCCAAGAACATCTATCTTTAGACTGATATAGGACACCATGCTTAAACGCTCAAAATTAAATACCCGGCTTTACGCTCCCACGCATCGCTGGCGTAACTATCAGGTCAAACTGCATCGGCAATCCGCCAAAGAAAAGGCCTTCCGCCGGCTACCGATTTATTTTCTCGCCCTGATCCTCCTCATCGCCCTCACCAAGGGCGCTTTTTGGGTATATGACCGGCCCTTCATTCAGCAGCCGTCCTCCCGGGCAGAGCCGGAAGAGGCGTCTGTTAAGCCTCTGGACCAGTCTGATCTGCAGAGGCTCCTGGCTGATCAACCGCTGACAAACCTCACCCGGGAAAGCTTCTACCTTGAATCCGGCAGGGGGAAATACCGCATGGTCACCAGTGTCAAACCGTCTCTGCAGCAGGTCATTACGGATCACATAGACCGCAAATACGCCAAGTATTTCGGTTTTGTGGCCCTTGACCCGGAGAGCGGAAAAATTCAGGCCATGGTCAGTTTTGATAAAACCGGGGAGAATTCCAATGTGTGCACGCGGCCGGATTTTCCTGCAGCCAGCCTGATTAAAATCGTCACCGCCGGGGCGGCCATTGAGGAGTACGGATTCCGCCGTACCACACCGGTATCCTTTAACGGCAGAAAATACACCCTATACAAATCCCAGCTTAAAACCAACGAACACCGGTATACCAACCATATCACATTTGAAAATTCCTTTGCGGACTCCATTAATCCGGTGTTCGGCAAAATCGGCGTCCACCGCCTGAAAAAATCCGGACTGGAAAAATATGGCAGGGCGTTTGGGTTTAACCAGGACATTGATTTTGATCTGCCGCTTGCCCAAAGCCCGCTTGTAGTAAAGGATGAAGTTTTTAACTGGGCGGAAATCGCCTGCGGGTTCAATCGGCAGACTCTGATTTCGCCACTGCATGCGGCGGTCATGGTGGCCGGCGTCGTAAATGAGGGAAGACTCATGGCGCCCACCTTAATTCAAACCGTACGCGAAAAGAACCAGCCGATTTATAAGAGCCAGTCCCAAGTCCTGAACCAGGCGGTTTCAGCGGATACGGCCAATCGATTAAAAAGGCTCATGCATGCCACGATCACCGAAGGAACCGCCCGAAAAACCTTCAGCGCCCGCCGGCGGGACAAGGTCCTTTCCCGGCTGGATATCGGGGGGAAAACCGGCTCCATCAACAACAACCCCCTGCACATCAAATACGACTGGTTTGCCGGGTTCGCAGAAGACGCCGGCGGCGGGAAAAAACTGGCGGTCGCCGTATTTGTGGCGCACAAGGAATACATCGGCACCCGGGCGGCCAGCTATGCAAAACTGGCGTTTCAGGAATATTTTAAAACCCCTTCAACCGATTCAAACGTGTAGTATGAAACCGATGAGACATCTCCTTCAGTGGATTTCCGAATTTGTTTTTCTCCTGGCCGGATTCCGGATAACCTTTGGCAAACACCTCCAAAGCGTACCAGCAAAAACGATTATTTTATTCCCCTATACGGCAGGCATCTGCCAGTGCGGCATCACCGGCATCGTAGCGGTGAAAACCGATGGAACCGGGAATAAGAATTATGCCATGCCGCCGGTGGGGGATATGCTTGAGCAGATTGCCAAAGCCTCAAAGACCCTTGATCAAACCGCCCAACCGGACATCGGCTCGGATTACCTGGGCGGCGGGGAACTGATCGAAAATTTCTATACGGCTGTCCGCTCGCTTAAGGCCCGGACGGCGTTCTGTCATATTTTTACGCAAGCAGAAGAGAAAAAGCAGCTTGAGGCTTTATCCGCGGAGCTCGGCCGCATCATTGATGCGGAAAGCACCCGGCTTGCCCGCCTTATGGGCCGGTTGAGTCCAGGCATTGTCGAAGTCATATCCCAGCGCATTGAACGGCTGAAAGATACGGGCTGGTGCTTAAAGACGGAGATTGTCGACAACATTGAAAAAATCCGCGCGCTAATCGGGGCGGATCATTCACTGGCGCCGGCAGAAACCATTACCACCCTCAAAAATATTAATGCCGTATTAAACAGCATCGACCGGCTCGAGGTCAGAGGCCGGGATTCCGCCGGGATTTCGCTGCTGTTTATCATGGCGCCGTCGGTTTATGACCACCTGACAGAAGAGCTCGCGGCCGCCGGTCTGACAGCGGATTTCAATTCCCGCCAGGGCTTTCATATTCTCACCAACCAGGCTATTTCTGTAAATGAAACCCGCCGGGAGACGCCTGAAAAACAGGTTTCGCTTGCCATTACCTATAAGGTGGCGGCGGAAATCGGCGGTCTGGGGGAAAACATTTCCTTTATCCGCGGCCA
Organism: Desulfobacterales bacterium; assembly: GCA_046543065.1. Classification (GTDB taxonomy): domain Bacteria; phylum Desulfobacterota; class Desulfobacteria; order Desulfobacterales; family Desulfosalsimonadaceae; genus M55B175. The sequence goes on along the minus strand of JBKHAE010000017.1, from coordinate 25,671 downwards.
GATAATGAATGACCCGATATTAAAGCAGGTGCTTTCCCGGCCGTTTCTCTATCACACCGTGTCCGCCCATACTCGGTGGGCGTCTGTCGGGGCCATCAATGAGGCCAACTGCCATCCGGTGGACAACCGCACACTGCCCGACTCCCCGGATGCCGCCGGTATCATCCATGTCTGCTTAAACGGCGATATCGACAACTACCAGACCATCAAGGCCGGGTATTCCGCCCGCGGCATACAGATACCCGACGAAATCAGCTGCGATACCAAGATCATTCCGGTGCACATCCAGTCCTATCTTTCCCGGGGATATCCTATTGAAACCGCTTTTCGTCTGGCAGTTAATGATTTTGAAGGCTCGCACGCCATATCCATGCACACGGATCTGGCCCCGGGCAAACTTTTTCTGGCGCTAAAGGGAAGCGGCCAGGCCATATTCGTGGGGCTTGCCGGGGACCACTACATCCCGTCCTCAGAAATCTACGGTCTGGTGGAGGAGACCTCGGAATACCTGAAACTCGACGGCGGCACCCCCCGCTATAGTGAGGACGGCCAGCCGGTTTACGGCCAGATATTTGTCATCGACCAGGCATCAGCCGGCGGACTGGACGGGGTTCAGGCCATGTTCTACGACGGCACGCTAATCCCCCTGACTGAAGCGGATATCCGAAAAACCCCGCTTACCTCAAGGGATATCGATCGGCAGCATTTCAGTCACTATTTTTTAAAAGAAATTTCGGAATCCCCGGCCTCGGTTCGAAAAACCCTTGAAAACCGATGGAAAATTATTGAAGACGGCGGCTCCCGGTACGTTTTGACTCTGGATGGCTCCATGGTGCCGGATGCGCTGGTGGCCGCCTTAAAATCCGATACCATCCGCCGGATTCTATTCATCGGCCAGGGCACGGCCGGCGTGGCCGCCCAGGTGTGCGCAAACATCCTGCGCTTTTATTTAAACAACCCCACCATCCAGGTGGATGCCCTAAAATCCTCGGAGCTAAGCGGAGTTATCACCGAAACCGACCATCTGAATGAAACCCTCTTAATCCCCATCAGCCAGTCCGGCACCACCACGGACACCAACCGGACCGTGGATATGATGAAGCAGCTGGGCGCCTGGGCGGTTGCGATCGTCAACCGCCGGGATTCGGATCTGACTTTTAAAGTGGACGGCGTGGTGTATACCAGCTCCGGCCGGGATATTGAAATGTCGGTGGCCTCTACCAAGGCATTTTATTCCCAGATCATTGCCGGCGCCCTTCTGGGCCTGTATTTCACCCAGCTGACCGGCCGGCGAAATGATGCGTTCATCTCCCAGGAGATCAGGCAGATGCTTGAAATCCCTGAAAAAATGGAGAAGGTGCTGGCCGGCCGCGACCGGATTCAAACCTCTGCCCGGCGCCTGGCGGTTGAGCGCACCTACTGGGCGGCGGTCGGGAGCGGGCCGAACAAATCCGCGGCAGACGAGATCCGGATCAAGCTGAGCGAGCTCTGCTATAAAACCATTTCTTCCGACTTTGTGGAAGATAAAAAACATATCGATCTCTCCTCCGAGCCGCTGATATTTGTCTGCGCCGCCGGCACGCGGCGGAGCGTTATCGGGGATATCATCAAGGACACGGCCATCTTCCGCTCCCATAAGGCGCTGCCGGTTGTTATTGCCGATGAACATGAGGACCGGTTTGATCCCTATGCATCAGATGTCATCCATGTGCCGTCTGCCAGCGAACATTTTGCGCCCATACTTAACACCCTGGTGGGCCATATCTGGGGATATTATGCGGCCCTTACCATTAATGAGGGCTCGCGCTTTCTCTATGACTTCCGCCAGGACCTGCAGGAAACCATCAACCGCCTGACCGAAGCGGATATGGACATCTTTGAAATCGCCCTGGAAAAAAGCTTCAGGGAAAAAATCATCCATTTCTATACGGAGTTCCGCAAAAAACAGGCAAATAATGAGCTCCCATCCCCGATTGGCATCAAAGGGGCCACCAACCTGACCCTTTTGCTTAAATATCTGGCCGGCCGCCTGCCGCTTTCTGATTTTGAAATCGATTTCGGGGTAAAGGGCACGGCCAAAAACATGTTTGAGAAACTCTTCGAATCCCTGGGCGAGGCCATCAACTGCCTGGCCCGGCCGGTGGATGCTATCAAGCACCAGGCCAAAACCGTGACCGTAGGGACCAGCCGGATCGAGGAAAAGGCCGAGGGGCTGCTCTTTGATGTACTCGGCGCGCACGGCTTCGGCATTGCCCAGCTCTCCATCTCAAACATCATGGTGCTCCGGAATTTGCAGCGGATTATTGATGATATCAAGGGCATGACCCTTTACCAGATATCCGGCATCAACCTGCTTGGCGAGCCCACCGAGGAGACCCGCATCCGGATCATTAAAAAAGAGGGCACCTCCAGTGCCATACCATCCCGGTCCGAGACGGATCAGACGCTTAAGGGCACCAAAAAAATCATCGTCCGGCAGGGCAATGTCTACATCGGCAAAGGCCGAAAGGACGACCGGAGCATTCTGATCATTCCGGTTATATCCACCGACCCCAACCGGCCGAATACCATTGAGCATCTGATGCTCCTTGAAATCGCCTTTAAGGAACAGGTGGATCTTGCCGCCAAAGTCAAGGCCCTTGGCGGCAAGCACGAGCACATCAAGAACCTGGTCCAGGAAAACAATATCCAGTGGGAAGACCGATTCCTTGAGCTTCTCGAAATGCCGGAACTCTTCGGCCGCTCCGCGGAAAAGGTAAGCGAGATGATTGTCTCGAGACTTTGATTTATATAAGGGGGATGCGTTTGAAGCGACAGTTGAAAAACAAACGGAATTTCTATTAACGCATCTGGTCCACTAACCATTCATGCGTCTGGAGGCCCATGATGGCCGAAGAAAAACTCTGGCATAAGTCCTATGCCAAGGGGGTTAAGCCCTATCTGGACTATGAACAGCAAACCGTTTCCGCCGCCCTTTCCAGCTCCGCAAAAAACTTTCCCAACCATACCGCTTTAAACTACATGGGCAAACGCATCACCTATGCGGAACTTGACCGGCTGGTAAATGCATTTGCCCGCGCATTGAAAGACTTCGGCATCCAGCGCGGGGACAAGGTGGCGGTCTGCCTGCCCAACATCCCGCAGGTGGTGATTGCCAATTACGCCATTTTCCGGATCGGTGCGGCAGCCGTCCAGAACAACCCGCTCTACACCGAACGCGAACTCGCCTACCAACTCAATGATTCGGATGCCAGGCTCCTGGTTACGCTTTCCCTGCTGCTTCCCAGAATTGAAAAAATCAGAGATCAAACACAGATTGAAAACATTATTGCCTGCAACATCAATGACTATCTGCCGTTTCCCTTGAAGCAGCTGTTTCCCCTGGCCAAACGGGAGATGTACAGAAAAGTGCTTCCGACGGATGATATTTTTGCCTTTCGGAAAGTCATCTCAAGTTACCCGGATACGCCGGCAGAAGAGCAAAGTCACTGGGACGAGATGGGGGCGCTTCTCTATACGGGCGGTACTACCGGAAAAAGCAAGGGCGTGATGCTTACCCACGCCAATTTAAGCGCAAACGTGCAGCAGTTCAAGGCCTGGTTTCCGGAACTAAAGCCCGGCACGGAGCGGCTGGTCGGCAACTTTCCCGTCTTTCACTCAGCCGGATTTACCGCCATTCAGAACTACTGCCTGTGGCAGGCATATGAAATCATCCTGGTGCCCCGGCCGGAGCCGGCCATCAACATCAAGCTGATCAAAAAATACAAGCCCACGTTTCTGCCCGGGGTGCCCACCATTTTCGTGGGCCTTTTGGCCGAGCCCGAATTCCGAAAAATGGATCTTTCCTCGATCAAGGGCTTTTTTTCCGGTGCCGCGCCGCTTGCGGCAGATACCATCCGGGATTTAAAGGCATTAACCGGCGCTGATATGTGCGAGGTATACGGGTCCACGGAAAACTCGCCCATCGTGACCGTGACCCCCTGGGGCGGCAAGATTAAGCCCGGCACTGTGGGCTGCCCGGTGCCGGATACGGATGTCCGGCTCATGGATGTTGAAACCGGGGAGACCGAGGTGGCTCTTGGAGAAGCCGGCGAGATTGTTATCAAAGGCCCCCAGGTGATGAAGGGGTATTATAAAAAACCGGAGGAAACCCGGGCCGTATTGAAAGGCGGCTGGTTTTACAGCGGCGATATCGGCCGGTTTGACGAGGACGGCTATCTCACTATCGTGGACCGAAAGAAGGATATGATCATTGCCGGCGGATATAACATCTACCCCATCGAAGTGGATAACGTGCTCTTTGACCACCCGAAAATCCTTGAGGCCTGCACCATCGGCATACCGGACAAGTACCGGGGGGAGACGGTCAAAGCCTTTATTGTCGTAAAAAAAGGGGAAAACCTGACTGAAAAAGAAGTGATCCAATACTGCAAGCAGCAGCTTGCGTCCTATAAGGTGCCGAAACAGGTTGAATTCATTGATGAACTCCCCAAAAGCGCGGTGGGTAAAATCCTGCGGCGGAAGTTGAGGGAAGCCGAGTTGGCCAAATAAGGGTTCAGGGTTCAGGTTTCAGGTTTCAGTGTTCAGGGGTCTTCTAAGTAACTTAATCGTACTCAGTCCCGCGCGAGCGGGACGGTTCTCGTACTCGTAATCGTACTCGAAAAAATCAAAAGCCGATTACGAGCACGAGCACGAGTACGAATCGGTAAGACGGATAAGCAACAGGAAGGATTACATACCCATTGAATAAACATTTATTAACCCTAAACGATGCATATAAACAGTCCACAGAAGACCAGGATAAATCCGTCCCGCCGGCGGAAACCGTCCGCCGGGTGAAGGAAAAATTCGCTCAACTGGATTTGGATATCCTGGCCGAAACCGTTCGGATCGATAACGGCCGTCTGGATATTCCCGTATTTTTCAGTGTGTGCGGCGCGGATGCCGCCCGGCTGACCGGCACGGCCAAACAGATGGGAAAAGGCGCCACCCCGGCCCAGGCTGAAGCCAGTGCCGTGATGGAGCTGGTGGAGCGGTTTTCCATTTACAGTTTTGCGGAAAACCCGAATAATTTTATCGTGGACACTTATGAAAATGTCCGGGATAGCGCCCTCCCATTTGAAATGATCGCCCGCTCGGTCCATGATGATACGGTGAATGGTGATATTGCCAGGCAAATCTTTTCCGAACTTTCCCTGAAATGGACCTGGGGCCATGATCTGACACAAGGCCGACAGATGCTGGTCCCGTTTGACTGGTTTTTTGCCATAAATGCGTTTAACGGCACATCTGCGGGCAACTGCGTGGAAGAAGCCCTGTGCCAGGGCATCTGTGAAATCGTGGAACGTCATGTCTCCGCCCTGATCTGCCGGGAGAAAATCCCGGTGCCGGCCATTAATCCGGCATCCGCCGCAGATCCGGTGGGGGTCGATCTTCTGGAAAAATTTCATCGAAACGGGATTTCGCTTTATCTGTCGGACTTTACCCTGGACATGGGGATCCCCACGGTCGGGGTTTTGGCCCATGACCCGGCAACGCATCCGGAAAAAAGCGAAATCGTATGGACCGCCGGTACCACGCCGAATCCGGAAAAATCGCTATCCCGGGCCTTATCGGAAACCGCACAGCTGGGCGGCGACTTTAATACCGGCTCAAACTATGTGGCCTCCGGCCTGCCGAAACTAAAAACCCTGCATGAGGCCCAATTCATTACCCATCCGGAAAAACGGGTAAATCTCGCCGACCTGCCGGATATTTCGAACAATAATATGAAAACTGAAATTGAAAACTGCGTGGCCGCGCTTTCAAAAAAAGATATGCCGGTCATCACCATTCCGACCGCGCATCCGGAGCTTCATATCCCGGCCTTTTATACCCTGATCCCGGGCGCCCATTTCCGGGAGCGGGCCCAAGCCACGAGTATCGCTATGTTCTGCGGCAAGCTGCTCACGGAAAAATATCCCCCGCACACGGCTGTTAAGCGCCTTGAATGGATTGACCAGAAGCTGCCCGGCAGATACTACATCAAATTCTATCTGGGCACCTGCTTTCTTGCGCTGGACCAGCCCGAAGCCGCCCTTTCCCGTTTTCAGGCCGCCCTTGACCTGGAGCCGGATCCGCAGGATATTCCCAGCATCTATTCCTACATGGGGGTCTGCTTAAAAACCTCAGGCGCCTATGAAGCGGCCCTTGACGTGCTTTACCAGGGGATTCAATGGGATGCGGAGCGAACCGATATTTATAACCTGATGGGATTCTGCTATTTCAAGCTGGGCGAGCACCAAAAGGCTATCCATAGTTTTGAGCAGGTGGTCCGCCTAAACCCGAATTCCGCCATTGATTACGCCAACATTGCCACCAATTACCATGAACTGGGCGATGCGGAGACCGCCATCGCCTATTATCAGATCGCCTTAAGCATTGATCCGGAAATCGGGTTTGCCCGGGAGAATCTGGAGAAGTTGGGGGTGGGAGAGTAAGATTAAGAGTAAGAGTAAGATTAAGACGAACTGATGAGATCTTTCAGGATGTATCGCCCCGGCACGGGGGTCACCCGCGGCAGCTCGCCCAGCGGGCTTTCATCCACCAGCAGGGGACAGCCGTAGACCGGCTCAAGGGTTTCATAGGCGAGCACCTGCGCCGGCGGTCCCCATTGCGCCAGACTGCCGTTTTTCAGCAAGAGCAGCGTGTCCGCATACATGGCTGCCAGGTTAACGTCATGGGAGACCATGAGCACAGTGATGCCCTTTTCCTGCTTCATCTTCTCCATTAAATCCATTATCCGCATCTGATGGGCGATATCAAGCGCTGCGGTCGGCTCGTCAAGGATCATAATTTCCGGCGCCTGACAGATGGCCCGGGCGATAAACACCCGCTGCCGCTCGCCCCCGCTTAATTGATCCATCCGGCGTCCGGCCAGATGATCCACTCCCGTAAACGCCATGGCCTGTTCCGCCTGCTGCCGATCCTCTTTGGACTCCAGGCCAAAGGTTCCCAGGTGCGGGGCGCGGCCGAAAAGCACGACACCCGCCACAGTAAACGGAAAATCCATGGGCATCTGCTGGGGCACAAAGGCAATCTGCCGGGCCAGGGCCTTTCTGCCGTAGGAGCGGATATCTTTGCCCATAATTCGGATGGCGGCCCGTTGGGGCTTCAGCAGCCCGGCAATCAGCTTCATCAGGGTGGTTTTTCCGGACCCGTTCGGCCCGATCACCACAAAAAATTCGCCCTGGCCCACGGAAAATGATAAATCCTCAAGTACCCGGCTGTCTTCATAGGCATATGATAAATTTTTTACATCCACCGAAGGTGACATTATCCCGTCCGTTTCAGAAGAATAATAAATACCGGCGCCCCCACCATGGCGGTGATCACGCCGGCCGGCATTTCCCCGTGCTGGGGCAGAGTCCGGGCCAGAAGATCACATAGCACCAGATAGCCGGCCCCGCCGAAAAGACAGGCCGGCACCAGAACCCGGTGATCCGCACCGAGAATCAGCCGGAACAAATGCGGGATCACCAGGCCCACAAACGCCACAAGCCCGCAGCTGGCAACCGTGGCGCTCACCATAAAGGAGGTCAAAACCAGAAGCACAACCGTGATCAGCCGGACATTGACGCCCATGGAGTGGGCCATTTCCTTTCCCATCAGAAGCAGGTTCATGGAATTGGACAGCCAGAATACCACGATAAAACAGGGCAGCACCATCGCGGCCATCAGCATGGCCTCGCTTCTGCCGGCAGCCGACAGATCCCCCATCAGCCAGAACATGATATTATGAATGCGCGAATCCTGGGTAAGTGAGATCAGAAACATGATCACCGCGGAACAGAAGGCATTGACCATCACACCGGACAGCAGCAGGGCCTCTTTTTTAAGCAGGGTTCTGCCGCTTGCGATGAAAAGTACCAGAAAAAGCGTTCCCATACCGCCGATAAAAGCCAGGATGCTAACGCCCGGAAACCGGGCAAATCCTAAAAGAATACCGATAATCGCGCCAATGGCCGAGCCGCCGGAAATGCCCAGGATATAGGGTTCAGCCAGGGGGTTGCGAAGCAGGGCCTGAAACACGAGCCCGCCCAGAGAAAGAGTCGCGCCCACCAGGGCGGCCACGATCACCCGCGGAAAACGGATCTCCCAGATTATGGTGCTTAGCAGGGGGTCCGCCTCTCCGGGGGAAAACATGGCCCTTAAAAAAGGCATAAACCCCTTTTCCGCAGACCCCATCCCAAGGCCCAGAATCATCACCCCCGCCAATACCGCCAGCATGGCCAGTGTGGTTATAATCATTTTCCTGGATACCGCCGACATCACTCTCGTCTTACTCTTACTCTTAATCTTAATCTAAAAATGATCACAACTGCCTTAATATACCTCTCGCCAAGCCGCAGAGAGCGCAAAGGGAATTCCAAATATCTTTGCGGCCTTTGCGTCTTCGCGGGATAAAAAATGATTCACAGCTACAAATCCGGATGAATCAGCTCAACCAATTTCTCCAGCGCATCCACCAGCCGCGGGGTGGGCCGGTCAAACAGATTGGAGTCCACCAGATGAACCCGGTCATTGGCCACCGCCGGAATCTGATCCCACTTCTCCCATTCCCTCTTCACCCGATCAAACACCTCTTTTCGGGCCATGGATGTGATAATCAGGATATCCGGGGCCAGCTCCAGCACCTCTTCCCTGGAAAACCGGGGGTAGGAGGTATATTTGCCCGCAATATTTCTCCCGCCCGCCTCTACGATCAGCTCATGGATGAATGTATCTGATCCGGCGGATACGATCGGTGAGATCCCGATCTGAAAAAATACCCGGGGCCGCTTACCGGTCCGGGCCACCTTGGCTTCAACCTCGTCGATCCGGGCCTCCATGTCCGCGACAATTTCCTTCGCCCGGTTTTCCGCTCCCATCAGTCGGCCGATATGGCCGATGGCCGCCATCACCGTGTCCAGTCCCCTGGGATTTACGGCAAATACAGGGATATCAAGGGACTCCAGGCGGTCAATCACCGACCGGGGATTGCCGTCCTTGATGGCGATACACACATCCGGATTCAGGGCCACGATTTTCTCCAGATCCAGGTATACATAGGAGCCCACTTTGGGAACCTTTTTGGCTGCTTCCGGATAATCGGAAAATCGCGTCGCCCCTTTGAGCCGGTCCTGGCAGTCCAGGGCAAAAATGATTTCCGTTATGCTCGGCGCAAGCGCCACCACCCGCTGGGGCGCTGCCGGCACGCGGATTTTTCGCCCGGTTTGATCCACCAGGGAATGCATCTCGGCTGCCCAGACAGGAAGCTGACTTGCCAGCAATAAAGCGATGCCCAGGCCGGTGATCCGGAAAAGATGCGCCATGTGCCTCATTACCAAATACCCCTTGATATAAACTGATTGGAAACCCTAATTTGCCCCCTGTAATAGTCCATATGCGGCAAATTGTAAATAAATAAGGCGTTAACAACCTCTGCATTCCGTCGATACTTCAGCCGAAACAACACGATAAATTTGTTCTATCTATTTTTCAGGCGGGCACGGTGGCCCGCCCTACTACGAGGATTAACACCGAAATTGCGTAGGGTCGGCCACCGTGCCGACCTTACATACGATAAACCCCATGGTTATGGGGTTTATCGCCAGAACAAATTCACCCTGGCCGAAAAGGCTTTTTCTTGAAAAACAGCCCAAATTGACGTATAAGGATTTAATTATATTCAAACAAATTCCGGGGGCATCAGACATGGCCGGTGACCATTACCTTATTTTTGCAATTGATGAACAGCACTTTGCGGTTCCGGCTTCAACTGTTGAGCGCGTCATCCGGGCGGTGCAGCCGGCTTATCCGCTGGATGCCCCGGATTTGATGCTGGGACTTATTAACATGGGCGAGGCCGTGGTCCCCTTAATTAATATCCGGAAACAGTTCGGCCTGCCGGAGCGGCCGATCCGCGAATCCGACCGGATCATCCTCAGCCGTGCCTGCGGATTTTCCCTTGCATTTGCCGTGGACAAAGTTGCCGGCGTGGACCTGCTTTACCCGGAGCCGGCCATTGATCCGGAAACCATCTACCCGGCAATGCGTAGATACATCACCGGCGCGGCGACATTTGATCACCAAACCGTATTTATCTATGATATTGACACCCTGATTCCGCAAACAACCCTTGAACAGGCCAAACTGGCGATTGACGCAGTGTAATGCATTTGTCCTTATCGGAGCAGATTCTAAACGACATCAGCCGATTTATTACCGCCCGCACCGGTCTTTCATTTCCTAAGCCGAAATGGAAGACGCTTGCCAAAAGCATTGCTGCCGCAGCCCGCGAAACCGGTTTTGACGAACCCGCCCGATACGCCCGAAAAATTCTTGAATCCGGCGCGCCCGCCGAACTTCTGGAGCCGCTGGTGGGGCATTTGACCGTCGGGGAGACCTACTTTTTAAGAGACAAGCATATATTTCAGGCCCTCCAGGATCACGTCATCCGGGGACTGATCGACCATCCCCGGCGGCCGGAAAAAACGCTTCGCTTCTGGAGCGCGGGCTGCGCCACCGGCGAAGAGGCCTATTCCATCGCCATCCTGCTGGATCGCATGGGCAGCCGGCTGAACAATTGGAACATCCATATTCTGGGCACCGATGTGAACCAAAAGTTCTTAAAAATCGCTGAACAAGGCATCTATACCCATTGGTCCATGCGGGAAACGCCGGAGTCGATTATCCGGACCTATTTTAAGCCCTGCCCGGACAACCGGTTTGAGATTCTCCCCCGCATCCGCCGGCAGGTCTGCTTTACCCGGCTCAATTTTGCGGAACCGGACTACCGGAAAATTTTGGGCTGCCCCAAACCCATGGATGTGATTTTCTGCCGCAATGTGCTCATGTATCACGACCCCATGAGCCGGGAGCATGTGATCAATCGCCTGATCGATCTTCTGGAAGAAAACGGCTGGCTGATTACCGGTCCGGCGGAATCCGGATTCGTCAACTCTTCGGCCCTTACCCCGGTGCGGTTCACCCATGCCACCTTCTTTCGCAAAGGCCCTGCCCGCAAAGAGGAAAAATATCCCTTAACCTATGCAAAAAGGCGGGATCAGGGACGGCGCCCTGACAATCCGAGTGCTGCCGGCCAAAGATCAAACAGCGCGGCATACAATCGGCGCATGACAGACACCCGGCCCCTTGAAGCCCCTTCTGTGCGCTATACCTATGAAGATGCCCTGGCAAATTATAACCAGGGGCGCTACCAGGCATCGGCAGATAAACTCCGGCGGATGCTTTCAAACGGACGCGCCCAAAACGGGGCGTTTCTGATGCAGACCGAGGCCATGGTGCTTTTGACCCGATGCCATGCCAACCTCGGAGAGCTTAAAAATGCTGAGTACTGGTGCCAGGCGGCCATTGAAAACGAAAAGCTGAATCCGGATCTGTATTTTCTGCTGGCCGGCCTCCATCAGGCCGAAAATACCCCGGAGGCGGCCATCCGGGCATTGAAACAAAGCCTTTACCTGGACCCGGATTTTGTCATGGCCCATTTCCAATTGGGCCTTCTGCTTAAACAACGGGGCCGGCCTGAGGAGAGCCGGAAACGCTTCCTAAACGCCCAGAGTTTGTTAAAAGCCAAAGATCCGGGGGAAATCCTGCCCCATTCAGAGGGCATGACCGCTGGCCGCATGCTTGACACCGTTAAATCGCTGATTAGGTAAAATTGCCGATGCCGGAGAACGCCGACAAGACATCCGATGCCGAAATCCTTAAAAAACGGGCCGAAACCCTGGCAAAACCAAAATCCGGGCCGGAGCAAAAAGAAACTGTCAAAACAGTGGGGTTCTTGCTGGCCGGGGAAATATACGGCATTGAACTTTCGTTTGTCCGGGAGGTTCTGCCGCTTGGGCAGCTGACGTTTTTGCCCGGCCTTCCGGCCTATATTCCCGGGATTATCCATGTGCGTGGGGAAATCCTGTCAATCATGGATTTAAAGCGTCTGTTTGAACTTAAGCCAAGCGAGCGGGCGGAAAACGCCTATGTACTCATTTTATCCACAAAAGACATGGCATTCGGGGTTTTGGCGGACCGGATCATCGGTGTTCAGGAAATCCCGGCCGATCTGCCGCACACCTCGGTCCCCACGCTGACCGGGGTGCGGGCCGCCTATCTGAAGGGGATTGATGCGTCAGGGACGATTGTGCTTGACGGTGAAAAACTGCTGATAGACGAGGCTTTGGTGATTGATCAGAATGATAATAAATACCCATAAAAAGGGATTTATGAAGCCGCGAGGGCATTTCTAAAGAAAATAATATTTGAATCGTACTCGTACGCGTACTCGTGCTCGTAATCGGCCTTTAAATTTCCCGAGTACGAGTACGAGCACCGTCCCGCTGGCGCGGGACGGAGTACGATCGGTTTTTTAAAAAAAAGGAGTCCAGCATGCTGCGATGGTTTTCCAAACGGATCATGGCAAAACTGATCACCCAGTTTTTAATCGTCGGATTGATCCCGCTCATCCTGTTGGGCGGCATGACCTATATTTACTCCCGTTCCGCCATGGAAAGCGAGGCATTCAACCATCTGTCCGCGGTCAACAAAATCAGAAAGGAACAGGTGCTCGAATTTTTAAAATCCCGGATGAAAAACCTGATCCTGCTCTCCCGCTCCCAGCATATCCGGAATATGCTAAACACCGGGACATACCGGGAAATGAACCCGCTGTTTGACTATTATATGAAAGGCTTCGGCTACAGCAATATCTTTCTGCTCTCAAAAACAGGGGAACTGATGCACCAGGCGCAAGCGCCGGCCGAAAAAGAGGCGGCTGTGGAAGCCGCGCCGATGACCCGACTGGCCGCCATCTCCAAAGAGATCAGAAAAACCGAGACACCCTTCTTAACGGATATAACCAACTATCAATCCGGCGCATCGCCCGGGCTTTTCATGGCCGCCCCCATATATGCGGACACCGGCGGACTTGAGGCCATCCTGGTGTTTCTGATTGATGCTGACCGGATCAATGCCATTACCAGCGATAAAACCGGCATGGGCAATACCGGGGAGACCTATCTGGTGGGCCGGGATCAGCGCATGCGCTCCGAATCCCGCTTTTTACAGGACAAGTCGATTTTAAGCGAAAAAATACAAACCGCGGCCGTGAAACAGGCGCTTGATAAAAAGGCGGGCACCCGGCAAATCCGGGATTACCGAGACGTGGAGGTCCTTGCCGCCTATGACACCCTGGATCTGCCCAAGCGGATGGGAACGGATTTTAACTGGGCGATCATCAGTCAGATGGATGCGGCGGAAGCCTTCAGCCTTCTGCACAAACTGGGCTTAAATATTTTCTGGACAGGGCTCATCCTTTTGGTGCTTATCTGCGGGGCGGGCTATGTCCAGTCCAAAATGATCGCCCGGCCGATCAATGCCCTGTCTTACCGAGTCATGATGATGGATGAAGGCGATTTCACCCTGACCGTATCCGAACGGCATAAAAACCGGGCAGACGAGATCGGCATGCTGATGAAGGCCTTTGCCAGCGGCACCCAGCGGTTCAGAAAACAGATCAAGCAGCTCGGCCAATCCTCCCGGCACCTGCTCTCCTCCATCAGCCAGATATCCACCACCGCCTCGCAGCTGGCCTCCAGCGCCTCTGAGACCTCAAGCTCCATCAGCGAAGTCACCACCACGGTCGAAGAGGTCAGCCAGACCTCGCAGCTGGCCACTGAAAAGGCCGAATATGTATCCAAAAGCGCGGAGAACACTGCCAGAATTTCCCTTGCCGGCAAACAGGCCACGGAAAACACAACCGCCGGCATCAACCGCATCAAAGAGGAGATGAATTATATCGCCGAAAGCACGGTCAAACTCAGCGAACAGACCAAAAGCATTGAAGAAATCATCAACACCGTCACCGATATTGCCGACCAGTCCAATATCCTCTCGGTGAACGCCTCCATTGAAGCGGCCAAAGCGGGCGAGCAGGGCAAGGGCTTTGCCGTGGTCGCCCAGGAGGTGAAAACCCTGGCGGATCAATCCAAGGAGGCCACCAGCCAGGTGCGCACCATTCTGGGCGATATCCAGAAGGCCACCAGTGCGGCGGTCATGGCCACCGAACGGGGCACCAAATCCGTGGAGGAGGCCATTGAACTGGCTGAACAGGCAGGCAATGCCATTGACCGCCTGGAGCGGCAGGTCAATGAATCCTCGGATGCGGCCGCCCAGATTACGGCCTCAAACCAGCAGCAGCGCTCTGGCATTGATCAGCTGTCCCAGGCTATGGAGAGCATCAATGATGCCACCCAGCAGAATCTGGACGGCGTCAAACAGCTGGAGGACGCGATCAAGGGGCTTGAGGAACTGGCCCAGACCATGCGGGATATTACGTCGAATTATAAGGTATGATGGACGAATCGGAAATCCAGAAGCAGCTGCTGGCCGCATTTCAGGACGAGGCCCAGGAGCGCATCGAGGCCCTTTTTTCCGGGCTTTCAAGCCTTGAAGCGGCTGATGCGGATGAGCTCCCGGAAGATGTCATCGAATCCGTATTCCGGGAGGCCCACAGCCTAAAAGGGGCGGCCCGGTCGGTGAATCTGCCGGTCATTGAATCCCTGTGCCAGGAAATGGAGAGCATTTTTGCCGCGATTCAATCCAGCACCCTGCAACTGTCCGCACCGCTTTTTGACACCCTTCATGCGGCCACGCGGCTGATTGAAAAAACGATCGACCCGGAAGCGGATGCTGCGGAGACAGACAGCGCGATCACGCAATTGGTCCGCTCCCTGAAAGAGGCCAAAACCCGAACCGGGGCTGAGGAACCATCATATAGAAATCCGGCACAAAATTTTTCCAAAGAATCCCCTGATGAGGATCATGAAACGCCGGATTTGCCGCTACCTGATACACCCTCCCCCGCTCAACCGAAAGAAGATCCGTCATTTTCTTCAGAAGCGCCTGACACCGACTCACAACAGACCGCCAAACCGCTTTTTTCCACTTCCGTTCGCATCCCTGCCGCCAAACTCGACGCGCTCCTGTTAAAAACAGAGGAATTAATCACCATCAAACAGGCCGCCCACCAGCAGTTAAAACGGATTGAGAGCCTGGATCAGACGCTTCAGGAATGGAGACACCAATGGGACGCGTTTCAACGTGATTTTCGAAAAGTAAAGGATCGTTATGCCCCGGCCGCCGGGGTGGGCCCGGCCATTCACTTTATCGACGACACCCGGGAATTTATACGGGATTTCGACCATCAGCTCAAACAGACGGCCGCGGCAGCCGGCCAGGACAGCCGGCAGTTCAGCGGCCTGATCGATGATCTTTTGGCCGAGACCAAAAACACCTCGCTGATGCCCTTTTCAGGCCTTTTTACGGTTTTCCCCCGTATGGTCCGGGAGATTGCCAGGGATCGCGGCAAATCTGTTGATTTAAGGACTGACGGCGAGTCCGTGGAAATTGATAAGCGCATCCTGGAGGGATTGAAGGATCCCCTGACCCACCTCCTGCGAAACGCCATTGACCACGGCATTGAATCCCCAGAGGTCAGAACCGCCCGGGGCAAACCCGCCGCCGGCAGCATCCGGATAATCGTCTCACAGCCGGAGAGCCGTCAGGTATGCATTGAAATCGCAGATGACGGAAACGGCATTGACATTGACGCCGTTAAAGCAGGCGCAGTTAAAAAAGGCATTATTTCGGCAGCAGATGCGGAGGCCGCCGCTGAGGCGGATGCGCTGAACCTGATTTTTCAGTCAGGGGTCTCGAGCAGCGCCATGGTGACCCAGATATCGGGGCGGGGACTGGGCATGCCGATTCTCCGGGATGCGCTGGATCATTTGGGCGGCCGGCTGCAGATCCGGTCCGAGCCGGGCAAGGGCACAGCGTTTCTGATCCATCTCCCGGTGACCCTGGCGACCTTTCGGGGGGTGCTGGTCGATGTTTCCGGGCATCTGCTTATTCTTCCCAACGCGCAAATCCAGCACAGCTTAAAAATCCGGCCGCAAGACATCCAAACGGTTGAAAGCCAGAGCATCATCTACTTTAACCGCCGCCCCACCGCACTCGTCCACCTGGCTGATGTCCTGGGAATCCCCAAACCCGCCGGGAAAAACGGCGGCAGCGGGAAAACCGCCATCCCGGTGGTGATACTTGAAACCGAAGCAACGGAAATCGCCTTTTGTGTGGATGAAGTGCTTACCGAGCAGGAAGTGCTGGTCAAACCATTGGGCCGGCAGCTTAAAAAAGTCCGGCATTTTGCCGGGGCCACGATCCTGGGAAACGGCATGGTCGTCCCGGTTTTAAACGTTAAAGACCTGATCAAAACCGCATCCGGCCAGTCTTTTTCCATCGCCCGGCCACCGGCCGACAGCCCCGCCGAGCCTTCGGAGGCGCCAAAGTCTGTTTTAATCGTTGAGGATTCTTTTACCTCCCGAACCCTTTTAAAAAACATCCTTGAGGCGTCGGGATACCATGTAAAGACGGCCATTGACGGGGCAGACGGCTTATCCCAGCTTAAAACAAGGGGTTTTGACGGTGTGGTATCGGATGTGGAAATGCCGCGTATGAACGGATTTGAACTCACCGCCAGCATTCGGGCGGACAAATCCCTTGCCGGGATACCGGTCATTCTGGTAACCAGTTTAGACTCGCCGGCCGACCGGGAGCAGGGCGTCGAAGCCGGGGCTGACGCCTACATCGTTAAAAGCAGCTTTGACCAGAGCAACCTGATCGAAGTGCTGGACCGGCTGTTATGAGGTGTGAATGGGTGTTAGGTATTAGGTATTGGGTGTTGGGTGTTGGGTGTTGGGTATTGGGTGTTGGGTGTTGGGTGTTGGGTATTGGGTGTTAGGTGTTGGGCATGAAGCTTGGAAGTACTTTCCCGGGCCGTGCGCCCGGGACCGAGCGTAAAAGTAACTTTAAGGGGAGGAGGCACTGAGGGACTGAGGCACTGAGGCACTAAGTTTTTTAAACTGTAAACCGTGAGCTGTGCCGCAACCCCTTTGAAAAAGGGCGATACCTGCGCCCCCTTTGAAAAAGGGCGCCACCTGAGCCCCCTTTGAAAAAGGCCATCATCTGAGCCCCCCTTTGAAAAAGGGGGGATTGGGGGGATTTATAACGTGCCATGTTAAAAAATCCCCCTAAATCCCCCTTTGCCAAAGGGGGACTTAAAGGAAATTGCCTTTTTTATGATCCGTTTCCAAAGCCAAAAGCGCTGAGTCTTTTAAACGTTGAACCGTGAACTGTGAACTGTGAACTGTGAACCGTGAACCGTGAACTCGAAACATTTGGCGGAGGCGCTATCGCGTATCCGCCCTACTGATTCGTACTCCTACGAATACGAGAACCGTCCCGCTCGCGCGTGACTGAGTAAGATGAAGAAGCCTGAACACTGAACACTGAAACCTTGAACTTTACACCTTAAACCTTACACCCTAAACCCTAAATCTAATACCCAAAGTTACTTATAAGGCAGCCTTTCATAATGAAAAAAGATCTTGAGATTTTACTGGTTGAAGACAGTCAGACACAGGCCCTCAAGTTTAAACTGATGCTGGAAAATCATGGCTATCAGGTGGCCGTTGCCAAAAACGGGCTCGAAGCCATGAACATGCTGTTAAGCCGTCAGGTCTCCATTGTCATTAGCGACTGGATGATGCCGGAAATGGACGGCTCTGAACTTTGTCAGGCCATACGCAAGCATGATTTCGGCTCCTATGTATATATTATCCTGTTAACCGCCAAGGATTCCAAGAATGACATCATCGAAGGCCTGGAAGCCGGGGCGGATGACTATCTGACCAAGCCGGTGGATGATGCCGAGCTGGTTGCCCGGCTGGCCACCGCAGAACGTATTATTTCGCTGGAGAGCTCGCTTAAGCAGAGAAACAAGGAAATCGCCCTCTTATCCATTACCGATCCCCTGACCCAGCTGTTTAACCGCGGATATTTAAATGAAAATCTGCCCAAAGCCTTTAAACGCGCCCAGCGCTATCATTCCCCGCTCTCTATTATAATAACCGATATTGACCATTTTAAAGACGTCAATGATCAGCATGGTCATCAAGTGGGGGATATGGTGTTAAAAACCTTTGCCGATCGGCTTGGCCAAGCCTTGAGAAAAGATCTGGATTGGATGGCCCGCTATGGCGGAGAGGAATTTATTATCGTACTGCCGGAAACTGACCTGGCCGGGGCTCAGGCCGCAGCGGAACGATTCCGCCGTATGATCGAAGAGATGCAAACGGAAACCGAAAAGGGCGCCATCCAAATCACTGCGAGCTTCGGGGCTGCGGCCATCGGTGATCAAACAGACCTGCCCGATCTGACCACGGACCATTTGATCAATGCGGCAGACCAAAACCTTTACCAGGCCAAAGCCAGCGGCCGCAACTGCATCATCGGAACCCTCCTATGATCAGAGTCCTCATCGTGGATGACTCCCGGACCACCCGGGAATACATCAAATACATTATTGATCAGGAACCGGGCCTGCGTCTGGCCGGAGCGGCCAAAAACGGCCGGGAGGCGCTTGAGATGGTGGCCTCAGCTCGGCCGGATGTCGTTCTAATGGATATTCAGATGCCCGGGATGGACGGGTATAAGGCGACGCGGGCCATCATGGAAACCCATCCGGTGCCGATCATCGTATACAGCTCCCTGGTTGCGCCGGAGCAGACGGAAAATATTTTTAAAGCCATGCAGGCAGGCGCCGTGGCCGTGGCCCAGAAGCCCCCGGGGCTTGGCAGTCCGGAGGCCAGACCGTTTGTGGCAAAACTTCTCCGCACCATTAAACTGATGGCAGAGGTCAAGGTGGTCCGGCGCATTCCCGGCAAACAGCAGAAGCATACCCGGGTAGCGCCTACAATAAACAGCCGGTCAACCGCCCCGCCAAATCTTAAAATCGTCGTCATCGGGGCCTCAACCGGCGGACCGCCGATACTGCAGCAGATTTTTAAGGATATGCCGCCGGATTTTCCGGTGCCGATTATGGTCGTTCAGCACATTGCCGCGGGCTTTCTGGCCGGTATGGTGCAATGGCTGTCCAGGGAAACGCGCCTTGCTTTAAAAATTCCCAAAACCGGGGAGTCCCCTGAGCCCGGCCATATTTATTTTGCCCCCGAGGAGGGCAATATGGAGCTTACGGATGACGGCAAAATTCTTATCAGCCCATCGGTCGGCCAGGGGCAGTTAAAAAGGCCGGTGTCGCATCTGTTTTCTTCCGTGGCCAGGCAGTGCGGGGACCGGTCGATCGGGATTCTGCTGACCGGCATGGGCAATGACGGCGCCGCCGGCTTAAAAGAGATGAAACAGCGCGGGGCGGAGACGCTGGTCCAGAATCGCGAAACCGCAGCCGTCTTTGGCATGCCCGAGGCGGCGATCAGGCTGGATGCGGCCGGATATGTGCTTTCGCCTGATAAGATCGCTGATTTTCTTAAACATACGGCCGCCCGCCTGACCGGGCAGGCTCTATGATTAAGATTAAGATTAAGATTAAGACGAAGGGGCAGGTACTGGCAGAGTCTCACCATTTGATTGATACACGGGAATACTTCTGATATAAGCACATATAAACTCAGGCAATCCCTACCCTTCGGCAAAAACGCGGACGGGTCAAGCAGAGGGCTTAGAGGAGATTACATACATGTATCAGGAAAATTATATCAATTCATTGCGCGCTGAAATGGTCTCCATGGTGGAGAGCCATCTGACCCCGGTCGCCCGGGAATACGGGTATAGCGACGTCCCGCTTGAAACAACCATTAAGTGGCGCCCCATGGTGCTTGTGCTGGGCAACTATTCCTCCGGCAAGTCCACCTTGATAAACGAATTCTTAGGCGCTGACATCCAGGCCATCGGCCAGGCGCCAACGGATGACTCCTTTACCATCATCACCTATGACAATAAGGTGCCGGATACGGAAACCATCCGCGTCACCGAGCACCGCGACGGCAAGTTTCTCTTGAATGATCCGGAATACCCCTTTGAAATGCTCAAAAAACACGGGCAGCGGTTTGCCGCCCATTTTCGCCTGAAAAAGGTTAACTCCCCGTTTTTAAAAAACCTGGCCTTAATCGACACGCCGGGGATGTTAGACAGTGTAACGGAGCGGGACCGGGGGTATAACTACCAGGAAGTAATCGGCGATCTGGCCCATCTGGCAGACCTGGTGCTGGTGCTTTTTGACCCGCACAAAGCCGGAACCGTTCGGGAGGCGCATACCAGTCTACGGGAGACCATTGCAACGCGCACCTATGAGGACCGGGTCCTCTATATCCTGAACCGGATTGATGAGTGTGCCTCCCTGACCGACCTGCTCCAGGTCTACGGCACGCTCTGCTGGAACCTCTCCCAGATTACCGGTCGAAAGGATATTCCGCCGATTCACCTGACCTACTCCTCAAGGGCCTCCAGAAATCCGGAACCCTGCGAAAGCGGGCAGCAGAATTTTCTCTATCTTCTGGAGAATCAGCGCAAACAACTGAAAAATTCGGTTCTCCAGGCGCCGCGGCATCGGCTGGACAACATGGCCTCGTTTGTGGAAACCCATGCGGAACGGTTAAACCTTTTTCTTGAGGCGATTGTGAACTATCGGACCAGACTCCGGAAATTCCGGTTTAAATTCAACTTCCTGGGATTTGTCATAAGCCTGTTTGCCGGCGGTGCGGCGGTTTTCGGCGGCATGAGCGCCGGCATCTTCGGGGGCCCGACAGACCCTGTGGCACTGAGCGGCGGCATCGGCGCTGTGATCCTGTTTCTGATTTTCTGGACGACCCTGCCCATGCGATACATTCACTCGGCCTTTCACCGGAGCTACTTAAAAAATATCGATCAATTGATTCCCCTGGACACCCAGACCCGCCGGGACAGCTGGCAGGCGGCGGTGCGGGATCTGGTCTACACCTATCTCCAGAAATCAGGCGGCCGTTTTGCCTTGTACAAGGTGCGGGATGAGTACAATACGGTCAACCGGGTCTATGAAGAAGGCACGCGGGAGATTCGAAAAGCCTTAAATGAGCTGGCCAATATGGAACAGGATCCGGAGGCGATGGTCGAGGATTCTGCCAAGCCCCTTTATTACTACCATTCAGAGGAAGACGAGCCGGAGCCGGAGCCCGAACCGGACACGTTTGATGATCCCCACGCCATTACCGAGTCCACCAAATATTAATGCTGTTTCTGATGTCCGGCATCATAACAGCCATTTCCCCCCAGAAGAAGCGCAAAGACCGGGTCAATGTCTATATAGACGAGGCGTACAGCTTCTCCCTTCCCCTGTGGGCCGCGGCCCGTCTGAAAAAAGGCGACTCCCTGTCCCAGACCCGGATCGATGAGCTCAAAGCCATTGATGAAAAGGACAAGGCCTTCCAACGGGCGATCTCCTTTCTGGCTGTACGGCCCCGGAGCCGCAAGGAAATCGAGAACCATCTGAGGCATAAAGAATTTTGTACGGAGGCGATTGATCAGGCCATCAGCCGGCTTGACGGATATGGCTATATCAATGATGCGGAATTTGCCCGGATCTGGATTGAAAACCGGTTAAGGCACCGGCCGCGCGGCAGATTCGGGCTCACCTGGGAATTGAAGCAAAAAGGCATCAGCGAGGCCATCATCGAAGCGGCATTAAGCGGCTATGACGAGCATCGGGCGGGGTGGGCGGCGATTCGGCCCAAACTGGAAAGGTGGCGGAATCTATCGGAAATGGAACGCCGCCGGAAGATTTACAGTTTTTTAAAGCAGCGGGGGTTTTCCGGGGAGACGATCCGGGATATAAGCGAGGCGGTTCATTCCTGAAACGCCAGCCCCCGCAGCATAAAATCCGCCAGTTCATTTTCCAGCTTTTTCATGTCCATGGTCTTTCGAACCAGCAGAAAATAAAACAATGTCCGCTCAAACAGGCCGAACAAAAACACGGCCGCCATATCGGCATCCTTTATGTGCAGAAACCCCTTCTGTATCCCCTTTTCCACCTGCTCCCGGATCAACTGCAGAAACAGATTCAAAATATCCTCGTAGATTTCCTTAAACAGCCCGCCGTTTCCGATTCCCTCCCGGAACAGCAGTTCCGCCACCGCCAGATTCTCCTGGTAGATGGCGAACACATCCTGAATCACCCGGTGGACATTATGCCGGATCTCATCAGCGGTGTCGCCGTCAAACATGTGCTCGGTCCGTTCAACAAACCGCTTCCGGACCTGTTCCATAAAATCCATACAGATTTCACGGAATATGGCTTCCTTGGACCGGAAATAGTTGTAAAACGTGCCCTGGGCCACTCCGGCGGCGGCCACAATATCAGAGACCCGGGTCATTTGAAACCCGTTTTGCTGGAACATGGCAATTGCCGCATTGACCAGGGCATCCCGTGTTCTAGGTTCGCCGTCCATATTCATGACCCCGTCAGAAATTCCTCGGCCAGGCTCGTGTAATCCTTTGCGCCGAAACTGCCGGTGCGGTAAAAAACAATGGGCTTGCCCGCATCCGCGCTGTCAGCAATGGTAATATTGGAGCGAATGGCGGTATTTAGCACCAGATCCTGATACCGCTCATCCGTTTTCAGCCGCTCCATGATCTCCCGGCACACGCGGAGGCGCTGATCAAAAAAAGTGGGCACCACCCCTTTAATCTCAAGCTCGGGGTTGATCTCCTCCTGAACCGCCCCAATAGTGTCAAAAAGGTCTTCCAGGGCATTAAATGCATAGGGATGGGTCTGGCAGGGCACCAGCACCTCATTGGCGCAGGAAAATACATTGATGGTTAAAAGCGACAGGCTCGGCGGGGTGTCCAGAATGATCACATCATATTTTCCGATCAGGGGCGAAATCGCATGCTTCAGCCGATTCTCCCGCTCCTTCGCATCCACCAGCTCCACTTCGGCGCCGGCCAGATCCGGGTGCGCGGCAATCACCGCAAGACCCGCCCACTTGGTCGGAAACACGGCATCCTCGACCGAAACATCCCCGTTTCCGCTGATCAGATCATAAATGCTGATCATGTCATCTGTAACCGCAATGCCCAGCCCGCTCGTGGCATTGTGCTGCGGATCCATGTCCACGATCAGCACGCTTTTACCCTGCTTTGACAGGGCCGCCCCAAGATTGATCACCATGGCGGTTTTGCCGACCCCGCCCTTTTCATTGGCAACCGCCACAATCCGGGTATTTTTCTTCGCCATTTCCCCTCCTTTACATGTTCATCCGGGAGCCAATCTCCTTAAGCCGCTTCTCCAAATCCGACGCCACCTCGGCCATTTCATTTAACTGATCGACCAGCCGGGCCCCTTCGTCCTGATGTTTTCCCGCATATCCGCCGAGCTGCACCAGGTCATTGGTAAAATCGTGGAACCGGTCCATAATTTCCGCATACAAATGATCCGCCACCGCATCCACCAGATGAAACAGGTACTGGAATTTAATGTTTTCCTTGTAATTTTTAAACTGAAAGGAAATCCCCTCCTCGGTTTCCCGCTTCATCCGCTTGGCCGCGGTTTTTAACGCGGCCTGCCCTTCGGCGGCAGACTGTCCGGAGGATCGGCGAAACAGCCGCTTGATGCGGTTTGCCAGATTCTGCATGCCGAAGCGCATGATCGCCTCGGTTTTAATCGCCCGGCTGTAATTCATGGTAGTGTCAGCCGGCGGCAGTTCAAGGCCCTGCTCTCTTTTTAACGCCTGAAAGTCCGGCAGGGGGATTTCCACATACCCCTCCGAGATTGTCTCAAGTCCGAGATCTTCCAGTGCCTGATTGTACTGTGCTATGGCATCGACCACCATGGCCTCATAGGGACCGCTAATGGTGGAGAAATATTCCTTGATCCGGTCTTCTTCAGTTTTTATGAAATTAAAAATCTTGGGGTTTACGGTTTCCGCCATGAATGCGTCCAGGTCATGGGTAAACTCCTGAAACACCATGTAAAGGGCATCGGAAAACCGGCCGGCGGCCAAATATTCGCTATACTTCTCCGTTGAAATGGAATAGTTTCTGACAAATTCAGTCACCGGCGCTGCTGCTTCGCCATAGCGCGGGTCCAGATAATCATCCACATCTTTTTTAATATCCCGCTTTACCTGCTGGATGGTCCCTTCCACCGTGCTTTTTATCATGGACTGCACGCGGTTGATCCGTTTTTGTTCGGCTTTAATTTTTTTTATGAGCTCGGCGGATTCGTCTGAGCCTTTGCCCAAAAGATCCCGGTTCATCCGGCACCACTTTAATATAGCGGCGGCAATCATGGTCAGCCGGTCCAGCGGGGCTTTAAACAGAAGCGCATACCGCTGGTTCGTAACGATTTCATGAAACGCCCGGTTAAAGCGCGCTTCCTCAGCATAAGAAAACGCGGCC
This sequence comes from Desulfobacterales bacterium, assembly GCA_046543065.1. Taxonomy (GTDB): domain Bacteria; phylum Desulfobacterota; class Desulfobacteria; order Desulfobacterales; family Desulfosalsimonadaceae; genus M55B175. Next base: position 1,350 of record JBKHAE010000017.1, on the reverse strand, counting down.
AGGTTTTCTTCCTGCCGCCACATCGCAAGCCGCTGACGATCCTTTTCGGAAAGGGTTTCAGACAGCGACCGAAACAGACTGTATAAGGCGGAAAAGGTATAAACCTGGGGATCTGCCCGAATAATGCCCAGATCATCCTTGATCCTGTCCACCAGCTGATTTAAATCCGCTGCGGCCTCATGCTCGCCAAAATCAAAATTAACCACAAACACGATATGCTCGATAAATCCCATGCGGCGGATCATGGAAAGAAAATTAATATCCGCCTGGCGGATGCCGGTCCGGCTGCTGATCACATACACCAGCAGGTTGGCGGAAAGCAGGTAATCCTGGATCATGGCCAGGTGCAAAGGGTTTGGGGAGTCGCTGCCCTGGCAGTCCGCGATTTCAATATTGGGCGAAATATTCTCAGACGCCACCTCAAGGGCGATATCCTTTAAATAAAACGCCAGGGTATCATTGCCGGAAAAATCCTGGTGGGCAGCAAACTGTTCGCCGCTGAATTCTTTTACCACATTGTCATCACCGATAATCTCCCGGACGTTCTCATAGCCCTCAAGATAGGCAGAAAGGGAAAGGGAATTTAAATTCCGGGTGTCGTTGGTGACCAGGTCCCGGGTGGAAAGGTTCTTGAGCGCCTGTTTAAGCGCCTGCCGGTCTGAAGCATCCCGGATATCAAAGGAGGCCTTTCGGCTGCCCCATTCCGAGGCCGGAAACAGGGCCAGCGCCTTTTGAATGTCCGCATTAACCTCATGCCAGGACTTGAAATACAAGCGGGCTTTAAGCCGGGGACCGCGCCGCAGCCGGGTGACCATAGAGGTGACAACCCCGGCGCCGCGTTTCAGATAGTCTCCGGACAGCATGGCGTTTATCAGGGTGGATTTGCCGGATTTAATGGCCCCCACCACCGCCACCCGGATCAGGTCATCTTCAAGGTGGGCCTCAATTTTATGGCAGGCGGTTTCCCACTCCTCAAAAATCTGCGCGGAAGTGGCCGGAACTTGCCGGGCCCGCTGCATTAACTCGCAGATTCCCTGGTTAACCGTCTGAAGTTCATATTTCAAATTGTCATAGTCCTGCATATAGCCGTCAGTTCTCCTGGATTGAGCCTGAATTGAACCTAAATCGAAGTTTTTATTACATTCCGATGCGCAATTGTCAAAGGGATTTCAATGCGGTCTGATTTTCCGTTTTCCCACGGTAAATTTGTTGTTCTGTCTTTTTTTAGGCAGGCACGGTGGCCTGCCCTACGCAAGGGGAAAAACGGCCCTTCGTAGGGTCGGCCACCGTGCCGACCCAGGGCTAATTTGTTCTGTATCCAAATCGAAATCGCTATCGGGATCGGGATCG
>JBKHAE010000016.1:0-39603 GCA_046543065.1 Desulfobacterales bacterium | reverse complement strand
TACCAGCGGCATCTGCGGGATATCTTTCCGGATGCCCGGCGGGGCAGTTTTACCTGGAATCCGGACATGGGCCGGTGGGTGTGGACCACGTTCCAGAGCTTCCAATGGGATTTAAACTATGCCAATCCGGCGGTGTTTCGGGCAATGGCCGAGGAAATGCTGTTTCTGGCCAATGTGGGCGTCCAGGTCCTGCGCCTGGATGCGGTGGCCTTTATCTGGAAGCGGCTGGGGACGGACTGCGAGAACCAGCCGGAGGCCCACATGATTATCCAGGCGTTTAATGCCCTGGCCCGGATTGCCGCGCCGTCTCTTTTATTTAAATCCGAGGCCATCGTGCATCCGGATGAGGTGCTCCGCTATATTCATCCCGGGGAATGCCAGCTCTCCTATAATCCTTTGCTTATGGCCCTTCTATGGGAAGCGCTGGCCACCCGGGAGGTCAGGCTTTTAAATAATGCCATGAAAAAGCGGGTTCGGATCCATCCGGAATGCGCCTGGGTCAATTACCTGCGCTGCCATGATGATATCGGATGGACCTTTGACGATGCGGATGCGCGCGAGGTGGGCATTGATCCCCGGGGCCACCGGCAGTTTTTAAATGATTTCTACACCGGCCGCCTTCCCGGCTCATTTGCCCGGGGCATGCCCTTTCAATACAACCCGGATACGGGCGATCTGCGGATTTCCGGCACCCTGGCCTCTCTGGCCGGGCTTGAAGCCGCCCTGGACGCGGGCGACGATGAGCTGATCGAAGCCACGGTTCTGCGGATCAATCTGCTTCGCAGCATCATGCTGAGCGCCGGCGGCATTCCTCTGATCTATCTGGGCGATGAGTGGGGCATGTTAAACGATTACACCTTTCTTTCCGATCCGGCCAGGGCAAGCGACAGCCGGTGGGTGCATCGGTCCAGGCAGCGCTGGGAATCCGGCAAAGATTTAAACGATGCGGAAGCCCTGGAATGGCGATTCTACAATGAGCTGTGCCGCCTGATCCGGCTGCGCAAAAACCTGCCCGCGCTTCGAAATGGTTATATGGAGGTGTTTGACACCGGAAACAGCCATCTGTTCGGCTTTGTCCGGGAATATGCCGGCCAGCGCCTGGTGGTGATCAATAATTTTTCGGAGTTTGATCAGCCCCTGCCGCAGGCGCAGCTAAATACCGCCACGGCAGCTGCGCAGTTCGTGGATCACGTGAGCGGCCATTCCTTCCCAAACGGCAAGGGGCTTACCCTGTCGCCCTATCAGTTTTTGTGGCTGGAGTGCCTGCCCGCCTGACCTTCCGTGGTTGTTATATAGTTTTTTTTGCAATGCGAATCAGCAGGGGTTAGAATTTGATTAGTTTTACTGTTAATTTAGGTTTTTGATTCGGATCAGATTTTAAATCATCTGAAACTGTAAGATTGAAGGAAGATGGGGCATGATGGAATTTCTGGAATTTTCGGTTTTGGGCAATTCAATAACCCTGTGGGCTGCGGCCCTGGCCACCCTGCTCGTTTTGAACCTCGTGTTTAACCTGCTTAAGCGATGGCTGGTCAAACGCTTCGAGGCCGGCCGGATGTTTATCCGCGCCAATATTTCCGGGGTGCTGGCGGAGATTTTTCAGCGGACCAAGCGGATTGTGCTGTTTCTACTGGCCCTGCTTCTGGCCTCCCTTTGGCTGGAGCTGCCTGCTCAGGCCACGGCGCTCATTGAATCCGTGGCCTTTGCGGCCGTGGTTGTTCAAATCGGTCTTTGGGGCCATTATCTCGTTTACGCCGGGCTTAAGGAGTATGTGGGCCGCAAAGTGGAGGATCCTTTGACCAGTTCCGGGGTCACGGTGATGACCCTGTTCGGCCGGTTTGTGCTGTGGTCGGCGGTTTTGCTTGTGATTATGGAAAATATCGGGGTCAATGTCACCACCCTGATCGCCGGTCTGGGCGTCGGCGGTATTGCCATCGGCCTGGCCACCCAGAATATTTTAAGCGATTTGTTCGCCTCCCTCTCCATTCTTCTGGATAAGCCGTTTGAAGTGGGGAATTTCATTATTGTCGGGGATCAGCTGGGAACGGTTGAGAAAATCGGCCTGAAAACCACCCGGCTGCGCAGTCTGAGCGGGGAACTACTGGTTTTCGGAAACAGTGATCTCCTTTCCAGCCGAATCCGCAATTATGCGAGTTTCTGGGAGCGTCGCGTGGTCTTCTCATTCGGGGTGCTCTATGATACCCCGTCGGAGAAGCTTAAAAAAATACCGGAAACCGTTCGACGGATTATCGAGAATGTTGAGCAAACCCGGTTTGATCGGGCACACTTCAAGGAGTTCGGGGATTTTTCCCTAAATTTTGAGGTGGTGTATTATGTGCTGAGCCCGGATTACGCGGTTTATATGGATATCCAGGAAAAGATCAACCTGGGGATTTTTGAGGCCTTTGAAACCGAAGGCATCGGGTTTGCCTTCCCCACCCGGACGATTCATATCGCCAGCGAGCCAGGTGAAAATGTGGCCACGAGCCCGGCGTGAAAATTAAAAGGTTCAGGATTCACAGGGTATAGGGTTTTCCCGTCTTACTCTTACTCTTACTCTTACTCTTAATCTTGCTCTTAATCTTAATCTTGCTTTTAATTTAAACCTAAAAATGACCTGATCCTTTTCCTTATCCCCCCTTTGAAAAAGGGGGGCGTGGGGGGATTTAAATTTGCCGGTCATGGAAAATCCCCCTAAATCCCCCTTTCAAAAGGGGGACTTAAAGGAATCGGGCCTTTTTTATAACGGTTTGCGGGTCAGATTTGGTCGGTTGGGTTGAGGAACGAAACCCAACTTTGCGCTGGATTTCTACTCATGTCAGATTAAGATTAAGATTAAGACGTTTGAAAAGGATGAGGAAGAGGGAAGCATATGCCGGATAATAAATCCCGCCGATATTGGCTCATGAAGTCCGAACCGTCTGCATTTTCGATTACGGACCTGAAAAATTCCCCGGACGGCACCGCCTGCTGGGACGGGGTGCGGAATTACCAGGCCAGAAACCTGCTGCGCGATGAAATCAAGGCGGGCGACGGGGTGCTGTTTTATCACTCCAATATCAAGCCGCCCGCCATTGTGGGTATTGCCCGGGTGGTCCGGGGCGGATACCCGGATCACACGGCGCAGGACCCTGATGCCGACCACTATGACCCCAAAGCCGCGCCGGAAAATCCCATCTGGTATATGGTGGATGTGCAGTTTGTCCGGGAGCTGGACTACCCGATTACCCGGGAGGATCTGAAAAAGGAGCCGGCCCTCAAGGAAATGGGTGTTTTGAAAAAAGGCAACCGGCTCTCCGTCCAGCCGGTGACGGACTCCGAGTGGCAGACCATTATAAAAATGGCCGGAATTCCTGACCCGTTGGCCTGACATGTCATTTGCTTCTTTTTTTGTCAAGCCGTCTCAATCCCTCAATAATTTGTGTGGTTATGCCGGAGCATTCCGCCATTGTCCTTCCGGGGAACGGCAGTGACGAGGAATCTTATTTTAAAGATTTCTCGCTGTCGCTCGAAATGACAGTATGGACGGATTTTGAGAGCCTTTTTGGGTTAGCTTCGGCACAAATGCCGCGGTGTGGCGGCATAAATGCCTTGATATCAGTTTTTCACCGTTTGCGCATCTTCGCAGACCTCTTTTTCTGCCGGTAAAAGAACCCAAGAAAAACACCGGCATTGATGAAGGCTGAGACGCCGATGATAAGCATCATGGTGTGCTTAAAAAAGACCCGGGGCATGATATAGTAGGAGACATCACCGGGGTTGTTTTTCCAGTGGGCATTGTCAAAGAGCCATTCATGAAAGATGTCCCGCCAGAAGAAGCCGAAAAACGGCAGAATCGCGCACAGGCAGAGCATTATTCCGATATTGGCCAGCCCGGCCCGGCGAAGGGTTTTCGCGTTAAACAGAGAAATCAATACCCCGGCAGCTGCCAGTCCGGCAAAAAACAGGGCATCAAAGATCCCCCGGACCTCTTCCAGATGCCATTTCTCCTTCAGCGTCCAGTCCGAACTTGAGAGGTCACCCATGTGCCGCATGTAGGCGGTCAGCTCGTCGATCCGGTCCGCGGCTTTCTGCTCGCCGAACCGCTGGCAGCGGTCATGCCAGTGGCAGTTGGCATCAAACCAGAATGGAAAATAGAGGACCCCGGCAATCGGGATATAGACGCTCAGATACAAAAGGGCAAAGGCGGGCAGCACGCTTTGCAGCCGCCTGATCGGCAGGAGCCGTTTCCGGGAGGTATCAAAATCTTTTGAGGCCATGGCTTAAGGAGGTAAAGCCTTTTTACATAAAAAAGGGGCGCCGCCTGAAGCCGGCACCCCTTGTGCGTGTTTAATGGTTTGACCCCGGGTATGGCTACATCTCGGCCTGTTCCGGATGAAAGACATTCACATCCTTCAGGTCATCGCCCAGGTACTCCCGTTCATTCGGCCCGAGGATGCCCATGGCCAGGCACAGGATGGTCCAGAGGTGGACGGCATGGTATTTGCCTTCGTAATGCTCGGTCAAATCGTGGATCTGCGCATGGCAGTTATGGCAGGCTGTGATGCAGTAGTCCGCATCAGTAGCCGCGATTTGGTCATGTTTCACCTTGCCGAAGGCCCGGCGCTGCTCGGTATAGCCGGCCTGAAGCGTCCCGCCGCCGCCGCCGCAGCAGAAGTTGTTGGATTTATTCGGGGTCATGTCGATGAAGTTTTCCTCGCCGACCGCCTGCTTGATCACAAACCGGATATCGTCGGCCGCCGCATCCCCGAAGCTCTTACGGATAATCTGGCAGGGGTCCTGTACAGTGAATTTGACCTGGAGATCCTTGTTCCAGTCCGAGTTGACTTCAAGCCGGCCTTCCCGGATCCATTTGGCGTAGTACTGATAGATGGTGGCAATTTCCATGTCGCCTTTGTCGATGTTGTATTTTCTCAGTCCTTCCAGGACTGCAAAGGTGACGTGCCCTCATTCGGTGTTGAGGTACGTTTTGCACCCCAACTCCTTTGCGTGATTGATGGATGTCTGTACAATATGTTTCCAGCCCTCGTCATCGGCAAGGAACATGCAGTAGTTTTCACCGCCCCAGCCCTTGCTGCCGTAAGTCCAGTCAACCCCGGCCTTGTGAAGAATCTTCCACAGGGGCAGCAGTTCATCCGGCTCCGTGACCGGTTCCCTGGAGTTCTGATTCAGGAAGAATTCCGCGCCCTGCTTGTCAATGGGCGCTTGCATATCCTTGAACTCGGGCTGCGCTTCCCGGTATTCTTCGAGCAGGTCTTCCACGACAAATTCAAAATCTTCGGGTGATGCGCCCATGGCACTGCATGAGTCGTTTCTTAAGGCCATGTCGCAGGAACCCAGGATTCCCTTGGGACGCTTTTCACGGGGCCAGGTTTGCCGGGCAAAAAAGACCAGCCGCGGAATGTCGATTTTCATCGGGCAGACATAGATGCAGCGCTGGCACATGGTGCAGTGCCAGACCCAGTCTGTGGTGGTGACCTCTTCGTCAAGCCCTAAGGCCGCCATCCGAAGAAATTTCCGGGGATCCATGCCGTCTAAGCCGGTGGCCGGGCATCCCGAAGAGCATGCCCCGCAGGTCAGGCAAAGGTTTAGATTGCCTCCTTCCGGTAGGACTTCCTTTACCTTATCAATAAAGGTGCTTTGTTTTTTCCCGCCTAATTTGATTGCCGCCTCTCCCATATGGTTTTCCTCCAATTATTCTGTAGATCCGTCTGTCGATCCGGCTGATAAGTTCCGAAAAACAGTAACTTTCAGCATAAGGTGTTATAAATTTAATCTCATTGAACAAAAAGGTCAATGGCCTTTTTATCCGATCCGGCGCTCCATTTCAACAGCGATTTTTGCAAAATCCGGGGCCATGTTCGATGCCAGGGTCACAAATTCGAGCCGGTTTTTATCAATCCCCGTCTCCTCAAGCATCCGGTAGGCATTGTCGATCCGCCACCGGGCAAATGTGGTGCCGGTCTCGGATTTGCAGTTGCCCGGGTGGCAGGCCATCACCAGAACCCCGTCAGCCCCCTCGATCAGCGCGGTCAATACGTAGTGGATATCGACCTTTCCGGCACAGGGCACGCGGATCATGCGAAGCCCGTCCGGCACCTGGTATTGAAAAAGCGCGGCGGTTTTACCGGCTTCAAGGGATGAATTTTCGCAGCAGAAGGCGATGATCTTGGGCGCCCCGTTTTTCACCGCCGATACCGCGGTCCGGATTTGCTCCGTGATTTCATCATCCGCATATCCGGTGACCTGAATGGCCTCCTGCGGGCATTCGCTGGCGCATATGCCGCAGGCCTGGCAGGCGACCGGCGAAATCACCGCCTTGTCATCCCAATAGATGGCCCCGTGCGGGCAGCAGCGGTAGCAGGTAAGGCAGGTGACGCACTTCTCCCGGTCCACCACGGCCCGGAATCTGGGAACTTCCCGGGTGCCGTCGCCCAGAAGCTGCTTGAGCTGCATCACGGTGTTTTCCACATCCGTCCAGGCATCGGAGAGGTCCTGGATGTCGCGGCTGGAGCCCACCACATAGATGCCCTCCCGGTTCGAGTTGACCGGAAACCGGTGGATATTGTCGGTTTGCAGAAACCCCATGGGTCCCAGGTCGATCCGCAGGATCTCCGCCAGTTCGGGATTTATCTGGTTGGCGGTCATGGCCTCTTCGACCACCACAAAATCCGGGTCAAGTTCAATATCCGAGCGGACCACCGGATCATGGAATCCGATCACCGGTCCATCCCCCTGCTGCTCAATGGACGGGGCCGCGTTTAATTTGAAATAAATGGCCCCTTTGTCCCGGCCCTCTTTATAAAGGCGCTCCAGGTTATCGCCGGCTACTTTGATGTCGTTTATGTATACATAGGGGGTGGCGCCGGAGCCGGAGGCTTCAGCAACAGCCAGGACTCCATCAAGGATGCGCTTCATAAGCAGGGGATTGCCTTCCTGGGCAAACCCCGTCAGAAAGGCCACGGTCGGCTGGCCGCCGCTTAATTTTTGCTTGAATTGCGAATCAGCCAGTTTTTCTTCAAAATCGGACAGGGTGAGCACTTTATCCGAGAGCTCTATGCCGTAAATATGGTTCAGCGGGGCGGAAACGATATCTGTGGCCACGACCACCGCCCCGACCTTTTTCTCCAGTGCTTCGCCTTTGCTGGTGAGCCGGATGGTAAAATCCCCGGTCACCCCGGCGGCCTCATTGATATCCGCCCCGGGCAGAAATTCGATCCGCTCATCTGCAGCAACCGCGTCCTTTAATTCCTTGAGCTGATTTTCCATGGGAGCGGCAATCCCCAGCAGCGAGAATCGGTTTAGGTTATCGGCCTCCTCCTGATCGGCCAGGATCACATGAAAGCCGTTTTCTGCAATGGCCCGGGCCGCTTTAAGCCCCGTATAACCTCCGCCGATGACCATCACATCCGTTGCAATTTCAATTTTTTCAGTTTCTTGGGTGTTTTTCGCGGTTGTCATTTGGTCACCCCCAGGTATTTCAGAACTTCACCCGCCGCCTGGCCGGCATGGGCCATTGAACTGGCAATGGTTTTCGGGCCGCTGGCGGTGCCGGCAACAAAAATGCCGTTTTGTGAAGTGATTGATTGGTTGAGCGCCTCCGCATGGGCGAAGAATCCATCTTTGTCCAGTTCAATGCCTAAGAGGTCTGAGAGGCTTTGATTGTCCGAATTCGGCATAATTCCGGTAGACAGCACCACCAGGTCAAAGGTTTCCATGGCTGGTGCGCCCTGGGCTTCATCAAATATCCGAAGCGTCATGCGGTCGTTTTCTTCCGGAAAGATATCCACCGGAATGCTGCGGATAAACCGGAAGTCCGACTTACAGGCCTGATAGAAGGCCGGGAAGTTTTTGCCAATATTCTGAATGTCCATGTAGAAGATGGTGATATCTATATCCGGTGATTTGTGTTTAGCCGATCGCGCGGAGCGCAGGGCATAGGGGCAGCAGACCCGGGAGCACCACAAGTGCCCCAAACGTTCATCGCGGCTGCCCACACATTGTATAAATGCCACTTTTTCCGGGACCTGCTTGTCCGTGGGGCGGAGAATCATTCCATGTTCGCGTTTGATCTGCTCCATCTCCAGGCCGCTGATCACATTCGGATAATCCGCATACCGGTAGGTGGGTTTCTCGTTCGGATCAAAAGGCTCAAATCCGGTGGCCACGACCACGGCATCCACGCTGAGGGATGCCGATTGCGCCGCGGCATCCACTGAAATCGCCCCTTCGGGGCAGACGGAGGCAAAGAAATCGCGGTGCTGCTGAACGCCTTCTTCCGTAATCACGTATAACGGGTGATTGTTTTTGCTGTATCCCCGCAGCACCAGTTCTTCCGCCGGCGCCTGGGTGCAGCAGAGGCCGCAATCGGTGCATTTTTCCGGATCAATATAGCGGGGGCCTGTCTTAAGGGTGGCCGAGAACTTGTGGTTGTCTGAATTGATCGCTTCAACCGTGGTTTTGGGGTGCAGCTCGATGTTCGGTGTTTCAGTGACCGCCTTCAGGGTTTTCTCAACGGCACAGGCACCGCACTGAAGGCATTCATCCGTGGCTTTACAGGTGTAACCGATGGCATAGCCGCCCATAAAGCCGGTTTTTTCGACCAAATGGACGTTCACACCGAATTCGGCCAGCTCCCTGGCGGCCGTCAGGCCGGCGATGCCTCCGCCCATGATCATGACTTGTTTGGGTTCCATTTTCTATCGAATTCTCCTTTTTGTCCTTGGCGGCGGCAGTATGGACGAGTCGTGCCGTCCATACGTCGCAGATATCATGGGTTGCTGAATTAAACCTCGGGTCTTGGCAGCATGCCCGCCAGTTCGGCGATTTCCGGTACGCGGTGCTCCCACTCGATGGCCATCAGGTGGATGCCGGAGATGCCCTCCATCTCCCTGAACTCCTGGATCTGCTCGCAGGCAATGGCAATGCCCTCTTTGCCCTGTTTTTTCTTTTCCACGCCTTTGAGCCGGTTGATGATTTCATCCGGCACATCCATGCCCGGCACCTTGCTCTTCATGTATCGGGCCATACCAAGGCTTTTCATGGGCGTAATCCCGGCCAGGATGTAGACCTTTTCGGTCAGTCCCATATCCCTCGCCCGTTTGACCCATTCGCGCATCTTCTCCATATTATAGATGCACTGTGTCTGAATAAAGTCCGCCCCCGCGTTGATTTTTTTGGCCAGCCGGTAGACGCGCCACTCAAATGGCTCGGCAAAGGGGTTGGCGGCCGCGCCGATAAACATCCGGGGCGGGTCATCGATCTCCTGGCCGTTTAAGAACTTTCCCTCTTCCCGCATGGTGGAGACGGTTTGAATGAGCTGCATGGAGTCAATGTCGAAAACGCCCTTGCACTGGGGGTGATCGCCGAACTGCTGATGGTCGCCGGAGAGGCAGAGCATATTGCGGATGCCCATGGCATAGGCGCCCAGAATATCGGCCTGCATGGCCAGCCGGTTTCGGTCCCGGCAGACCATCTGATAGTTGGGTTCCAGGCCTTCCTGAAGGGCCAGAAGACTCGCCGCCCAGCTTGACATCCGGACCACGGCGGTCTGGTTGTCCGTGATATTTACGGAATCCACCACACCTTTCAGTGGTTCGGCCTTTTTCCGAATGGCCTCGATATTGGCCCCCCGCGGGGGGCCCAGCTCTCCGGTAAACGCAAAGTGACCGGCTTCCAGTATTTTTTCCAGTTTACTTCCAGATTTCATGGCTATATCCTTTTCCTTCCTCAACGCCTGTCTGCTGTTGGATGCTATTTCGCTGATCCGTAGCGTTCCTCGTACCCGGGCTGAATCAGCGTCTGGGGTTTTTGATTCCGCCAGTCGTTGGCCGGACAGATTTCGATGATTTTATCAAGTCGTCCCTGTCTGGCCAGCCGTTCATAAATCATCTGCCAGGCACAGGGCTGGTCATTATGGATCTCGCAGCTGCCGTCGTTGGTGCCGCCGCAGGGACCGTTAAAAAGGCTTTTGGCGCACATGGTGACCGGACAGATGCCGGCGGTCATGCCGAGCACGCAGCTGCCGCAGGCTTTACACCGTTCTTCGTACCAGCCCACATCCTGGTTGACGCCGATAAATGTGGTGTCCACTGCGGGGAAAACCGGCGTGTCCGGAAACCGTTCGGCCAGAAACTGGATACCAGCGCCGCAGGCCATAGACAGGAGGGCGTCATATTCCGGCACGAGATTGTCGAGTTCATCCAGAAATTCCCGGTCGCACTGGCGCTGGACAGTGGCCTCACCGAATTCAGCGGAATCGGGTTCGGATTTCTGGCTGAGTTTCAGTTCAGCCGCCAGCAAGCCCACTTCCTTTTCACCGCCGGTCAGGCATACCGCCACACATGTGCCGCATCCCACGACAAGGATTTTTTTGTAGCCCTGGATCAGGCTTTTAATTTCATCAAATGGTTTACGCTTGGCCACGATCATGAGGTCGTCCTCCTCAATACACTTTTTCAGCGGTTTGCCGGAAAATTTTTGCCTGCCGGTAAGCCGCGTTCACAGGTGGTTTGGCAGGCCCTTTTGAAAAGGGCCGCCAAGTTTGCTAACTTATAAAAATTATAATAAAAATTCAAAAATAAAAGATTAAATATATGACACGATTGATTTGACAAAGTCAAGCAAAGTTCATGGCAAAATATTCATAATATGTGCCGGATAAACGGGATTTTGTTTAAGTTGCGGTGTTTATGGGTATATACCCATAAACAAAAAATTTATTCATTTCCCTCTTGCGACGTTATGCAATTGACAGTCACCGTCCTGCTGACATAGATTAAATAAATTTTGACGGATTCGTAAAAAGAAATTGATAGCATCCCGGTGACGGAAACCGATTTTTGGGAAACGGTCAATTTCACATTAAGTGATCTAAAAGTAATCCACCCGGAGCCGCCCGGTACCGAGCTCTAAATAACTTTAAAGGCACTGAGTTTTTAAACAGTAAACCGTGAGCTGTGCCGCCCCTTTGAAAAAGGCAACACCACCTGAATCCCTTTTGAAAAGAGCCGCCACCGCAGCCCCCCTTTGAAAAAGGGGGGATTGGGGGGATTTTAGGGGGGATTTGTATCGGGCCATGATGAAAAATCCCCCTAAATCCCCCTTTTCCAAAGGGGGACTTAAAGGAAATTGCCTTTTTTTTTATGAGCCTTTGCCAAAGCCAAAGGCACTAAGGCACTAAGTTTTTATAACCGTGAACCGTGAACTGTGAACTGTGAACCGTGAACTACTTAAAGCATAAAGATTTGATTGATCTAATACCTAATATCCAAAACCTAATATCCAAAGTTTTTTAAAAGTTAGGCATTGGTCCGGAGAAACAGATATGATAACAAGTATGGCCGCATACATAAAAATTGACCCGGCCAGGGTGGTACGGATGTTTTTTTTGACCGCCCTGATCGTTTTCGGGGTATGCGCTGTCGGGGTCTGCCAGACGGCCGGGCCGCCGCTTGAGGGCGGTGTAGAGCAGATTCTGCCTGAGCCGGAGGATGCGGACTATCCGGTTTATCTGTATTTTGTTGACAAGGGCAATGCGTATCTGGTCAGTGAGGCCAGAAAGATACGTAACAATACCGATCCGCAGGCGTATTGCCGCCGGATCGTCCAAGCGCTTATAAACGGACCGGGCGCTGAGCTGGCGCGCACCATCCCGTCGGATACCCGGCTGCGTGCGGTTTATATAACATCTGATCATACCGCTTATGTGGACTTGAGTGCAGCGGCGGCAAACAGCCATTCGGGCGGGGTCCGCACGGAGCTGATGACGGTCTATTCGATTGTTAATACGCTGATATTGAACGTTTCCGCCGTGGACCGGGTGAAGCTGCTCATTGACGGGCAGGAAGCCGATACGCTGGCCGGGCATATCGATATCCGATTTCCATTAAACGCAGATATGTTGCTGGTACGATGAAAACAAGCAGAAAAATTGATAAAATTCGAAACATTGGCATTGTCGCCCATATTGATGCGGGCAAGACAACCGTGACCGAGCGGGTGCTTTTTTACAGCGGCCGCTCGCACAAAATCGGCGAGGTCCATAACGGGGAAGCGGTGATGGACTGGATGCCGGATGAGCAGGAACGGGGCATCACCATTACGTCCGCGGTGACCGCCTGCCGCTGGAAAGACTGCGATATTCAGATTATTGACACGCCCGGGCATGTCGACTTTACCATTGAGGTGGAGCGCTCCCTGCGGGTCCTTGACGGCGCGGTCGGCGTTTTCTGCGCGGTGGGCGGGGTGGAGCCCCAGTCCGAGACCGTTTGGCATCAGGCGGATAAGTATCTGGTGCCGAAAATCGCCTTTATTAACAAGATGGACCGGGTCGGTGCGGATTTTTTCCATGTGGTGGAGATGATAACGGAGCGGTTAAATGCCAGCCCGCTTTTGATCCAGCTGCCGGTGGGCAGTGAGGACCATTTCCGGGGGGTAATCGATCTGTTGAAGATGCAACAGATCGTCTGGGAGACCAGTGACCCCAAAACCCCGATATATACCACGGATATTGACCCGGAGTTCATGGAGTCGGCGGCGGCGTACCGGGAAAAATTGGTCGAGCAGGTGGCTGAAACCGATGATGCCATTATGGAGGCATTTCTCGAGGAGCGGGAAATTCCCGTGCAGGAGCTTGTCGCCGCCATCCGCCGGGCCACCCTGAACCTTTCCCTGGTCCCGGTGTTGTGCGGCGCAGCGTTGCGCAACAAGGGCATTCAGCCGCTTTTGGATGCGGTCATCGACTTTCTGCCGAGTCCCGTGGAAGCCCCCCCCATCGAGGGCATCCATCCGGACACCGAGGAACCGCTCTCGTTTTCCGCCAAAGAGAAGGGCCCGCTGGTGGCGCTTATTTTCAAAGTCTCTATGTTTGAGGGCCGGAAACTTTCCTTTGTCCGGGTCTACAGCGGTTATTTGAAGGCGGGCAGCGAGGTTTACAACCCCACCCTTAAACGCAAAGAGAAAATCTCCCGAATTTTAAAGATGCACGCCAATAAGCGGGAGCGGCTGGATGAAGCCGGTCCGGGCAGTATCGTCGGCGTGGTGGGCCTGAAAGATTCGGGCACCGGCCAGACCCTCTGCCAGGCGGATGAACCGGCGCTGCTGGAGGCCATCGAGTATTACAAGCCGGTGATCTCCGTCTCCGTGGAGCCAAAGACCCACGATGATCAGGAGAAGCTGGAGAACACGCTCTCCAAGTTAATGGATGAGGACCCCACCCTTCATGTCAAGCAGGACGAGGATACCGGCCAGATCATATTGTCCGGCATGGGCGAACTCCATCTGGATATTGTCATCAGCCGGATGAAGCGGGAGTACAACACCAATGTGAATGTGGGCAAACCCCAGGTGGTATACCGGGAAACCATGGCGCGCGAGGCGCCCGGATCCGCGGAGTTCGACCGGGAAATCGCCGGCGCCCGGCATTATGCCCATGTCGAGCTCACCGTAAAACCCCTTTCACGGGGCAGCGGCACGGCGTTCCGCTCCAAGGTCTCGGATGGGCAGATACCCGATATCTACATTCCCGCGGTTTCCCAGGGCGTCCACGATGCCATGGAATACGGTGAGCTGATGGGGTATCCGGTGGTGGATGTGGAGGTGGTTTTAACCGGCGGGAGTTTCAGGGAACATTTATCATCGGAACTGGCCTACAAAGTCTGCGCGACCATGGCCTGCCGGGAGGCCTTCAGCAATGGAGAGCCCTATCTGTTGGAGCCCATCATGGACACCGAAGTATTCGTGCCGGAGGATTTTATGGGTGAGGTGATCGGGGATTTAAACGCCCGGGGCGGCAAAATTGAATCGATTTCCGCCAAAGGCGAGATTCAGGTCATCTCCGCCAGTGTACCGCTTTCCAAAATGTTCGGCTACTCCACCGCCCTCCGGTCCGCCTCCCAGGGCCGCGGTAATTTTACCATGAAGTTTTCGCATTTTGACAAGGTGTAGACTTACAATTTTTCCAATAAGCCATTGATCTTTTCGACTTTTTCCGGATCGGTGATGGTTTTCAGCGCCTGTTTGAAATGAAAGGCCGCATTTTTGGGGTCCTTTTTGCCCATATGGTAGAGGCCTAAATAATAATGGGCATTGCCCGGATCATCCTGCTCCGAGTAGCTTTTACCTAAGTAATAAAGCGCCGGCAGATAATCCGGGTGGGCGTCGGCCAGGCGGGAAAAGGTGTCCGTGGCAGCGCTTAACCGGCCCATGGCCAGCTGGGTCCGGCCGAGATACAGACGGCTGTCCGGGCCGTTTTTTACCTCTTTAGCGGCTTTTTTAAGAAATTCCAGCGCCTTTTCATAGTCGCCGTTTAAAAAATAAACCCTGCCTAAATCCTCCATCATATAGGGGTCGTTATCGTGGGCATGATAGGCCGTTTCCAGATGCTCCGCCGCCGCCTTGGGGTTGCCGTTTCGCTCAAGGGCCAGGCCGTAGCCGTAATGGGCCATGGGATTCTCCGGCTGGGTTTTGACCGAATGCTGGAATTGCCGCAGGGACTCCCGCGGATTGCCGTACAGGGCGGAGACCCGGATGCGGGCGCGTTCAAACTCATAAGTGTTCTTCGGCGGCGGGGCCGGCTTGTTTGACAGGTTGTTGTTCAGATAGGTCAGCCGGTCCTCCGTGGCCGGATGGGTCCGCAGGTAGGTGGGGATCTGATCCGTGCCGAACCATTCCTGGGAGCGGATGGTTTTCAGCAGGGAGAGCATACTGTGCAGATCATAGCCGGCCTTTTGAAGATACTCGCGGCCGATTTGGTCCGCCTGCATTTCTTTTTCCCGGGTGTAGGCAAGGGCGGCGGATTCGCCGGCTGCCATGGAGCCGATGGTGATGGCGCTGCCCACGGTGGAAGCCCCCCCAAGCCCCACCAGGATTCCCGCCACAACGCCCGCCAGCGTACCGAGGCTGGTCTTTTTGGAGGATTCGATCATTTCTGAAATATGCCGGCAGGAAGCATGGGCAATTTCATGGGCCAGGAGGGCAGCCAGCTCGCCCTCGTGGTCCAGGGCTTCAAAAAGGCCGCTGAATACGAAGATATGCCCGGCCGGCCCGGCAAAGGCGTTATAGGCGTCCTGCTCGATCACGTAGAAGTGATAGGTAAACGGCTGCTGCGGAAGCTCGGCCACGACGCGCCCGCCGATATTGTTGATATAGTCGGCAATGACAGGGTCTTTGATAATTTTATACTGCTGGTTAACCGCCTGAAGGAATTCCTTTGCCAGTTCATTTTCCTCCTGCACGCTGATGGCGGAAACTCCGGCGGGCATTGAAACAGTGATGAAAAACGCGACGGCAATTAAAATCGCAATCGGTTGGCGAAATTTTATCATTTAAGTCCTGTATGGCTCGTCATGTCCGGCAATTTTGCCGGGCTTTTTATATCTATAATATATGTCGGATGTATCAGCTTTTCAAACGGCATTTTTTGTGCTAAAAGGCTCTATTATGACACATATTATCTGTATCGCAAATCAAAAAGGGGGGGTCGGTAAAACCACCACGGCGATCAACCTGTCCGCCGCACTGGCTGTAGCCGGGGCCAGAACCCTGCTTGTGGACTGTGATCCCCAGGCCAATGCCACCACCGGTATGGGCATCGACAAGGCCTCCATCGACCGGAATCTCTATCAAGGGGTGATCGGTCAGTCTGAAGTCTCTGATATTATTGTAGATACTGATGTAAAGGGCCTTTCCATGATTCCCTCCCGGGTGGAGTTGATCGGGTTTGAGGTTGAAATGATGGCGGATGACCATCGGGAAAAGGTGCTGCGTTCCCTTTTGTCGCGCTGTGCGGATGGATATGATTATATCATTCTGGACTGTCCGCCTTCCTTGAGCCTTTTGACCCTGAACGCCATGGTCGCCTCAGATTCGGTGCTTATTCCGCTGCAGAGCGAGTTCTATGCGCTGGAAGGGCTTGGCCAGCTGCTCCAGACCATCAAACGGATCAAGCAGGGAATGAATCCAGCCTTGAAAATCGAAGGCATCCTTTTGACCATGTTTGACCGACGGACCAATCTGGCCGGCCAGGTGGCGGAAAATGCGGAAACCTATTTCAAGGACATGGTGTTTAAAACCCGCATTCCGCGAACGGTCCGGCTGGGGGAGGCGCCCAGCTATGGTAAACCGATTATTTTTTATGATCCTTCATCACCCGGATCTGAAAGCTATAAAGCGCTGGCCGCAGAGATCATGAACGGCCATAAAAGCGGCAAATAACCATTATTCTTGGGGATGGATTGATAATGCCGAAGGGAAAAACAGAGGCGGGGGATAACGCCGGAAAGCGCAAAAAAAGCCGCCAGAGCGGACTGGGCAAAGGATTGGATGCCCTTTTTCCGGATATTGGCGATGCAGATGACCAGGCCCCGGTCAGTTATTTTGAATGCGATATCGACAGCATTCATCCGAATCCCTATCAGCCGCGGCGGGAATTTGCGGAAAAGGAAATGGCGGATCTGGCTGAATCCATCGGGACGCAGGGCGTCTTGCAGCCGCTTTTGGTGAGGGAATCAAAAGGCGGCTATGAGTTGATCGCCGGCGAACGCCGGCTGCGGGCGGCGCGCATGGCCGGCGTATACAAGGTGCCCGTTGTTTTAAAAGACATCAGCAATGCCGGATTGATCGAAATTTCCATCATTGAAAATATCCAGCGGGAAAATCTAAACCCCATGGAAGAAGCTGAGGCATATCAGCGGCTGATGACCGAATTTGAGCTCACCCAGGAAAATATCGCGGAGCGGGTGGGCAAAAGCCGGTCAGCAATCGCCAACTTCCTGCGCATCAACCATCTGCCGGATGAAATCAAGGCGGCGATCCGCGGGGGAAAACTCTCCATGGGCCATGCCCGGACGCTTCTGGGGGCCGAAAATGCCGCCATCCAGCGCAAGGCCTTTAAGCTGGTGCTGTCCAGGGATCTTTCGGTCCGGGAGACCGAAAAGCTGATTCACCGGTTAAACGCCCAGGCCCAGCCCAAACCGGAGCCCTCCAAACGGCCGGAGGATATCTATTTTTCAAGCCTTGAAGAGGACTTATCGCACCGGTTCGGCACCAAGGTCCAGATCCGCCGGCGGGGCCAGAAGGGCCGGGTGGAGATTGAATTCTACAGTAACGAGGATCTGGACCGGCTTTTGAATCTGCTTAAAACCGAGTAATTCATGACGGCTTCGCAAAAAGTCCAATATCTTTGTTGCGCTGCATCCCTCGGAATTTCACGTACGAGTAAGTACGCTGCATTCCTCGGGATTTGCGCGCCGCGATCTTGAACTTTTTTCTTTGCCGTCCCGGAATCGACTTTTTACGAGTCCATCAACTTATGGCACTTCATATCATCGTCGACGGCTATAATCTGATTCGGCAGTCCCGCGTGATGGGCCCGATCGATCAACAGGACTTGGAGCTCGGGCGCCAGACGCTTTTGGAACGGCTGGCGGCGTATAAACGGATTAAGGGGCATCAGATCACCGTGGTGTTTGACGGGGCGGCCCAGTATACGGTATTTGATCGGACGGACCGGGAAAAGGGCATAAATGTTCGGTTTTCGAGGCACGGGGAATCAGCGGATGCCGTGATTAAACGAATGGCAGGGCGGGAGAGGCAAAAAGCCCTGGTGGTGAGCTCGGACCGAGAAGTTATCGGGTTCTCCGAATCCCAAGGGGCAGCCGTTATTGACTCTCTGGAGTTTGAACAGAAGCTGGAGATGGCGGAATATATGAACGTAAAGGGGCTTTCCCCGGAAGCGGAAGAGGATGCCGGAGGCAGGCTGGATACCCGCAAAAAGGGGCCGGGTAAGAAGCCGCCCAAGCAGAAGCGGAAGCATCAAAAGAAAATCCGGAAATTATAGAGCTTGTTAAATAGCGATTTATGTGAATTGATCCATGACTTGCATTCGATAGAATTATTCCTATTTTTAAAAATTAAGTATTTTTAAAGAAAAGCCAGAGCAGGGGGCTATGGTTAAAATCTGCATTATTGATGGTCAGGGCGGGGGCATCGGGGCAACGGTGATCAAGCGCCTGCGGGATTTTTTTGAGGAACAGGTCGATATCATTGCCCTGGGCACCAATGCCATTGCCACGGCCCAGATGTTAAAAGCCCGTGCCAACCGCGGGGCCTCCGGGGAAAACGCGATTGTCCAGACGGTTCCCCGGGTGGATATGATCATCGGGCCGGTGGGCATTATCATGGCCAATGCCATGATGGGCGAGGTGACCCCCCGGATGGCTGAGGCGGTGGCCTCAAGTGCGGCTAAAAAATATCTGATCCCCTTGTCCCAGGAGAATGCCGAGATTGTCGGAACCGCATCGATTCCGCTGCCCCACTTGATCGAGGAACTGATTGAAATTTATTTAAAACCGGCATTAGGCCGGTAGCAATCTAATATATTAAAGGATAGGATTATGTGCGAAGCCAGTGCCTACATGATCGATGGCGACCAGCAGGAGCTGATCATGGAAGCCGTAGATACCGTTGAACCCGAAGAGGGCGGTTACCGGTTAATCAATATTTTCGGTGAACAGAAATTCGTCAGGGCCGCAATTTACTCTCTGGCCCTGGTGGATCATAAGGTTTTTTTCAAAAAAATGCCCGAGTAGATGAAAATTACGATTGCCAGGACCGCTGGTTTCTGCATGGGCGTGCGGCGGGCGGTGGAAATGGCCCTGGACGCTTCGAACAAAAGCCAGGCGCCCATATACACTTATGGCCCGCTGATTCATAATCCCCAGGTGCTTTCCATTCTGGCACAGAAGGGGATCACGGTCATTGACGAAATCCCCGAATCCGGTGATGGCATTGTGCTCGTTCGCGCCCACGGCATCCCGCCGACGCAGCGTCAGGCCCTCTCAGATGCCGGTTTCCAGGTGATTGACGCCACCTGCCCTCGGGTGATCAAGGTTCAGTCCATTATCGGCAAGCACGCCAAGAAGGGGTATGCGTCCATCATTATCGGCGACCGCGAGCATCCGGAGGTCAAAGGCCTGCTGGGCTATGCCGGGGGCGAGGGTTATACCGCGGACAGCATCGAGGCCCTGGATCAGCTGCCGGATTTTGATAAAGCGATCATTGTTGCCCAAACCACTCAGAATACCGCCTTTTTTGAGCGGGTCCGCGAGTGGGTCAGACAGAGCCATCCTCATTATAAGGTTTTTAACACCATCTGCGACTCCACGGAGAACCGTCAGGCAGAGGTCCAGTCAATGACCGCATCGGTGGATGCGGTGGTGGTGGTGGGCGGCCGGGACTCCGGCAACACCCGGCGGCTTTATGACATTGCCGCCTCAACTGGAAAACCCGCCCAGCATATTGAAACCGAAGCGGAACTCGATATCCGGCAGCTGGAAAGTTGTCGGCATGTCGGCATCACCGCCGGCGCTTCCACCCCCAACTGGATCATTAAACGGGTTTACCGGGCCCTTGAAAATCAGTTGATGCGAAAGGGGCAGCGCTTCCGCAGATGGGCCTTTCAGGTACAGCGGTATCTGCTGCTCTCCAATATTTATCTTGCGCTTGGCGCCGGATGCCTGACCTATGCGGCAGCGGCCCTGCTGAAGATCCCCCCCGCGCTTTCGGACTTCCTGATCGCCATGCTCTACCTGTTGTGCATGCATACCTTCAACAACCTGATCGATATCTCCACGGACCGCTACAGTGATCCGGACCGGGCCGCCTTTTATCAGGCCAATCGGATGTGGCTGTCCGCCCTGACCTTTATCGCAGGCGCAGGCGTCCTTTTGCTGGCCTATGCCAGAGGGCCGTTTCTTTTTATTCTGCTTTTTTTTATGGGATGCCTGGGCATTGTTTACAATGTCAGTCTGGTGCCCCAGGGCGTGGGCGCCCGGCGGAAGAGCAAAATTCGGGACATACCCGGTTCAAAAACCGTGCTGGTGGGCCTGGCCTGGGGAATTGTAACCACGCTGCTGCCGGCCTTCCATCACGGCATGGGTGTTCAAATGGCCACAGCGGCCGTGTTTTTCTGGATTTTCTGCCTGGTCTTTGTGCAGACCGCTTTCTTTGACATTATGGATATGCAGGGAAGCCGGATTGTGGGAAAAGAAACCATACCGATTCTGCTGGGCGAGAAATGGACCATGCGGCTGTTAAAGATCCTCTCCGGCGCCATGGCGGTTTTTATCTGGGCCGCCAGTGCCGCGGGATTGGTCGCTTTACCCGGGCTGCTGATCGGCTGGAGCCCGCTCATGATGATGATTTTTCTCTATATCCATGAACACGGGGAGTTTTCGCCGGGATTTCGCCAGAGTTTTTTAATGGAGAGTCATTTCATTCTGGCCGGGCTTTTGGCTGTGATCGGGGCGCTTGTCTTTACCTGATGGGGGGTTCCGTGCCGGCCCGCAGTCTTTGAATGTTGTCTTTGTGCCGGATAATGATGAGCAGCGCGATCACTCCCGCACATCCCGCAAGCCCCCATGCGTTTTCAACCAGCATCACGGCGATGGGCAGAGAAACCGCCGCGGCCATGGATCCCACGGAAACCCGGTTTGAGAGAAGGGCCAGGAGCATAAACACGGCGAAAGCAATTAAAAGGGATATCGGCGAAATCACCGCAAAAGAGCCGGCCGCAGTGGCCACACCCTTGCCGCCGGTTTTAAATTTAAGATATATTGGAAACAGGTGCCCGCAGCAGGCGCCTATGGCGGTCAATCCCATTGCCGGCAGGGCATGGGGTTCGGAAAACACTGCGCCAGCCAGATATACCGGCAGCGCGCCTTTAAAAACATCCAGGCACAGGGTGGCCAGCCCCAGCGGCCAGCCGCCGGCCCGGCGGGCATTGGTGGCGCCGATATTGCCGCTGCCGGTTTGGCGCAGATCCGTTCCTTTTAGCGTTTTTACCAGAATCAGGCCAAACGGGACGGCGCCCAGCAGATAGGCGATGCCGACAATGCCGGCCAATTTTGTCAAACAGATAAAATCCATAGTGGGTGCATAATAATTTGTTTTTCGGAATCATACAATGATGGTTTAAAGGAAACATAATGGAGCCTATCGAAATCCCCATTGACGGGACCCTTGACTTGCATACGTTCCGGCCGGCCGAGGTTAAAGATCTGCTGGATGACTATATCGCCGCCTGCCTGGAAAAAGAGATCTATTCCCTTCGCATCATCCACGGCAAAGGCCAGGGGGTGTTGAAAAAGCGGGTGCACAGTGTACTGAAAAAAGATAACCGGGTCGCCCGGTTTGCCGATGCGGAAGGGACCGGCGGGGGTTGGGGGGCCACCTTGGTGGAGCTTCGGCCCGGGAAAAAATAAATGGTTACAGGAAAAGATTTAGAGGGGGCCTTGCCGGTCACCGAATGATCGGCAAAGCCCGATTCCAGTTGAATATTTACTTAATGCCCCGCTGCCAGCAGGCCGCTTGCGGCCAGGATCAGGATCAGGGCTTCAATCCCTGCCAGGGTGGCATAGAGATAGTCGTTCTTTTTTACCAATGTGGGGATAATCGCTATGTAGCAGATAACGGTCACCGCGGCCAGGAAGGCGATGCCCAGGAAGTTCAGGAAATCTCCGTATCCCAGCAGTTTGGCCCACCCCCAGCCGGACTCAATGCCGGCGATGTGCAGATAGTCGCTGGAGCTCATCTGCCAGTATTTCGGTAACTCCTCCATCGGGATGCGAAGCGGCATAATTCCGGTCACATAGATGACAAAAGTGATAAGAAGGGCGAGCAGCCCAAGGTACATGCCTTTTTCGAGCACACTGGCATAAAGGAGCTGTTCTTTACTGGCTTTTTCCAGATCGATTTCAACTTGAGCCATTTGGTGCCTCCTGTATAATTTATTCTTGATCTCTATCCGATTCCGAGTCCTTTAGAAAGAGCTTTGAGGCCGGCAAACGCCAGAATCGCGATCACCATCCAGCGGATCATATTCGGCTTGGCGATTTTTAACAGCCGAACACCGACAAATGATCCCAGCATGATGCCCACTATAGACGGTACCACCATCAAAGGGATGACACAGCCTTTATTCAGATAAACCCAGGCAGCGGATGTATCGGTGATTGAAAGCAGGAATTTACTGGTGGCCACGCTGATTTTCAAGGGCGCGCCCATGACCAGATTTAAAACCGGGACATTGGCCCAGCCGGCGCCCAGACCGAACATGCCGGCCATGAGGCCGACACCGACAAAAAGCAGCAGGCCGATCGGTGTTCTGTGGATCTTCCAGTCAATGTCTTTGCCCAGGCTGTCTTCATAATAGACGCCGTAAATCCGCAGTGCTGAAGAGAGCCTGTCTGATTCCTGAACATCGGGGAACGTGGACTTTTTGGCGGTCAGCATCAGGACACAGATAAAGAGAATAACAACGCCGAGAAAGATCTGGACGAGATTGGTGGGCAGCGCCAGGCCGATCATGGCTCCTATAATCGCGCAGGTTGAAGCGATAAGGGCTACCGGGATGGCTAAGCGAAGGTTGGCCAGGCTTGACTTTAAAAGCCCGGGGCCGGCAGCCAGGGCGCCGGTCAGTGCCACGAGCAATCCCGCGCCCCTGACAAAATCCAGGTGAAACGGGAAAAACCCGCTGACAATGGGTACAAAGAGCACCCCGCCGCCGACACCGCCCAAAACCGCGAATATACCCATTAAAAAGGTCACTATTAAAAGTATAAGCGGCCAGAACCACCAGGCATGTTCAGCTATAGGGTCAGCGGCGGCAGTGGCTTCCGCGGCCTCCGTGGCAAGCGCCGGGTTGTTCAAGACAAGAAACAATAAAGCCGTGCAGAGAAGTACGAATAGGATTCCGCCCCATTTTTTCATCGACACCTCCTCAGAATAAAACCGTATTTACCTGAAGTGCCGGTTTCTCCCGGCACTGCGATTTGCGCCAATTTTAAGCTTCTAATTCAAATCAAACGGATTACATGAGATTTCCTGATGTGTCAAACATAAATACACCCCATGACAAAATCGGAACCCGGACGAATTCCGTTGTGCATAATATATATGGGTGCTATGGGGTAGCCCGTATGGAACGTATAGACCCGAAAATATTTTCAACTCTGTTTTTTTCGATTTTTGTCACCCTCACCGGGGTGGGCATTGTTGTGCCGCTTTTGCCGGTTTATGCCCATGACCTGGGGGCGAGCGGCCTATACATTGCCCTTATCTTCGGCGGTTTTTCCCTGACCCGGACTTTTTTTCTGCCCTGGTTCGGCCGCTGGTCGGACCGAACGGGACGGAAACCGTTTATCACACTCGGATTGTTCGGATATTTCCTGGTGGCCGCTGCATTTGTCATGGCCGTCCGTATCGAAACCCTGATTACGATCCGTATCATCCAGGGGATTGCCTCGGCCATGATTATGCCGGTGGCCCAAGCCTATGTGGGCGATATCACGCCCACCGGCAAAGAAGGGCTGTCCATGGGGATGTTTAACATGTCCGTGTTTTTGGGTTTGAGCCTGGGCCCGCTTCTTGGCGGGGTAATCAAGGATTTTTTCAGCCTGCAGGTGGCTTTCGGCTGTATGGGCGGGTTGGCCTTGACTGCTTTTTTTTTGAGTTTTTTTTTCTTGCCGCCGCGATCCGGGGAGTTTATCGTGGTCAGCGGCTATCAGCCCCGGCCCTGGCGCCAGCTGCTGGTTGACCGGATGATTGTGAGCCTCTTTGTTTTCAGGCTCGTCTATGCAACCTGTATCGGTATCATCTGGGCTTTTTTGCCGGTTTACGGGGATATCCGCTTTTCCCTTTCCGGCTCTGCCATAGGCATCCTGGTCATGCTGGGCGTTTTTGTAAGCGGCCTTTTCCATATCCCCATGGGCTGGATTGCCGATCGGACGGATAAACGGCGGCTGGTGATGATCGGCGGGTTGATCGCAGCCGGGGCCACACTGCTTTTGGCGCTGGCCCAGGGGTTTTGGGATCTCTTTGCCGCCAATGTCGTTTTCGGGATCGGCGGCGGCATCTCGATGCCGGCGCTAATGGCCCTGGCGGTTATTGCCGGCAACCGGCGTCAGGCCATGGGGTCGGTGATGTCATTGATCACTGTGGCCCACAGCATGGGCATGCTTTTCGGCTCTCTTTGCGGCGGTATTATAATGGATACGATTGATCTGCGGTTTGCCTTTTCCGTCGGTGCCGCAATCATGCTGTTCGGGGTATGTTTTTTCCTGATCGGCACCCGAACAAATAGTGGTTGATGGAAGGTTGGGTATGCAAGTCCGTTTGTCTGCCGATTATGCGGTGATTTCAGGGGATTTTATCGGGTTCTCGCCTCTTTCAGCCGAAAACCGGCAAACCCTCTATCATTTGGTGGTTGACGGCGGGGCGCGCCTAAACCAAATCTTCGGCGATGCCATGCCCCAGCCGGTGGATGTTTTCCGGGGGGACGGCTGGCAGATGCTTGTTGCCGAACCGGTTTCGGGACTTCGGGCCGGGCTCTATTTTCGGGCATTCATCCGGGCGCATGCCCCGGTACGGGAGACGGATGTGCGGATGGCCATAGGGATCGGGCCGGTGGATTATGTGCCGGCGGGAAATATTTCCGGCGGGGATGGGGCGGCCTTCAGGCGATCCGGAAAACTCCTTGAATCCATGGCTGCCCCGGGGGCAGGCACTCTGCGCTTTGCCATGGACGGATCAGGCACTGCCCGGGCCATCGACGGGATGCTTGTTTTGGCCGGCGCTCTGGCCGGTCGCTGGACCCCGAACCAGGCGAGGGCCGTAATGGATGCTTTGGCCGGCATGACCCAGCAGCAGATAGCCGCCGGCTGGAACCAGCCGATTTCCTATCAGGCCGTGGGCATGCACCTCAAACGCGCCAATTGGGGGGAAATAAGGTATGCAGTGGAGGTGTTTGAAAGTTTGATCCGGGGAAGGCTTAAATCTTAACGGGCTGGCCGATCATATCGTTCAGCCGTTGTTATTCCAGCACCATCTTCCGGCTGACCGGGGTCATGACCAGGCGGCAGCCGATATAGTTGCCCTTGAAATCCGGAGATACATTGCCCCTGTAGGCGCAGCGCAGCTCATGGGCGGAATTTGACCAGCTGCCGCCCCGGATAACCCTTCGCCCGGATTGGTTTCTGATGACCGGGTTTTTTCGGTCATGTCTTTTATAGGCATCTTCCAGGTAGACATCCAGGCACCATTCATAAATATTTCCACTCATATCGTATAGGCCCAGCTGATTGGGCTGTTTTTGGCCCACCGGCTGGGTGGTCATGCTGCTGTTGCCGTAATGCCAGGCCAGTTTGTCCAGATCCTGGCCGCCGGAAAATTTATGCGCTTTGCCGCAGCTCCGGGCGGCATACTCCCATTCCGCCTCGGTGGGCAGCCGGAAGTGGTATCGCCCTTTGTTCAGCGAGGCAATCTTCTGGATGAATTCATGGGCATCATGCCAGGATACCTGCTCAACCGGATGCGCATCCCCTGCCTTGAACCAGGCCGGATTATTCGCCTTGACCATTTTCCAGAGGGAAGAGGACATCACCTTTTTCCACTGCATCTGGGTGACCGGATAACGAGCCATCCAGAACCCGTCGATATAAACTTCATGCACCGGGAATTCATCCCGGTTGCCCTCTGAATCCCAGTTGCCGCAGCCCATTCGGTAGGCGCCGGAGGGAATCCAGACAAATTCCATTCCGGTTACCGGTTCCACCCAGATATCCCCGGCTTTATGCATGTCCGAGCGCCTGGTGTCCTTATTTTTGGATTGCCTCGATTGGGGCCTGAGTTTTTGGGGCTTTTTAGCCGGCGTGGCGGTAGATGCATCCCCTGAGGCTGGTCGCGCCTTGGCTGACGAGGCTTTGCCGTTCAGCCGGTTTAAAATGGCTTCAAAATCCGGGGGCCGGTCCTTTGGGGCGTAATTGACGCATTCCCGGATCAAGCGCTGGATGGGCTCTGGTATGTCCTTTCGGGGAAATTCCAATCCATCGGATTTTATCCGGCGGATGCGTTCGTTAAAATCCGTATTTTCATAGGGAAGTGCGCCGAACCAGATGAAGTATGAGACAAACCCGAAGGAATAGATCAGGCTGGCAATGCCCGTGCTTTCACTGCGAATGAGTATTTCCGGGGCGGACCAGTTGGGCGTAAACTGGGCTTTAGGCGAGGCTGAAATGCTGCTTACACGCTGCAGCCCCCCGAGATCGCCGATCAGCAGTTGGTTGGCGTTGTTTAGCAGAAGGTTGGAGGGCTTTAGATCCTTTACAATAAATGATTCCACGCTGCTGTGCGAGAGCCGTTTTAATATTTCTGCCAGATCCCGCATCAGTTTTTGGCATGTGCCCGGGGCCAGGGGGTAATGATCGAGCACGTAATGCAGTAGGTTGTCAGGGCAGTACTCCATTAAAAGAACCAGATAGGCTTTGGCCTCCTGTTTGGATACCTGCTTGTCCACCAGGTGAAAATCA
Source organism: Desulfobacterales bacterium (assembly GCA_046543065.1). Taxonomy (GTDB): domain Bacteria; phylum Desulfobacterota; class Desulfobacteria; order Desulfobacterales; family Desulfosalsimonadaceae; genus M55B175. The sequence goes on along the minus strand of JBKHAE010000016.1, from coordinate 13,237 downwards.
TGAATTTCAACTACGCCATCGCCTTTGATTTTGCTGTAATAGGCCTGCACGGCATGAAAATCATGAGATATTTTGGAATCCAGATCCTTGGTGGTTTTATAGGAGATGGAGCGCTCCACCATGATCGGAACCACCTTGACGGCGCGTTCCTTCAAGTTGTCGCGGACATGATAGACAACGCCATTGACCCCTTCGCCGATACGGCTGATAATCTCATAGGTGGGCAGGCATTTTTTGATGATATCTTCCATTCTGTCCGCTTATCCTGTCTCCGGTTTCGTCAAAAAAGTAGGTGGTATCTCATTTTGGGGTTACAAAAACTGGACAATAATAAAGCTTGTGTTATCAATCAGGCCCTTTTCAGAAACCTCAGACAACAGCTTTCTGCCGCTTTTGACAGGACTCGGCATTAAAATGTCATGCATTTCCGTCTCCATCATTTGATCACTCAGTCCGTCGCTGCAAAGCAGAAAGGTGGCGGGCGGTTGATAGGCCTCTGAGTGCACAAACACCGAATGATTTTCCCAGGCGCCGACAAACAGGGGGCCGATCCCGAAATCCACCAGGTTCCGATAGGGGTGATGTCTGGCGGTTTGCTGGAGAATCAGGTAGTTATCAATCAGCTCCTGCACCACTGAATGATCATGCGAGATATAATGGGCCGCTGTTTTATCCAGCTTGTATACCCGGCTGTCCCCGGTGTTAAACACATGGATCATTTCATGGGCGGCAAACAGCCCGGCCAGGGTTGTGCCGGAATTGGCCGGCAGTTGATGGCTTGCGGCATTCTGGATGTTTCTCATTATCACCGGGATGTCCCGGGTTTCAAAAGCGTTTGCCTGGTGTTTGGCTTTAAGCTGCTTGCAGACAAAATGGCTGGCCAGATCACCGGCCTGGTGTCCGCCAAGCCCGTCGCAAACGGCAAATATCAGGGATTGCGCTTCCGCTTCACTTTCTTTTTCAATCGCATCGGATTGAAAGATGTCGTGGACGGCCAACAGGCAGTCTTCCTGGGTGTTGCGCGGCCCCTGCCGCATGGCTGAATATATCCGGGCTTTCATATGGATAATCTATAAAATTTTCCGGGGCGCAGAGACCAATGACATTGCCGGCAAAATTGATAATTTTTTAAATAATTTGAGGTTCATCGTTCACAGTTCACAGTTTAAAAGATTTAGAGCCTATAGCCTTGGAAAAGGCTTATAAAAAAGGCGATTTCCTTTAAGTCCCCCTTTCGTAAAGGGGGATTTAGGGGGATTTGTCATCATGGCCCAATAAAAATCCCCCTAAAATCCCCCCAATCCCCCCTTTTTCAAAGGGGGGCTGCGGTGGCGGCCCTTTTCAAGGGGGGCTGCGGTGGCGCCCTTTTACAAAAGTGGGTTCAGGTGGTGTGGCCTTTTTCAAAGAAGCGGCACAGCTCACGGTTTACTGTTTAAAAACTTAATGCCTTTAAAGTTACTTTTACGCTCGGTCCCGGGCAAACGGCCCGGGCGGATTGCTTCTGAAAAATCAAGTTCGATTATATTGGCAAATCCAAAAGAATTATTCAACCGGCATTTTGGCGCTTTACCAGCGCATCCCGGACAGCCGGATATATAGCAAGGCCGTGTTTTTTATGCCCCGCTCTGCCAGGCTTTCTGCTTTTCCTTCTCTTTAAATGTTTTAAGGGTGTAGCGTTTGGCAAACTCCGGATGGGAAAGATAGGTGAGCGAATGGTTGAGCAAATTATCCAGCATGGCCTGGAAGACATCGTCCTTTTCGCGTTCATCAATAAAATGCCGGATTTTATCCTGCTCAAACACCAGGCTGTCGCCGATCAGTCCTTTGACCGCCGAGGGGGTCGGGAGCCCGGCCTCCGCATCGGTTAACGCCGCATCCACCGAAATGTGGATACGGGCGGTCAGTTTAACCAGCCAGCGGTCGCCAGCCAGCGGCCGCGAGGCATCATAGATTTCGAGCCGGAGGTTGTTTTCAAGCGGGATTTCTTTAATAAGCTGTTCTTCCATATAAAAACGTCCTTTAAAATAGGTTCAACTGTTTCTGTATGGCCGGTTTGGGTTTGGCCGTGCTTTCTTCCACCTGCAGCAGCCGGGCGTCAATATCGGTTAAAAAGGGCGAAGGCCGCCTTTCTTCTTTTTTCCCGTAGATCCGCCGGTTCTTGGCCCGGGATAAAACAAGCATGGTTTTGGCCCGGGTCATGGCCACGTAGAACAGGCGGCGCTCCTCTGCCGGCTCGCTCACATGGCCCCCGGCATGCCGGAGCGGGATGTAGCCGTCTTCACACCCGGCGATAAACACGACCGGAAATTCAAGCCCTTTGGCTGCATGCAGGGTAAGCAGTGAGACCTTCTGGCTCCGGCTGTCATGGCTGTCCGGATCGGTTTGAAGCGCGGCGGATTCAATAAATGCGGCGGTATCATCTCCGAATTGGGAAGCTGCCGCAAGGAGCCGGGAAAACGCCTCTTTTGCATGGGCATCCACCCGGCATAAAGACTGAAAGCCCGGCTTATCTTCTAAATACTGAAGTTTTTGGGAAACGGTGAGCCCCGCACTCTCCCGGGCGCAGGCCGCAAGGCGCGTAAAAAATGCGTTCAGCCGGTCCTGGCTGGCGGCAGTAAGTTCCGGAACAGGAATCCTTTCCGCTTCTGTCAGCAGACCGTTTAGCGTCAGATGGTTGGCATATCCCCAGTTTTTGACCGCTTTGATGGCTTCTGCCGTCAAATCCGGTGCCAGCACGCCGGCCGTCTGGTCAAAATCCGTATAGGTGGCCAGGCCTTCCAGGAGCTTCAGGCAGGCCATGAGTTCCTGGATTCCTTTGCGGCGAAACAGGTTTTCCTTGGTGGCGATTTGGACCGGAATGCCCGCCTGCGTGAGGGTCTCAGCAATGATATCGCCCTGGGCGCGGGTTCTGAAAAGCACGGCAAAATCGGAGAAGGCATTATAATCGTCATGCCGGCGGGCTTCATGGCCGCCGAAATCATCAAAATCAAACCCGGTGCCGCCCACCATCTGCTCAATGGTCTTGCCGATAAAAACCGCTTCGGCTTTCTCAGATGCGGCATTAAAAAGCCGAATGGTTTCCGGGCCGCAGATGCCCGAGGTCAGCCGGCCGGTTTGATCGTTTAAACTGTGATTTTGGATCACCTGATGCGAGGCCTCAAGGATGGTCTCCGCAGAGCGGTAGTTCCGTGTTAATCGGATTTGTGCGGCCCTTGGAAAGTCGGTGGTAAAGCGGGTAAAGAATTTAACGTCCGAGCCCCGGAATCCGTATATGGACTGGTCCGGATCGCCGATGACGCAGATATTGCCGTCCGCCCGGGTAAGCGCGCTGATGATTCGGTACTGGCCTTGGTTTAAATCCTGGTATTCATCCACAAACACATAGGGAAACCGCTGCTGGTAAGTCTCCCGAACAGTCCTGTCGCTTTCCAGAATCCCCACGGTTTTAAAAATCAGGTCCTCATAGTCGCAGACCTGCTGCGTGGCCAGCAGGTCTTGATAGGCCTGGTAGATCCTGGCCAGTTGATCGGCATCAAGAATGCCGGCAGCAGCGGACAGGTCATCCCAAGGGCTTAAGATCTGCTGCTTGGCGCAGACAATCTGGTCACTGACGGCAATGGCCCGGCCCTTTATATCAGCGTCCGTCTGTTTGACCTGCGCCATGGCCTCCCGGACAAGCTGCAGCCGGTCATAATCATCAATAATGGAGAATTCCCCGGAGATTCCGGTTTCCTTTAAAAACCGGTGGCAGAAGGCGTGAAAGGTGGCAGCCAGGGGCTGCTTCGCATCTTTCCCGAGAAACCCGGCGAGCCGCTGGCTCATTTCCGCGGCCGCCTTGTTGGTAAACGTCACCGCCAGGATCTGGTCCGGCCGGGCGGTTTCGGTTTGAATCAAGCGGGCGATACGGCAGGTGATTGTGCGGGTTTTTCCCGTGCCGGGGCCGGCCACGATCATCAGCGGCCCTGTGCCATGGTTGACCGCCTGCATCTGCTCGGGATTCAAGCCGGCCAGAAAATCTGTATCCGCAGCGTTTTCGGGGACTTCCGCCGCCGCCGGCTCATTTAATGCCGCATCTGCCGGCTCATTTTTTTCTGTTTTTTTTTTGCCTGGCGTCCGGCCGGTGTTTGTTTTTTTGGGAGGCGCCTTGGGCACCTGAAAAAGCGCCTGCTGACCGATGAGCCGGTCCCGCTCTTCCGGGGTAAAGACTTTGATCTCTCCGTACTGGCCGTCAAATCCGGGGAAGATATGCACGCTGCCGGCCCGCATCCGCCGGATCCCTTCGGTTAAAAGCGGAATGCCGGCTTCGTCAACCGCATCCACCGGCAGGGTATGCAGCACCGCGAGCTCCGGGCCCAGCGCCTCAAGCACAGCTTGATAATAGGAGAGGACCTTTTTGCTTTTCGGCCCTGTGCCCACGATTTCAGAGAGGATTTCCGCCAGCGGGATCACGCTGTAATAGGGATGCGTCTTTTCCGGTTTTTCGCCCTCCGGCCGGGTGGCCAGGGCTTCGACGCGGTGGAGTACCCCCAGGGTCAGCGGGTGGCCGCATACCGGGCAGATGCCGTTTAAGGCGATTGCCTCCTTGGGGTGGAGATTGATGTTGCATTTGCGGTGACCGTCCTGGTGATATTTGCCCTCCTGCGGAAAAAATTCAATGGTGCCGCCAAACGCTTCTTGATCCCCGGTTTCAATGGCCGCTTTAATTGCCGGGTAGCTGAGCTCGGTGTTAAAGAGATTGGCTTCCCGGCCGAGATTGGCCGGGGAATGGGCGTCTGAATTGGAAACCAGGGTCAGCCCGTCAATATTTCCCACCCGCCAGTTCATGGGCGGATCTGATGAAAGGCCGGTTTCAACCGCATGGATATGAGGGGTTAAATCCTCAAAGCACTCCCTGACCGTGTCAAAGCCTGATTTTGAGCCGAACATGGAAAACCACGGGGTCCAGATATGAGCGGGGATCAGGAAGCCCTCGTCTGATGTTTCAAGAAGAATTTCAAGAAGATCCCGGCTGTCCAGGCCCAAAATGGGCCGGCCGTCTGAGCGGATATTGCCGATTTGCTCGAGCCGGCTGTTAAACCGGGCGGCCCCGGTCAAATCTGGCAAAAAAATCAGATTGTGGGTTTTACGGGTCACCCCGTTTTTTTTATAAATATTGCTGATCTCGCAGGAAAGCATGAACCGGACAGGAAACCGGTCTTTCACCATGACCTGGTTTTCGCATGCCGCTTCCAGATCATCGCGGAGCTTGAAAAGGCCGGGTTCCGCCGGAACAAGGCGGTCCTGGATTTCTTCAAACCATCCGGGGTGCGTAAAATCCCCGGTGCCCACCACGGTGATCCCCTTTTCCCTGGCGGCGATATAGAGGTTTTCAAAATTTAGCGTTTTGGCGGTGGCCCGGGAAAACCGGGAGTGGATGTGCAGGTCAGCGATGAAATACATACTGAATTATCCTGATTTTCATTTAATTTCAAATATCTGAATAGACATCAGGCTCCATCCATATCAATTCCGGCCGGTTTTTTACAGGAAAAAATACTTGCCTGGACAGCGGCTCGCGGTTTATGAGAGGGGGATATTTTATTCAATTTCGAAAAATTTGGTTCTTTGGGCTATCTCAGATAGAAAAATGGATGTGTCTTGGCATCTTGTATGTAAAATCTCAAATCCCAAGCACCAAATCTCAAAAAATTTATTTTAAAGGGTTATCTTTATGGGTTTACTATCCGCCACCATGTCTCTCGCCCGCTACCGGGTGGAGGGCCGTATTCCGGACCCGTTTCTTGAAACGGTGCGGGATCGGCTGAAAAATCAAGCCATCCGCGAAATTGACAATGATCCGGCTGAGAAAAGCGTCGGCTGGACCTGTTTTGAAAATCCGTTTCAGCCGGATTTTGACAATGTCAACCTGGTATTCGGCACCTATCTGGTCTTCTCTCTGCGCATCGATAAAAAACAGATTCCCGCCAAGGTGCTTAAAAAACATGTGGATATGGCGGTGATAAAGCGGCTTAAGCAGTCCGAGCGCAGCAGTTTGACCAAAAACGAAAAGCAGGAGCTCCGCGACGAGGTGGCCCGGCGTCTTTATCTCAGAATCCCGGCTACCCCCAATGTCTACGAGGTGATCTGGAACTATGAGGGGCAGGCGCTCTGGTTTTTTTCCACGCAGAAGGCAGCGAATGAGGAGCTGGAATCAATTTTTGCAAAGACCTTTAAGCTCTCCATTATCCGGATGTTTCCCTTCACCGAGGCGGAGACAACCTGCGGCTTGACGGATGAACAGAAGGACCTGCTCTATAAGGCGGCACCGACGGTTTTCCAGGGAGGTTCAAATGCTTGATGTGGCTGTGGCATATAATCGGTATAAATACCTGGGCAATGAGTTTTTGACCTGGCTTTGGTTCATGATGGAAACAGACCGCTCCGGTCTGGCCTTTCCGGAGACGGAAAGCACAGCCCTTGAGATCGGCAACCGGATTGTGCTGGAAAACCACCGGCAGAACCGCGATGAAACCATTACCATCAAAGGGGACGGCGCCGGCCTGGAGGAAGGGGTGCTTGCCCTTAAAAAGGGGGCGCTGGTTACCGAGATCAGTTTGATCATGAAGGCGCCCGAGGCGGAGTGGCGGTTCCAGCTCAAAGGCGAAAGCTTAAATATCACCGGGCTAAAGCCGCCGGAGAAGAATCCGGCCGAGAAAAGCGAGGATATCGAAGAGCGGGTGCTTGAGCAGATCGCGCATGTAGAGCGGGCCGCGGATCTGGTGCATCAATTGTATCAGCAGTTTATTCAAAAGCGGCTTTCAGCAGATTGGGCGGAAACGACTATGCCGGCCATCACGCGGTGGATCACACAGTCGGTTGGATCCTGAAAAAGAAAAAGTCGATCTGGGATGGCAAAGTAAAACGTTCAAGATCAAGGCGCCGCGAATCTCGAGGAATGAGGCGTACAAAGAAGTACGTTGAATGACGAGAGATGAAGCGCAACGCAGATATTGGGCGTTTTACGAAGCCATCATAGCTCCTGGATCAGGTGGGAGATAAGAATCCGGCAGCCGATAAGTATCAGAATCGCGCCGCCCGCGAATTCCATGCGGGAGCCAAGCTTTCGGCCGAAAAATTTACCGGCCTGGATGCCGAGAACAGAGAGTCCGGCGGTGATGACGCCGATAATGACGCACGGATACCAGATGTTGACCTCCAGCATGGCCAGGCTCAACCCCACGGCCAGGGCGTCGATGCTGGTGGCTACAGAGAGGATCACGAGGCTTGCGCCCCGGGAGGGGTCGTCTTTAAATGCGTCCGTGTCGGTGTCAAATGCGCCTTTGATCATCCGGATGCCCACGAACAGCAGCAGGCCAAAGGCCACCCAGTGATCGACGGCGGAAATGAGAGCGGCGATATGGACGCCCGCATACCAGCCGATTACCGGCATCATGGCCTGAAACAGGCCGAAGTGAAAGGACAGTCGGAATATGGCGCGTTTGCCGCCAAGCCTGCCGGATGTGCCGGCGGCAATAGAGACGGCAAAGGCATCCATGGCGAGACCGACGGCGATTAAAATAATTTCAATAAGACCCATAAACGCTTTTTACGCTATCGCGTTTTTCAGTTCAATCGCAAAAAACAAAGGTTAAAAGGAGGAAGACCATGAAGGAAGTTGTTATTGTATCCGCCTGCCGGACGGCCATCGGGGCTTTCGGCGGCGCCCTGAAGGATATGAACGGGGCGCATCTCGGCAGTATCGCCATGAAAGAGGCGATTGACCGGGCCGGCATTGATCCGGGCATCCTTGATGATATCCGCTTCGGCTGCTGCATGGAGCCGGTTGACACCTTGAATGTGACCCGGGTTTCGGCGCTTCTGGCGGGCATCCCGGATACTGTCCCGGCGGTGACCATCAACCGGGTGTGCATCTCCGGCATGGAGTCCGTGCTCTCCGGCATGGCCATGATCCAGGCGGGGATGGCGGATGTGATTCTGGCCGGCGGGATGGAGCACATGTCCGGCGCTCCCTATGTACTGCCCAATGCCCGCTGGGGCTGCCGGCTCCAGGATGACGTGATGGTGGATGCGCTGATCCGCGGGCTGCACTGCGGCTCCCACGTCATCCCGCATCCGGAGGACGGGCCGGTGGACGAGACCCAGCCGCCGCTTTCCTATTTTGTGGGAAAACCTTATATCATGGGGCACACAGCGGAATTCATCGCCCAGAAACATGATATTTCGAGGGAGGAAATGGATGAGGTGGCATTGCGGAGCCACAACAATGCCGAACGGGCCAACAAGGAAGGCGATTTTGCCGATGAGGTGGTGCCGGTGTCCGTGCCGCGGAAGAAAAAGGACCCCCTGATCTTTGACAAGGACGAGCATTTTCGACCCGGCCTGAGCATGGAGGATCTTAAGAAACTGCCGCCCGCATTTGTGCCAAAGATCGGCAAGGTGACCGCCGGCAATTCCAGCGGGATTAATGACGGGGCCGCCGCCATGGTGATTATGTCCGCGGAAAAGGCAAAGGCGCTTGGTCTTAAGCCCCTGGCGCGCATCAAGGCCACCGGCAAAGGCGCCTGCCATCCTTCGGTGATGGGGCTTTCCCCGGTTCCCGCGGTGAAGGACCTGCTGACAAAAAGCGATTACAAGCTTGACGACTTTGAGCTGATCGAGCTTAATGAAGCCTTTGCCGCCCAGTATCTGGGCTGTGAAAAGGAGCTGGGATTAAACCGCGAAGTCGTGAACGTGAACGGCTCCGGCATCGGCCTGGGCCATCCAGTGGGCTGCACCGGCGCCCGGATCATGGTGTCCTTGATGTATGCCATGAAAAAACAGGGAAAATCCCTGGGCATGGCCACGCTGTGCGGCGGGGGCGGGGTGTCCATGGCGTCAGTAATTGAGATGGTTTAGGGGGGATTCATGCCGCCGCAAGCCCTATCGACTTGCGGCGGCAGATTTTTATGAAGGCGTGTTTACTTTAGCCGGATGACATCGATAAAGCAGGTGTCGTCGTCATCATCCCCGGAGTCAAAGGTTGGGAAATCCCGGTGGGCGAATGTGTAAAAGACCTCGACCATGGAAAAGAAATTTTCATCAAACTGGGGCTCCCCATTCGGACCGGCCAGAATACTGCCGGACTGGCCCAGCGGGAACATGCTTTCAATCCGTCGCGGGCCGGATGCGCCCATTTCAACGCAGTGCGCGTAGGTGGAGCGGGAGGCAAACGGAATGGTGTGAACGACCTCGCCCAGCAGTTCATGCTTGAATTCAATCACTCCGCGTTCGTTAACCCCCCATGAACGACCGCCGAGTTTATCCAGGGCCCTGTCCAGAGCGGTCACGATAATCCCTTCCGCGGTTTCCACATTATCGGGCGTGCCTATATTATCAAACCAGTTGTGGTTATTTGAAATCGCGCTGTCCGGATTCAGGCCGTGGAGGATGACGTTAAACAGCACCGTGGGGTTTTTCCATTTCTCCGGGTTTTCCGTATCCGCATCATATACATTGTCGTCCTTTTCCGCCGCCTCCGGGTCATAGACCCCGGAGTTTTCGTTGCCCAGTTCATCCATGAATGTGAGATCGATTACCTCCTGGATCCAGGTGTTGGCGAGCATCCAGGCGTCTGATCGGTCTTTGCCGTCCATCCATTTGTCTTTTCCGCCTTTCACAAAATGGCCGTCAAATCCGTCCATAATCGCCAGTGCTTCAGTTCTTTCAGGGGTTTGGTTTTTGTTGACCGCATCCCGGAAATAGGTTTCAACAAACGCCCAGGGGTTGCCGCCGTCTCGGATGGAGTCCGTGGCGGCGATATCCAATGCCAGATCCCGGATTTCCTCAAATGTCAGGTTGTTATTGCTTTCCAGGTATTCCTCGATCACATGGGCCCGGTGAAACGGGCCGAAGAAATAGCTCATGTTGTTTAGCGAATTGGGGTATTCCGGGCTCGACTTGTTGTTCCAGCCGCAGTAGAAGCCTTGCGCCGTATTTCTGTCCGTGGAAAGCGGCTTAAGCTCGTCCGCATTCCACTCCGCCTGGGGCCCCAGCATACCCTGGGGAAAGCGGTAGTCGAATCCATCGGGCCGCTCCGGATCCATGCCGGACATCCAGTAGGCGATGTTGCCGTCCTGGTCCGCATAGCAGAAATGCTGGCTGACCGCCACGTTTCTCAAGGCCGCCCCGAATTCATCCATGCTCTTTGCCCGTGCCAGGTTGAGGAAGGCCTTGATGGTTTCAAATTCCTTGCCCCAGTGCGAATAGCGCCAGGCAATCAGGGGATCATCTTCTGCGGGATTATAGCCTGCCGGATCATACGGCCGCGGGGAGATAATCGGTCCGTGGTCGGATCGGAAAACCGGATATTCAACATTTTCCTGGCCGGCGACTTTTATGGTTTCCGTGCGATGAAGGGTAACGTCCGCCGGCGTCTCAAAATAATAGTCCACGGTATGGGCGTGTCCCACCTGCATGGACCAGGCATGATGCGGGGTGCGGCCGATGACGATGCCCGGCAGGCCGGGTATGGCCATGCCGGAAATGTTTAAGCCGGCCGCCTCGATGGAGCCCTCCATGACGATGGAAGGAACAGGGAATTTCATCTGCGGGCCGGAGTAAATGATCGGCCGGCCGGTGGCGGTTTTCTCCTTGCCGACCACCCAGGCATAGGAGCCCATTTTAACATAGGCGTTTATTTGTTTCAGCGTATCCACCCGGTTCGCCCAAAGATTATCCACGGACTCGGTGATTTTTTGAACATCGGCGATTGCCTTTTCCTTTTCAGCCGGACTTGGAGCAGCCTTCGCAACCTTGCGGGTTTTGTCGGCTGTCGGTTTGGATGCCGCGGTTGTATTGGCATCGCCCTTGGATTCGGGGATATAGGTCTGGGCGTCCGCATCGTTTTTCCATCGCAGGTCTTCAAACATCTGCATGCCCAAATTTTCTCCGAATGCGGTCTGGAGGTACTGAATTAACCGGGCATTGGTCAGCTGACCCTGATCCTGGGCGCCCGGATCAAACTGGCGCAGCAATGCGGCCTCCCAGGCCAGGATATCTTCTGGGGTCCACTGGTCCGGCACCAGGGGGCCGCCCAGTCCAAGCTTTTGACCCAGCGCATGAAATTCAAACGGCAGCTGGGTCAGGTCGGCTGAGACCTCGTTAATCCGCTGGTTAACCCCGTCCACATAGCCCTGGATCATCTCCCGGGTTTCCGCATCCAGGGCATCAAAGCCCTCGCTCAGCTCCGTGCCGCTGTAGCCGGTGACCCGAACCAGAATATCCTGGTTGAGAAATTTATTGTCTTCACCAGGCCCTAAAATTTCAGCCAGTGTCCCGTTGGCGGAGCGCCGGTATTTCTCCATCTGCCACAGCCGGTCCGTGGCCACGGCATAGCCCATCTCTTTGAATACTTCATAGATGCTGTCCGACTCATGGCCCTTGATAAACCAGACCCCTTTATCATCCCGGCTGGTCGTGACCTCAGCCACAGACGTCGCGGGCAGGGCGATACTCGCTACCAGTAAAATCACCAGTAACCAATGAATGCGTTTCATTGTACCTCCTCTATGTTTAATTGTGAATTTGAAACGACCCATAAAAGCCGGATTTTTCGGTTTTTATTCGGATTTTGTGTCTGATGGGAAAATAATCTGTTAGCATAAAAAGCGATGGCTTGATATTTGCGGGTTAAATAGCCGCATAACTGAGGCAATGGCATGGCGTCGATAAATCCGAAATTGTGTTTATACATATAAACTAAGATTATTATAACACGGAATCTTTATCCGCAACAACCATCAAAGTCTATGGAAAAACCCATAGATGATTATTTTTTTGCCTTTTTGCGATTGCGCGGCATAATTTAAAGGATACGCAGATCTAGGGAATTATTTTGGGACCGGTGCCGGCGGCACGCTGAAAGGCGGTCCGGTTATTTTAACAAGGTTATGAATTTGTTGTGTCATTCCAATCATATGCGGCTTGGGGGCTTTGTTTGCTGTCTTTGTTTTCGCGGCGTACTGGTCCTTGGACTTTTTGCCGTTCTGCTGACGGGCTGCTCGCGGGTTAAACCCACGGCTTTGGAAAGCAGGGCGGCATACGTGGTTTTGCTTCATGGCCTGGGGCGGGGACCGTCTTCCATGGATTCGATTGCCGCTTACTTGGCCGAAGCCGGATATACGGTGGTAAACGCTAAATACCCCTCCACCCGGTATCCGGTTAAACAAATCGCTGAAACGCATATACCCGAGATAATGGGGCAATGCCGGGAGAACGAACATAAAAAAATCCATTTTGTCACCCATTCAATGGGAGGTATTGTCCTCCGCCAATATTTACAGGCCCATCAATTGCCCCCGGGCAGCCGTATCGTAATGATCAGTCCGCCCAACCAGGGAAGCCAACTGGTGGATGTCTTCGGCGGCTGGTTCTTTTTTGAATGGATTTACGGGCCGGCAGGCAAAACCCTCGGCACCGGCCCGCAGAGCCTGCCCAAGCGGCTTGCGCCAGTAGATGCCGAAATCGGGATTATTGCGGGCAGCCGGAGTTTTAATCCGATCGGTTCATTGATTATTCCGGGAAAAGATGACGGCCGGGTGGCTGTCGAAAGCACAACACTGCCGGGGATGAAAGATTTTCTGGTGCTGCCGCACACCCATAACTTTATTGCGGAAAGTGCTGAGGTATGCCGCCAGGTGGCCGCATTTCTTGAAACGGGGCGATTTAAACGCAGCCGGCAGGCATCTGAAAGGGGTATGCATTAATTGATGGTACGGAGGTCAGGGGATAACTTTAGATCTGGCGGGGCTCTGCCGCCTGGGCGATCCATATTGTCGTATTTGGTTTGGCTGGGGCTGTTACTATTCAGTTTACTGATGCCGGCCCCGGGTTTTGCTGAATCCAATCCGACATCCGGGCCGTATCAGCTGGACCTGGGGGTTCGGCTTCAGCACTTTAAGTGGGCTGAATACGGTGCCGGCGGCATTCAGCTGGTTGAGGAAACCGGTCTTCTCTATGGGCTGAAGCAGGAACTGGCCTATCGCAGGGGGATGTTCGGCTGGCGGCAGGGGGCTTCGCTTTTTTTCGGAGAAGTGGATTATGAGGGCTATACCTGGACGCTTCTGCCGATTCAAACCGATGTGACTTATATCGGGGGCGCTGCGTTTTTTGATCTTGAGCCGGGATATCAGTGGCCTTCGGGCCTTCTGATAAAAGGCATTTTCGGGTTGGGCGGCCGGCTGTGGCTGCGGGATCTGGA
>JBKHAE010000122.1:0-9991 GCA_046543065.1 Desulfobacterales bacterium | reverse complement strand
GAGCGACGAGACTCGAACTCGCGACCTCCGGCGTGACAGGCCGGCGTTCTAACCAGAACTGAACTACGCCCCCGTGTGTATAAAATTTTAAAATATCAAATAATTGGTAGGCGGAACAGGGCTCGAACCTGTGACCTACGGCTTGTAAGGCCGCCGCTCTCCCAACTGAGCTATCCGCCCTCAATTAGAAAATGCTTTTTAACAGCCGACAGCATTACTGTCAAGCTTAAATTACATTAATCAGCAATATTTAATGTTGCAGGCCCGCCGGCAGCGGTTCGGTGGTGTCCGCGGTTTCCGCCATAAACTGCTGATGCTGCTCAGTATAAGGGGATTCGCCCTCCTTGACGAGAATCGCGTGCTTGACCACTTCATCCATATGTTCCACCGGCAGGATTTTGACCTGCCGGGCCACGCTCTGCGGGATTTCTTTTAAGTCCTTCTCGTTTTCCCTGGGAATCAGCACCTGCTTGATCCCGCCCCGATGCGCGGCCAGGATTTTTTCCTTTAATCCGCCGATGGGCAGAATCCGGCCGCGAAGTGTAATTTCGCCTGTCATGGCAACGCTGCGCTTCACCGGCAGCTTGGTGAGCGCGGAGATAATGGAGACGCACATGGCAATCCCCGCAGACGGCCCGTCTTTGGGCGTCGCCCCTTCGGGCACGTGGACGTGGAAGTCATATTTTTCGTGAAACTTCTGATCAATATTGAACTGATCCGACCGGGACCGGACATAGCTGATGGCAGCCCGTGCGGATTCTTTCATGACATCGCCCAGTTTGCCCGTAACATTGAATTCCCCTTTGCCCGGCATAATCACGCTTTCGATGGAAAGCAGTTCGCCGCCGAACTGGGTCCAGGCAAGGCCGGTGACAATGCCCACCTGATCCTGGCTCTCGATCTGACTGAACCTGTACTGGGGCGGCCCCAGGTATTTCTCCACGGATTTGGCCGTGACCCGAATCATCTTGTCCCGGTCCTCTTTAAGAATCGCCCGGGCCACTTTCCGGCAGATGGAGGCAATCTCGCGCTCCAGGTTCCGGACGCCGGCCTCCCGGGTATAATCCCGGATGACCGAGTAGATGGCATTTTTCGAGAATTTAATATGATCTTCCTGCAATCCGTTCTGGCGGATTTGCTTGGGCACCAGAAATTTGTTGGCAATATTGTATTTTTCAACTTCGGTGTAGCCCGGCAGCCGGATGATCTCCATTCTGTCCTGAAGGGGGAGCGGAATATCCGGAAGGGTGTTGGCCGTGGTGATAAACAGCACATCCGAAAGATCGTATTCCACATCCAGGTAGTGGTCGTTGAATGAATAGTTCTGCTCCGGATCTAGCACTTCCAGCAGCGCGGCGGACGGATCGCCGCGGAAATCCATGCTCATTTTGTCCACCTCATCCAGGCAGAACACCGGATTATTGACATTCGCCTTTCTTAAGGACTGGATAATTTTTCCGGGCATGGCGCCGATATAAGTCCGCCGGTGGCCCCGGATCTCCGCCTCGTCCCGGACACCGCCTAACGACAGGCGCGCAAATTCGCGGCCCGTGGCCCGGGCTACGGATTTGGCCAGCGAGGTTTTGCCAACGCCGGGCGGACCCACCAGGCACAGAATCGGCCCCTTGATTTTCTGCATCAGCGACTGCACGGCCAAGTATTCCAGAATCCGTTCCTTGGGCCGGGCGAGGCCGTAATGGTCCTCATCAAGGATCTGCTCCGCGTTTTCAATGTCCGTATTGATCTTGCTCTTATTATACCAGGGCAGGCTGATCAGCCATTCGATGTAATTTCGGACCACGGTCGCCTCGGCGGACATGGGCGTCATCATTTTAAGCTTTTTAAGCTCCTGGCGCGCCTTGGCAGCCGCCTCCTTGGACATCTTTTTCTTCTTGATCCGCTTTTCCAGTTCCTTTAGATCATCGCCCTCGCTCTCATCGGCGCCCATTTCCTTCTTAATGGCCCGCATCTGCTCATTTAAGTAATAATTCTTCTGGCTTTGCTCCATCTGGGATTTGATACGGCCTTTGATCTTCTGATCCGTCCGCAGGATGACGATTTCGTCATGGATCAGCTGAAGGAGCTGGGAGAGGCGATCCTCAAGCGAAATGGTCTCCAGGAGTTTTTGATTATCTTTGGTTTTAAAGGAGAACTGGCCGGCAATGGTATACAGAAGTTCCGCGGGATCCTGGATGGACTGAATATTTTCAACCGTTTCCTTGGACAGGTTTTTATTCAGTTCCGCATACTCGCTAAATGCCTGCAGAATGTTTCGGAAAAACGCTTCCTTTTCATTGGGGCCGATGGTGGGCTCCTCCAGAATCTCCACAGAGACTTCGAAAAAGCTCTCATTGGGGTTGAAGGTAAGTATCCGGCCCCGGAATTTTCCTTCAACCACAGTCTTTACCGTTCCGTCCGGCAGGCGCAGCATCTGCAGCACCTTGGCCACGGTGCCGATGGTTTTGATATCCTTGTCTGTCGGATGCTCTTTGCCGGGATCCGACTGGGTGGCCAGCAGGATGTATTTATTGTCCTGGTGCATGGCCTCGGAAATCGCACTGATCGATTTGCTGCGCCCGATAAAGAGCGGAGAAATCGTATGTGGAAAAACCACCACATCGCGCAGGGGCAGAAGCGGCAGATTCATTTCCGAATGGGTGGCACTGTTGTCATATGTATGTTTTTCTTTAGCCATAATATCAAAGTCACTATTATTCTATTTTAATTGGGATCTGTTTATATATTTAATTTAAATCCGAATCGTTTGATTGTCAGGGGGTGAGAACCGAGATTTTCGGCAGGCCAAAGCCCGGCCGGCGCTCTTAACACACCGGCCGGACATATATTAGAAAAATTAGGCCTGTTTTTTGGGCTGTTCATAGAGGAGGATCGGGTCTTCGCGATTAACCACCACTTCCTCGCCCACGACGCATTCCTTTACGCCGCCGATGGAAGGCAGGTCGTACATGATGTTGAGCATCGTGTTTTCAAGGATGGCGCGAAGTCCCCGTGCGCCGGCACCTCGTTTCATGCTCTCTCTGGCAATGGCGGCCAGCGCGGCGTCGGTAAACCGGAGGTTCACCCCCTCGATTTCAAACAGCTTTTTGAATTGTTTGATAAGCGCGTTTTTCGGCTCTGTCAGAATTTTGATCAGGGCCTCCTCATCTAAATCCTGCAGGGTGGCCACCACCGGGAGCCGACCCACAAATTCCGGAATGAGGCCGAACTTAATAAGGTCTTCGGTTTCCACCTGCTTGAAAATCTCGCTGGCGGTCTGGGTGCTGGGGCTTACGATGTTTGCCCCAAAGCCCATGGCCTTGGACCCGATGCGCTTGCGGATGATCTGCTCCAGGCCGTTGAAGGTGCCGCCGCAGATGAACAGGATATTGGTGGTATCCACCTTGACAAAATCCTGCTGCGGATGCTTGCGCCCCCCTTTTGGCGGAACGCTCGCGGTGGTCCCCTCAATGATTTTCAAAAGCGCCTGCTGCACCCCTTCGCCCGAAACATCCCGGGTGATGGAGGGGTTGTCGGACATCTGCGCGATTTTATCGATCTCATCAATGTACACGATGCCCCGCTGGGCCTTTTCCACATCATAATCCGCATTCTGCAGAAGTGCCAGGACAATATTTTCAACGTCTTCGCCTACATAGCCGGCTTCGGTCAGGCTGGTGGCATCCGCAATGGTGAACGGCACATTCAAAAACCGCGCCAGCGTCTGCGCCAGCAGGGTTTTTCCGCAGCCGGTCGGACCAATCATCATGATATTGCTTTTATGGATTTCCACATCATCGGTTATTACCGACGTATCCAGCCGTTTGTAATGATTGTGTACGGCCACGGACAGGATTTTTTTTGCCAGATCCTGCTGTATGACGTATTCATCCAGCTTATCCTTGATTTCAGAGGGCGCCATGATCCGGTTGGCGATATCCGAATCCTTGACGTTTTCCTCTTCAATGATTTCACTGCAAAGCTGAATGCACTCATCACATATATAGACGGCGGGACCGGCGATCAGCTTTTTTACCTCTTGCTGGTTCTTGCCGCAGAACGAGCAAAACAGGTTCTCATTGCTCTCGTCGCCTTTCACTGACATACTAAGCCTCCGTTTCAGTGATCTTATCGAGATCGTCGCGATTATAGATCACATGATCAATTATACCGTATTCTCGGGCTTCATCACCGGACATGAAGAAATCGCGGTCCGTATCCTTTTCAATCCGTTTTAAGTCCTGACCGGTGTGATGCGCAAGAATTTTGTTAAGGCTCGCCCGCAGGCGAATGATTTCTTCTGCCTGAATTTTGATATCCGATGCCTGGCCCTGGATACCGCCCATGGGCTGGTGGATCATGATACGGCCATTCGGCAGGGTATAGCGTTTTCCATTGGCGCCGGCCGCCAGCAGCAGGGCGCCCATACTGGCCGCCTGACCGATGCAGACGGTCGTGATATCCGGCTTGATGTACTCCATGGTATCATAAACAGCCATCCCGGAGGTGACAGAGCCGCCCGGGGAGTTAATGTAGAAGTTAATATCTTTATCCGGGTCTTCGGACTCCAGAAAAAGCATCTGGGCAATCAGCAGATTGGCGATTTCATCGTTTATCGGTGTGCCCAGAATAATAATCCGGTCCTTTAAGAGCCGTGAGTAAATGTCATAGGCGCGCTCGCCCTTGCTGGTTTGTTCAATAACCATTGGGATTAAAGGCAATGTGTTTCCTCCTCATATATTATGCATTGCTGTCTGCATTTTCATCGGAATTTTCCGCAGATTGCTCGGGTTCCACGGTTTCTATGGTCGCATGATCTATTATAAGATCAATTGCCTTTTTTTCAAGTAACGCATGCTTGAAACCCTCCAGCTTGTCCGTATTCTGCTTGTAATAGGTTTTAATGGCGTCAACCGGCTGGCCGGTGGCTTCAGAAAATCGGCTGTATTCGGATTCCAGTTCCTCATCAGTGACTTCCAGGGCTTCCTGCTCGATGATTTTATTCAGTAAGAGGTGCCGGCGCACCTGCTTTTCCGCCAGATCGCGGTACTGCTCGGCCATTTTATCCCGGGTCAGTCCCAGCTGCTCCATGGAAAGACTGTTTTGGGCGAAGCGCTGCTCCGCATCCTGAATGATGCCGTCGATTTCATGCTGAACCATAACTTCAGGGACTTCAAAGTTCTCAGTCAGCAGTTTTTCAAATATCTGCTCCTGCATCTCCTGGTCCGCGCGCTTGTCATAGCCCTGCTGCAGGTTTTTCCGGATCTCCTCGCGAAGCTCCGTCATTGAATTGAATTCCCCGAGTTTTTTGGCCATTTCATCGTCCGCCGCGGGCAGCACTTCCTCGCGGATTTCCTTGAGGGTGACCTGGAATTCGATATCAAGGCCGGCCAGGTTCTCGTTATGGTAATCCTCCGGAAAATGAATGGTAAAGGTTTTGGCTTCCCCGGGTTTCATGCCGATGAGCTGCTGATCGAAATCCTCGGAGATCATCCCCTGGCCGATTTTCAGCGTATAATTTTCGGTTTTTTCAGTTTCTGCATAGGGCTGGCCGTCTTTATAGCCCTCATAGTCGATCACCACATAGTCGCCGTCTACTGCGGCCCGCTCTTCTTGGATGGGGTGATATTCCGCCAGATGTTTTTTGAGCATTTCAATCTGGTTGTCGATTTCGGATTCGTCTGCCTGATAATTGGTTTTGTACAGGTTCAGCCCCTTGAAATCGACTTCCGGTAATTCGGGCTTTAATTCAACCGTGGCATCATAGGTAAAAGACTGATCCGGTTTGAGATCCGATGGATCGATGTCAGGTGTGCCCAGAATTGGCAGGTTTTTTTCTTTGATGGCATCAAAGATGGTATTCTGGATCAGGTTCTGCATAACCTCGGAGTGCACATCCTTCTGGAATTTGCGCTCCAGCACGGAGCGCGGCACTTTACCCGGCCGATAGCCTTTGATTCGGGCATTTTTTTTGAGATTATCGTAGGCTGAATCCAGTTCTTTGGCCACTTCCTCGCGGGGTACTTCGATATGCAGTTTCTTTTTGACGCTGCTGATGTCTTCGACTGTTACATCCATAATTGAATCCTTAAACCTCCCGTATTTATTTGAAGCTCCCCGCTGGTTAGGGCGGAGAGGCGGCATCAAGGGAAAAATTTTCCGGCAAAACATGCCGGCGCGGGTATGGCTGTCCGTTCCGGCAGCCCTGTGCTCTGTTGGTGCGAGAGGGGAGACTCGAACTCCCACTCTTTTTCAAGAGCTGGATCCTAAGTCCAGTGCGTCTACCAATTCCGCCACTCTCGCTATTGATTTTATCTGCGCTTTCAAATAAAAAGTTGATGACGCTGGCAAGAATCCCTGAGAATCGTCATCAACCGTTTGGAATTAAATATAAAATTTATCGATCCGCATAAAAATCCTGCTTAAAATAATATCTATATATATTGGTGTCAAGGAAAATTAAGGAATTACGCCATGATGCGAAGAATCTCCGGCCCCTTGTCGCAACATTTTATAAACGGTTTAATTATCTTGGCTTTGCTGGCAATCCCCTGTGGATGGTCGGCGGCATCTGAATCGGCGGATGCCGCGGAACAGCCCGTGATTATAATCGATCCCGGCCACGGCGGCCATAATGCGGGCGCCCGCGGGCCGGGCGGCAGCCTTGAAAAAAATATCACCCTGAAATTTGCAAATGTTCTAAAGGAAACGCTTCAGCCCGATTATCAGGTGAAACTGACCCGAACGGGCGATTACCGGGTAAGCCCTGAAAAGCGGGCCTCAGTAGCTAATCACCAGGACGGGACGCTTTTTATTGGCCTCCACGCCGGCGGATTTGTCCGGGCGGGGCTGGATGAGTGGACGGTTTATTATTTTGCGCCACATGACAGCCGCGCGCGAGCCGGTGCTTTGGATAGAACCCGTGAGGCGTTCGCCGGCCGTAGCGTGGACTGGCGCAGGGTGCAGGCGAAACTGACGCAGGCCAGCCAGGCGCTTGCCGAAACCCTGGCCGAAAATCTGAAAGGTTGTCCGGATATCGGCCGCGTAGAATCTGCCGGCGCCCCGTTGCTTCTTCTTGAGGGCATTGACATGCCGGCGGTGATTTTGGAAACCGGGTATCTGACCAATCCCTCATGTGAAAATCGCCTGAATGATCCGGATTTTCTGGCGGCCGCGGCCCGGTGTCTCCGCGGCGGGGTTGATGCATTTTTTCGGGAAAAGCAAGGCAAAAAAAAAGATAACGGCTTGCATGGCGATTAAAAGGATGGTACCTAAATTGAACGATTTTTAAGTAGTCGGGGCGTGGCGCAGTCTGGCAGCGCGCCTGCTTTGGGAGCAGGAAGCCGCAGGTTCAAATCCTGCCGCCCCGACCAATAATTTTAGAGGGTTATGGTTTATCCATAGCCTTTTTTTATGCCGAAACAGGCGTGGAAAATAATTCGGGTACAAAACGCAAGAGCCTGAGCAAACAGGCGACTTCAAACAAATCCAACCCCGCCGTTAGCCAGATCCTGAATCATAAACTGCGCCGGGCATTGCGCGAAAAACATGCCCCAACATCTTGTATGTCGTGTTTTGGGTGGATAGCTACGTATAGCTTTTTAGAGTGCTCAGTCCTCGCTTGAAATTAACGGTCCAGAATATGGCAAGCTGTGCTTTCAGAAAGAATGCTGTGAACACAAATTAAAACAAGCGACAAGTGTCAGAATCGATCAGAATTATCTCAACTTATCGAAGCTAACCCAAGTTAATGCCTTGATCTATTCAATATCCGGAAAACCCTAATATTCTCTTCAACTTTGCCCAAATGGTTATTGACAACCTTGGGAGATGTGTGGTGGCATCCGAGAATCTTTGTTGTTACAGTGTATGACAAATGCACATGCGCTTTCCTTGCGGAACTGCCAACTAAAACAATGTATTCCAAATTTTTTAGGATCGTTATTAATTTGTCCACATATACAAGACCTTCTTTCACATCAGTTGAGATGGGCGGAATAACCTTACCCTCTCTCCCTATATACCAAGGTACGATATTCCAGATGACGATCTCAGAGCGATCAATTTCGGCTTCTGCAAGTTGCTGCCGGAAATTTTTAGCTGTCTGATCTTGAACATCAAGTGATACATACCCTTCTTTAATGGCCGTTTTTCCTGGAGCTTCTAAGAGAAACAAAATACGGGCATTTTCATTCCCGTTAAGAGGGTCAAAATTTGGTATCTGAAACGCCGCCCCCTTTTCCTTTTTAATTGTTTCTACGAGTCTTTCTAAGTTGTTCATTTTTATTTCTATAGTTGTATCCATTTACTCAGTAAACCTAAGGCCGCCCCATATATCTTAAATGAAGTGAAAACAACCAGGCAAATTCACTTGAGTTAATCCCGAAATTGAATGGGCTGAACCGGAATCGCTTCAAAGCGCCTCTCATAAGCAGCCCATGTTTGAAAAGAGATATTAACCCGGATTTTTAAATAAGGGGTACAGGGCGTCTCTGATTATATCAGCGCAAAAGGGTTTTCCGTGCCCGGGATAGACGGTTTTTGCCCCGCGCTCCAGCAGAAGCCGCCAGCTTTTTTTCACCTGCTCCATATCTTCAGCAAGTATGGGCAGCCCCGGGGTCAGGCGAAGAGGGAATGCGTTCATTGCAAGATCGCCGCCTACAAATGCATCTCCGGAATCAAGCAAAACACTTACAGATCCCGGGGAATGACCCGGTGTTGAAACAATTTTTCCCTCAACCCCGAACTGATCCAGGGAAAAATCATTGTCGTCAAGCGTGATATCAGCAGATGCCGGGGGTATTTTTACAAAAGGCATAAACAGGGACATAATTCTTATAAAAATCCGCCCCCAGAGCGTGACGCCCGGAGGAAGAGATTTTACCGGTTTTTCAAGCAGATCTTTATCCCGCTCATGTATGGCGGCTTTTGCGCCAGTGGCCTTTTTGATATCCTGGGCCGAGCCTGTATGATCCCAGTGACCGTGGGTTAAGACCATCAGTTTTATGCTCCCGGGAGCTATATAGATCCGTTTAAGGCCTTTTAAAAAAGTCCTTAAACGGTTCGGGACCCCGCTGTCCACAATCACGGCGTTGCCGGGATTCGTTCCCCTGATGATGTAGCAATTGTTAAAACCCAGGGCAATTGTATGAATTCCCACAGCCATACTTAACTTCCCGCCTTTAAAGGCTCAAGCACCACAAGATGCTCGTCCACCAGATCAACGGTTTTCACTGTCCCCTCGACAAACTTCTTTTCGCCCAGAAGGTTGGTCAGCCAGACTCCACTGCCCTCTGCCTCGATGCGGGCAACATCACTCATAACCTCCTGGTCTGTATCATCTACATGCATGCAAACGGTACTCAAACACATAAAACTCTCCTGCTTTTTTTCCGGCCGCGCTATATCTCAAGGAGCCGGTCCAGTACACCTGCACTTGTTTCAAACGCCTTTCCCGTATCCGGGACATCCCCGGTAAGGCATGCCTCAAATACCGCCTGGTCCCGCGGAAGAGTTCCGATAACCTCCAAGCCCTCTGCGGAAAGCTGGTTTTCCATTTTGTCCGCAATCTCCGCAGATGGCGATTTATTCACTATTGCAGCCACTTTTTTACCCATGGAAACTGCCATTGACCTGATCTTGGCCGCAGTCTGCAGAGAATCAAATGAAGGTTCAACCACCACCAGAACCTTGTCTATTGCCTCGTCTATGCCTCGGCCGAAATGCTCAACCCCTGCTTCCATGTCCACAATGGCAATCTCTCTTTCCCCCAGCCTTAGTTTTTTAAAAACTCCCTGTTTAAAACGCCCATTGGGCATGCGCGCCCCTCTATGTTCTGAAGAATTTTGCCGACTGCAACAAGCATGAGACCATTTCTGCTCAGGCGCGTATGATCAAAACCAAAAAATCTTTTCTTTAAAAATTAATTATACGAACTATTCATTAGTATGTAAAGCCCGGGTTCTGTTTTCCGCCCATGCTGCAACTGCATTCG
>JBKHAE010000121.1:0-10029 GCA_046543065.1 Desulfobacterales bacterium | reverse complement strand
CCGGTCAACAAATTCAAGGTTTAACTTTTTAATTGTCTTTTCCGTGGGAATGCCGTTTGCATCCCAGCCGCGCAGTCGGTAGTAGGCAGGCAGCATCTTTGAAAGCGGCACCTTGGTTTTGGGGCTGCCCTCTATCAGCGGTTCGTCGGTAAACCGCTTGGCCAGAGAGTCTTGCGAGCGGGCAATACCTTCCCGGATGTTAAAAAGCCGTTCCAGGTTGTATCCCCGCTCGCCGGCTTTTGAGAACCTGCCGAAATCCATCTTCATGCCGGTGGCCAGCTTGATAAACTTGGAGTGCGGCAGCATGGGCAGGTTGAATTTCATTAATGCGGGCGGCACAGCAAGCATCATGGAGATCAAAAACCAGGTGTAGGTTAAAAATTTGGTGACGACCCAGGAAACGGTTTTATGCCCGGGCAGTTTGAAGGCAAAATTCGGCACAAAGGTCCAGGACGTAAACAGGCAGTTGCCGCCGGCACTGATGGCTGCAAGGAGATTCTGATTGAGAACCGTCCATGCGGGCTTGGACCGGTAGTGATGGGGATCCAGGGTCATGGGGCCGTTTACTTCGAAATAGGCCACGTAGCCTCCGTCCAGATGGCAGGCCCCCCGGTTTGACGTGGCATATCCCAGGGCATGGCCCACAGCGGCCCTGGGGGAGTAGCCGGCGATTTCAAGGCCTTTGACATGGGCGGCAAAGTCCTCGCCGCCGTATTTTTTCGATAAAAACCGAACCCCTTCGGCCAGATCGTCCCCGATGTCCTGACGATAGGCGATTTTCTGAATAATATCGGAAATATTATCCTTTTTTCCGAATTCGATGTCGTTGTGCCACAATCCCTTTTCATTCAATTCCGCGGCAAACCCGATGGTATTGCCGGTGGTGATGGTGTCGATGCCCAAAAGATCCATTTCATAGTTCCAGCGGGTGATCGCCGGCATGTCATCGATTTCAAGGTTTGATCCCATCAGGCAGAGGGTTTCGTACTCCGGGCCTTTGATTTCTTTGCCGTCGAGTTCAACGATCCGGCCGCAGCGGATCGGGCAGGAGGGGCAGCCGTAATTTTTTTTGAGATAATCGCTGGCCAGTTTCTGGCCGCTGATATTGTAAGCCCCGTCAAATTGACCGCGGGAAAAGTTGCGGGTGGGCAGGGCGTTTTTTTCAGACAGGACGTTGACAAACTGGGCGGTGCCGTATTTTGGGGCCAAATCCCCGGTGGCCGGGTGATTTTGGAGCATTTTGACCCACTTTTTAACCCCGCTCCGGAATTTTTCCGGCCGGGCCAGCTCAATTTTCTTCTTCCCATTGGCCAAAATGGCTTTCAAATTTTTCGATCCCATGACCGCACCCATGCCGGTTCTGCCGTGAACCCGTTCCTGGGAGACAATGACCGCGTATTTGACGAGATTCTCACCGCCCGGGCCGATCACCATTTTACCGCCTTTGCCGAGCTGTGTCTGGGTCTCTTCGGTGTTTTTCCCCCATAAATGGTCTGCGGGCTTTATCTGTATATCATCTTCGTTGATTTCTATGTAGACTGGTGTTCTTGCTTTCCCGCGCACCACAATGCCGTCCCATCCGGCGCGTTTGAGGTGTATCCCGAAATGCCCCCCGCTGTTTGAATGCCCGATGCCGCCGGTTAAGGGACTTTTTGCGGAAATATCATACCGGCTGGAGGAGGGGGCGCCTGTACCGGTCAGGGGCGAGGTCATGACCACAAGCAGGTTGTCCTCGGAGAGCGGGTCGATTCCGGGCGGCAATTGATCCCAAAGAATCTTGGTGCTAAGAAACCGGCCGCCCAGGAATTTTTCCCGGTCCGTATCGGTCAGCGGATATTCGCCGATGGTTCCGTCTGTTAAGTTGACATCCAGAACTTTGCCGGCATATCCTTTGTATTGCGTAGCCATTCCGGTACCCCCTTTATTTTATTAAGCTTTGAAAATCCGTTCCTTTGGGCAGATCAGAGACATATTGCTCTATTTGGGCATTTTGTGCCTAAAATCACAAACTTCAAGCACCAAATCTCAAGCAAATTACAATATTCAATGCCCCAAACCTCTCACAGCAAGAACTTGTTTGGGTTTTAGAATTTTGGTCATTGCTATTTGTTTGTTTTTTGTGATTTGTTATTTGGAATTTTAATAAGAGAAATCTTTATTATTTCCCTTGATACCTGGGCTTACGCTTTTCTTTAAATGCTTTGGGCCCTTCCCTGGCGTCTTCGCTTAAAAAGACCGGAATGCCGAATTCCATTTCCCTGGCCAGGCCTTCGGCAAGGGGTTTGCCGATGCCGGTCAAAACAGACTGCTTAACGGATTTAACCGCCAGCGGGCCGTTTGCCGCAATGATACGGGCAAACCGCTCCGCTTCGGCCATGAGCTGGTCCGGGGCGACGATGCGGTTGATAAATCCGAATTGGTAGGCTTCTTCCGCATCCATCAGCTCTCCTGTCAAAAGGATCTCCATGGCCCGGGCATAGGGCATCTGCCGGGGGAGCTTAACGGTCGAGCCCATCAGCGGAAAGACTCCCCATTTAACCTCCTGCAGGCCGAACTGTGTGCCTTCGGCCGCAATCCGGATGTCTGCGGAGTAGAGGATTTCCATGCCCCCGGCAATGGCTTTGCCGTTAATTGCCGCGATCACGGGTTTATAAAGCTCAAAGTCCCGAAGCATGGCTTTTTGGGGCAGATCCGGCTGCTGCTGCACCTTTTGGTCCGCTTCCGTCTCCGGCAGCCGGGCGCCGGTAAACAGGGGGATGAGCCGGCCCAGGTCCGCGCCTGAGGAGAAAATCTTGTCCCCGGCACCGGTAATAATGGCGCACCGCATCTCATCATCATCCCGGTAGTCTGTCCAGGCATCCACGAGTTCGATCACCGTCTCCGGATCAATGGCATTGTGGGCTTCCGGCCGGTTCAGGGTTAGATAGGCAATCCCGTCCTTTTTTTCATAAATAAGGCCCATATATTTTTTCCTGGTATAGGGTGTAAGGTTAAAAGGAACTTTTCCGATTCCTAAGCCACCGGTTTGAAATGATCGATATCCAGGATGGTGCTGGTGGAGTTTTCGCTGAATACGGCTTCTACCCGCAAGCCGGGCCTGACCGCATCGCTGTCCACTTCATCCAGGATATGCACCATGGGGGTATCCGCCCCGTCGAGCTTGATCAGGGCCAGAATGTACGGCACCTTCCGCGGCAGATGCTTGTCGCTGTACCTGACCACCGTATAATTGACCACTTCGCCGGTATTTTTAAGCGGCACCCAGTTCTCCCGGATGTCAGCCATGCAGCGCTCACAGGTCTGCCGGGGCGGCACAAAAACCTTGCTGCACGTGTCGCACCGAACCCCGAGTATCTGTTTTTCATCCCGAAGGGTGGTGATGAAGGTACTGCCCACGCGCCCGGCGAAATAGGTATACGGCAGCGCCAGTTTTCCCTCAATCACATAGGCGTCTGCGCTATCAACGGTTTTCTGCATTTTCTTCATCCTCTTTTATCAAAAGTTTTCGCGAAATTGTCAGTTTTGATGGCAAAGCAAAAAGTTCAAGATCAAGGCGCGCAAATCCCGAGGAATGCAGCGTACTGAGTTGTACGTGAAATTCCGAGGGATGCAGCGCAACACAGATATTGGGCTTTTTGCGAAGCCATCAGGATTACTCGTCTATTTCGAAGTACTTGATATCAAACACGCTGCCGGTCCGGTTCTCCGCCCAGACCGGCCGCAGCCGGGATCCGTGCCGGACCTTGTCGCCCATGACAATGCCCATCTGGACCTGGTCCAGCTGATCCGGCTTAAGCTGGTGCCAGAATACCTCCTCGCCCTTGCAGCCGTCCAGCAGAATGCCGATGGCGCCGTATGGGGTCTCCCGGGTTTCCCCGGTCAGGGGGTCGGGACTTGCATAGTAGCAGTACTCCATCATCCGCATCTCGCCCCTGGGACCGATTTCCACCCATTCGTTATTTCTGACCCGGCATATGGCGCAGACCTCCCGGGGCGGGGACTGGAGCCTTCCGCAGGCGGGGCATTTAATGGCCAGGATGGTTTTGTTTTTAAGCCCCTGCAGGAATTTCCCCATGACCGGGCCGGTGGCAAATCGCTGGTTCACGGAAATGGTTCGCTTCAGCGCAATCAGCTCCTGCTCCTGGGTGGTCTCCGCCCCTGGGGGCACGAATTTCTGAAAAATCTGGCTGGTGATTCCGAAGGCGTTGACATCGCCGTGGACTTTGAGTTTTCCGGCGGTTAATGCCGACATGCCGTCGACTTTGCCGATATTTAAGCCCACAAAGGTCTCTCCATCGGTTTCCATGACCACATCGCAGCCGGACAGATCATCGGTTTTTTCAAGCTCCATGGTCCCGTCGGAAACGGTGAGTTTCCACCTGCCTTCCCCGGGGATATTATACCCGAAGGTTTGGTTCACCCCTTTCGCCCCTTCCGGGCGGAACCGATCCGGCATGGAATTGAAGATGTCTTCTATGTTAACACCGTGGTATTCGCTCATAACTCCCCCTACCAGTTGAGTTCTTTTTCAAGCATCATGAGAACCGTCCACATGGTGCCGCCGAAAGCCGAGGCCAGCGCATGATTGACCGGCTTTTGAATCTGATGCGGGCCGGCATTGCCGCGGATCTGTTTGGCGGCCTCCGCCACGCGCACAAGGGCGGTGGCGCCTATGGGATTGGCGGCGATCACCCCGCCGGACGGATTGATGGGCATTTTGCCGTCGATCATAATCTCCTTCTTCTCCACGAGTTTTAAATGCTCGTCGCCGTCTAACAGGAAAAACTCCCGGAGCCAGTCCGTTCCCCACCAGGCGGACGGATCATACATTTCAAACACATCAAAATAGTCCAGCGGCTCAGTGATTCCATTTCGCTCATAGAGATTTTCCGCGGCAAACCGGTGGGTGGTGTCCGTGGGATAATAGTTGTTGCAGAGGTTTAGCGTCTCTTCCCGGTGGACCGTTATGTGATCGCGCACCCAGACCGGTTTGTCGGTTATCTGCTTGGCCTTTTCTTCTCCTGCGAAGATGACCACGCAGGCGCCGTCGGATTGGGAGCACATGTGAATCAGGCGCAGATCCCCAATAAGCGGGGGCGAGGTCTGCATCAAATCCGCCATCTGGTCCCAGTCAAGGCCGAAGGCCCGGTGGGAGTTGGGATTTAAGCAGGCGTGTTTGTCCATGATGATCCGGTAGATCATGGCCGCCTTTCGGGCCCGTTCCGGACCGAATTCCTCGATCAGCTTGATTGCCGTGGAGTCGGTGAGGGCACCGGATTGAAGCTTTCTCGCCCACAAGGGATCGGCCATATTGGTGATTCCGCCGGTGGTATGCCCCTCCTGGAGTTTTTCAAACCCGATGGCCATGACCACATCATACATGCCGGATGCGGCCAGGTTGTCACCGGCACAGGCAAGGGTGCCGCCGGTGGTGCCGCCGGTGGTCAGCCGATAGGAGGTTTTCCCGTAAGCCCCGGATCCCAGGGTATGCCAGAGGTCCGGCTGGTGAACCATCTCAAATAGCTCCATATTGCCGTGCACCACACAGTCCACGTCATCCATGGTGATACCTGCGTCATCCAACGCCTGGCGGACGGCTTCATGGATCATCTCCGGCTGGTTGACATCCTCCCGGTGGCTTGAGAACTTGGTCTCCCCGACCCCGACGATGCCCACATGTCTGTTCTTTTTTCGATAGCCCATATATATACTCCCCCTTATTTTTCCAGGATTAGAACCCCGTGGTGCTGACCCGCCGCGCCGGTGGTGCCGTGGGCCAGAGCCGTTTTAGCGCCTTCCACCTGGCGGTCCCCGGCCTTTCCCTGCAGCTGCTGCACACCTTCAAGTGCGCGGGCCAGACCGCCCAGCATAATGGGATTGCCGTTTAGCATGCCGCCGGAGGTGTTGACATGATTGGTTTCCATGCCGCCATTATCGATCCAGCGACCGGCGGCGCCTGAATCGACCAGACCGATGCCTTCGGCCCACATGGGCAATTGATAGGCATAGGCGTCGTTTAGTTCAATCACATCAAAGGCGGTTTTGGGATTGTTGATGCCGGCCATCTGATAGGCCCTGGATGCGGCCTGCTTCAGGGCAAAGTTTCCGTTCAGGTCCCGGTCGCCCAGAAAGTAGCTGTCCATACAGGAGCCGAAACCGGTTAGCCAGACTGGATTGTCCGAAAACTCATGGGCCCGTTCCTCGCAGCAGAGAAGCAGTCCCACTGCCCAGTCGGTGACCGGATAGGCATGGAGTTCCCGGATGGGGTCTGAGAGCATGGGGGATATTATCACCGCATCCTCGGTGACCGGTTTGTTTTCCCTGGCATAGGGGTTTTTCGCTGCCATTTGACGGGACCGAACCACCACTTTGGCCAACTGCTCCTCCGTGATCTTGGATTTCTCCATATAGGCCCGGGCCTGAAAGGCGCTTGCATTCAAATAATCAAGCCCCAGAGGCCGGCAGTAAAAGGGGTCGAAAGCCAGGTTGGTGCACATCTGCCGGCTTTCCGGC
The DNA here is from genome assembly GCA_046543065.1 of Desulfobacterales bacterium. Classification (GTDB taxonomy): domain Bacteria; phylum Desulfobacterota; class Desulfobacteria; order Desulfobacterales; family Desulfosalsimonadaceae; genus M55B175. Next base: position 3,516 of record JBKHAE010000121.1, on the reverse strand, counting down.
TGGGATTCCTTGCAATGGCCCATGACAAGCACCAGATCGTCGTGTCCGGAAAGGATGGCGGCCATGGCATAGCCCAGCGCATTAATGCCATCCTGGGCGGTTTTCTCCTCCCCCCGGAAATGAGCGCCCACCACATCGGTCATCCCGTTGTCGGAAATGGTCCGGGCGTCAAATACGTCATCTGAGCAGGTCACCACATTCCGGATGCCTTTTTCCATGTCAAAGGTGACACCGGTCTGGCTGATAATCGATTCAAAGCAGTCCAGGAGCATGCCCTGGAATCTCTGGTACCAGATATCCGGTTCATTTTTAATCTGCGCGGTCGCGCAGACGGCCACTCTGCGACTCATAGGGTCTCCTTTCAATCGGTGTACATATCTTCGATCATATCGTTGTATTTATCGTATATGACATTTTTTTTCATTTTAAGGGATGGCGTCAGCTCCCCGCCCTCCTGTGAGAACTCCTGCCTGATGATCCGGTATTTTTTAATGCCTTCGTAACGGGCGAGCTGCTTGTTTTTTTCCGCCACTCGCTGATCTACAATGTTCAGGAAATCTTTGTTATCAAGAAGATCCTCGGGCTTGTCATAGGGGATTGCCTGCTGCTGGGCGATCCGTTCGGCCTGCTCCAGGTTGATATTGATAAGCGCGCTTAAAAATTTCCGGCGGTCCCCGACTACCAGGAAATGGGCGAAAAGGGGATCGAATTTGAACACGCCCTCGATTTTCTGGGGGGCCACATTTTTGCCGCCCGAGGTGATGATCAGGTCTTTTTTCCGGTCCGTGATCAATAAGAATCCGTCCTCATCAAATCTGCCGATGTCCCCGCTCATGAAATAGCCGTAGTCGTCAAAGGACTTCTTTGTCTCCTCCGGCATTTTCCAGTATCCCGCGAATACGTTGTCGCCCTTAACCAGAATTTCCCCGTCTTCTGCGATTTGGACATCCACGCCGGGCAGGGGTTTTCCCACGGTTCCGATTTTATAGTCGTCCAGACTGCTCATGGTGGCAGGGGCGCATGTTTCAGTCATCCCGTAGCCTTCAATGACCGTTATGCCCGCGGCATTGAAAAAAAGAACGATATCCCGGGAGGTCGGGGCCCCTGAGGCGGTCATCCAGCGTACCCGGCCGCCCAGCGCATCGGCCAGATTCTTGAAGATCATTTTATAGGCGATTTTGAACTTCAGGTTCAAGAGCGGGGGAATCGGCTTCTTCTGCTCGCGCAGGGCGCTTATCTCGGTGCCCACGGCATGGCCCCAGTGAAAGATTTTCTGCTTCCACGGGGGCTGCTCTTCCACCTGGGAGAGAATTCGCTGGTAAACTTTTTCGCAAACCCGGGGCACGGCCAGAACCACGGTGGGCCGCCGCTCCTTCACATCCTGGGCAAAGGTGTCAATACTTTCGGCATAGGAGGCGGTAAGCCCCACATACATCCCGTAAAAATGGCCGGCCACCCGCTCAAATACGTGGCTCAAGGGGAGAAACGGCACGGTCTGGTCGGCGTCATAGGCAAATTTGGGTTGGATTCGGTCAAGGGCATCGATAACCGCCATGATGTTTTTATGGGTAATCATGGCCCCTTTGGGTACCCCGGTGGTGCCGGAGGTATAGACAATCGTGGCCAGATCATCAGGCGTGACCGCAGTTGAGAGCTCATCAAACAGGCCGGGCTCGCTTTGATGCTGCGTCCGGCCGGTTTCCATAAGTTTTGAAAAGGGGATCACCGCGTCATGGCCGGCGGCCTGGGCATCATCAAAACAGACGATTTTGGCAAGGCTTTCCACCTCATTGACGAATTCCAGGGCTTTGTCCAGCTGCTCCTGATTTTCCACAAACAGGACTTTTAATTCCGAATTCTCCGCGATATAGCGGACCTCTTCCGCCACCAGAGTCGTATAGATGGGCACCACCACGGCCCCGATACCAAGCGCGCCCATATCGGTATACACCCATTCCAGGCAGTTTTCGGACAGGATCCCGATCCGGTCGCCTTTTTCCACGCCCAACTGGTAAAGCCCCATACCGGCGTCCCGGGCCCGGTCATAATACTGATTCCAGGTCGCGGATTCCCAGGCGCCGGCGCGTTTTTTCTCAACCGCCAGCCGATCCCCGTATCTTTCCACACGCTTTTTGAAGACCGCGTTGATTGTCTGTTCCATGACAGCCCCTTTTTAAATGGTTAATCCCTTAAAAGCAGTTTATTCCGACGTGTCTGTATTTTTGCAACCGTCTTAATCTTAATCTTACTCTTAATCGTATTTTAAAAAAGCTGGTGGTGCGTGCATTAAATCATCAACCGCGAAATAATTTCATTCATAATTTCCCGGGTCCCGCCGCCGATGGAAAGTATCCGGTTGTCCCGGTAGAGGCGCTCGACGGTGTAGCCGCGCATGTACCCGTAGCCGCCGAAAAGCTGGACCGCATCATAGGTGACCTTGTCGCTGACATCGCAGGCAAAATTTTTGGCCATGGATACCTCCTTGATCTGGTCCAGCCCGGCCCCGATTTTGGCTGCCACCCGGTAGGTGAACTCCGTGCTGGCTTCAACCAATGTGGCCATATCCGCCAGTTTGTGGCGGTTTACCTGGAATCCGGTCAGTGTTTTGCCGAAGGCCTTGCGCTCCTTGGCGTATTTGATCGCCTCTTCCAGGGCCATGCGTGCGGTCATATTGGCCATTACGGCAAGGGAGAGGCGCTCGGCCTGAAAATTCATCATAATGCCGTAAAAGCCCTGATTTTCCTCGCCAAGCATGTTGGCCGCCGGCACGCGGCAGTTGTTAAAAAATATTTCTGCGGTATCCGAGGCCCACCAGCCGGTTTTTTTGAGTTTCTCCGAGGTTGAATACCCCGGTGTGTCAGCTTCGATCACAATCAGGCTGATCCCGTGGGCGCCCTCTCCCCCCGTGCGCACCGCGCAGGTGAGCTGATCCGCCCGGCAGCCGCTGGTGATAAAGGTTTTGCTGCCGTTTATGACGTAATGGTCGCCATCCCGCTCAGCCGTGGTCTGGATACCCGCCACATCCGAGCCGCCTCCGGGTTCGGTTATCCCCAGCGCCGCGATTTTTTCGCCGGAAAGCACCGGCGGAACGAACTTTTTTTTCTGTTCCTCGGTTCCCAGATTAAGGACCGGGGGCAGGGCGATGTTAAGGGAGCCCAGGCCCGCGCAGAAACCGCCGGAGGTGGACCGCATGAGTTCTTCGCTCACCACGATCTGAAAGAACACATCCCCCGGGGTGCCGCCGTAGGCTTCCGGGTAGCCCATGCCTAGTATGCCCACATCCGCGGCTTTTTTATAGATTTCCCGGGGAAATTCGCCCGCCTCCTCCCAGTCCTCGATATAGGGCCGCACCTCTTTTCGGATAAAGTCCCGGACGGACTTTCGGACCATGCCATGGGCTTTGGAAAAGTATTCCTGATAGGTCGATTCGGTGTTAAAGTCCATGTTCAGTTCTCTATTTTCTAGCCCGAGTTTCCTGGTTAACTTACGATCAACTCGTTAAACTGGACTCTTTGC
>JBKHAE010000120.1:0-10033 GCA_046543065.1 Desulfobacterales bacterium | reverse complement strand
GATTTCGATCCCGATCCCGATAGCGATTTCGATTTGGATACAGAACAAATTAGCCGTGGGCGTTTACCCCTGAAGCTGGTAAAGCCGGTGATAGAAGCCGTTTTGGCGGATTAAGGTGTCATGTGATCCCACTTCGATGATCCTGCCGTGGTTGACCACCGCGATCCGGTCGGCAATCCGGGCGGTGCTCAGCCGATGGGCGATGATGATGGCGGTGCGGTTTTCCATGAGGTTTAAAAGGGCGGTCTGGATTTCCTGCTCGGTTTCCGAGTCAATATAGGAGGTGGCCTCATCAAAAATGATGAGCTCCGGGTCCTGGGCAAGCGCCCGGGCAATGGAAATAAGCTGCCGCTGGCCGCTGGAAAGTGATGTGCCGCCTTCGGAGAGCTGGGTGTCAATGCCGTCGGGCAGGCGGCGGATAAAGCGCCGGCAGTTGGCGTTGTCCAGGATCGGCTCGATTTCTGTCTCACTCACATCCGGCTGATCCGGAAAAATGTTTTCCCGGAGAGTGGCGGAGAACAGAAACGGGTCCTGCTGGACCAGCGCGATTTTTGAGCGCACGTCCGCGATACGGAATTGGCGGATATCGATCCCGTTGATGCGGATGCTTCCTTGATCCGGATCATAGAACCGGGTGATCAGGTTGATGAGCGATGTTTTTCCAGCCCCGGTGGGCCCGACCACGGCAATGGTTTCACCGGCCTGAATATTGAGCGATATATCCTTTAAAACCGGTTCGCCTGATATGTAGGAGAAGCTAACCCGGTCCAGGGTGATCCCGGTGATTTGATCCGGCATGGGCTTTCCGCTTCCGGGGGCGGGTTCGGGCAGCCGGTCGGTTTCCCCCAAAATCAGAAATATCCGTTCCGCAGAGGACAGGGCATTCAGGGTGATGTTATATTTCTCCGCAATATCCCGGATGGGCCGGAAGAACATGCGCAGATACGAGATAAACACCACCAGGGTGCCTAAAGTGATCCGGTCGGCGATCATGCTGCCTCCGCCGTAAAAGATCACCACGGCCAGAACCACTGAGCTCATCAGTTCGATAAAGGGCATGAATACGGCAAAAATGGTTATCTGCTGCATCCCGGCGCTGTAGTATTCGTGGTTCAGGCGCTTGAATGATTCAAAATTCGCCCCCTCATGCCGAAATAGCTGGATCACCGCCATCCCGCCGATGGTTTCGGAAAAATGGGAGTTTATCTCCGCGATCTTGATGCGCAGGGTGCGGAAGGCCTGCCGGGCGGTACCGGCGAATTTGGCGGCCGCATAAAATATGAACGGAAATATGGCATACGCAGCCAGGGAGAGCTGCCAGTCAATGGAGAATAGCATGATGGTAATACCCGCGATCAGGAAAATATCCTTCATGACAAAGATCAGCACCGAGGTAAACATTTCATGCATGTTCTGGATGTCGTTTGTAACGCGGGTCACCAGGCGGCCCACGGGATTGTGGCTGAAAAACCGGACGGTAAGGCCCTGGATATGGGCAAAAAGGGCCATGCGCAGGTCATGCATGATCTGCTGGCCCGTATATTCCATCATCAGCACCTGGATAAAATTGACGACAAAATTCAGGAGAATGATGACCAGCAGGGCGGCGGCCGCATACCCCACCCCGGTCAAATCCGGCCTTCTCAGCCGGGCGATGGTATCGGAGGGCAGCTCGGAGAGGTCCTGGTATTTGATGGCGGCGATGTCTTTGTTGACCTGAAATTTTTCCGGATACGCGGCCACAATTTCTTCAACCCGGGGATCAGAGAGATCCACCCGCAGATAGCTGATCTCCTGCCGGGATGCCGGATCTTCCTGGCGGTAACCGGGCACAATATAGTTGTCTATGACGATTTTGGTCACATAGGGAATGGCCAGTTCAAATGCAGTGATCAGGATCATAAGCGCCAGGGTGATAAAGAGCAGGCGCCGATAGGGCCGGATATACGGATAAAGCCGTCGGAACAGCCGAATATCCCGGGATTTTCCCGGATCTTTTTCATTAAAGGATGGATTCGCGGATTTCGGCATGGCTATTCGGCCGCCTCCAGGCTTTGGATCTGATAGGTACTGGCGTAATATCCGCCCTTTTCGATCAACTGGGTATGGGTGCCGGATTCAATGATTCGGCCCTGGTCAAGGACGATGATCTGCTCAGCAAACTGCACCGCCGGTATCCGGTGGCTTGCGATGATGATGGTGCGGTCTCCGGCAAAGGAACGCAGGATATGGATGATTCTGGCCGCGGTTTCCGTGTCCACCTGGCCGATGGGATCATCGAGCAGCAGAACGGGGGTTTCATGGATCAGGGCCCGGGCCAGGACGATGCGCTGTTTCTGTCCGCCGGAGAGGATCACCCCCTTTTCCCCGACAATGGTATCCAGTCCGTTGGGCAGCTCGGCAATGGTTTCATCCAGGGCCGCCGCTCGGACGGCTTCAAGGATTTGGCCATCATCGGCCGCCTTGCCAAAGGCCACATTTTCCCGGATTGTTCCGGAAAACAGAAAGGGCTCCTGGGAGACAAAGCCGATGTTCCGGCGCAGCTCCCCGAGTTTGATATTGCGGACATCTTTTCCGTCAATGGTGATTTGGCCGCTTTGCACATCATAGAGCCGGGGGATGAGTTTTAAAAGCGTGGTTTTGCCGCCGCCCTGGGGACCGAGGATGCCCAGGACCCGGCCGTTTGGCACATGCAGGGATAAACCATCGATGACAGGGGAGGCTTCCGAATGATAAGCAAACGAAACCCGTTCAAACCCGATATCCCCTTGAAAATCGCTCAGCCCTTCGGCATCCGGGGCGTCAACGACTGCCGGCCGGGTTTCGAGGATTTTATTGATCCGATCCAGGGAGGCCGCCCCCCGCTGGATGAGATTGGTCACCCAGCCCATGGCCATCATGGGCCAGGTGAGCAGGTTCAGGTAGTTGATAAACGCCACGAAATCCCCGGGGGTGATCACCTGGGTAATGGTCTGCCGGCCGCCCAGAAAGATGACGATGGTCAGGCTGATATTGGTGAAAAGCAGCATCATGGGGAAAAAACTGCCGGTAATTCTGACCAGTTTGAGATTCTCACGGATGTAGCTGCGGGAGCTTCGGTCAAGGCGCTGGTATTCCGGTTCTTCCAGATTGTAGGCTTTGACAATGCGGATGCCGGCAAAGCTTTCCCGTACCACTTCGGTAACATCTGAAAAACTCTGCTGGACCGTGGTATACCGGCGGTGCATTTTCTGACCGAATTTGCGGGTTAAAAAGATGATGATCGGCATGGGGATCAGGGCGAACAGGGTGAGCTTGATATTGATGTAGGCCATAAATCCGATGGCCGCAAGCCCCAAAAAGACTGCATCGGTAAATGCCACCATGCCCATCCCGACGGCCATACGGATGTTGTTGATATCATTGGTGGCGTGCGCCATCAGGTCCCCGGTTTTGGCCTGGTCGAAATAACTGGCCGAAAGCGTCTGGATATGGGCAAACAGGCGGTTTCTCAGGCCTTCCTCCACCACGCGGGAGGTGCCGATTAAAAAGCGCCGCCAGACGAACCGCAGTATTGCCATAAACACCGCAATGATTATTATTTCTCCGGCATATACGGCTAGTTTGCTATAATCGATGGAAAGGGCGGCTAAATCATCCACCGCCCATTTGATGACCCGAGGGATAAACAGCTGCAGCACATCCACTATCATCAGGCAGATGATGCCCGTGAATATGAGCCGGCGGCGTTTATAGAAATAGGGTTTTAAAAGGCTGAATGATCCCATGCTGCCTGATGTTATAAAGTCTTGGTATCCGGGTCAAAAAACTGTTCCGCTAAACGATAATCGCCTTGCGGTTAAAATGCAATTCGATTATGGTAAAACAGGTTGATTTCATGTTAGATATACTTAATCGTACTCAGTCCCGCGCAAGCGGGACGGTTCTCGTACTCGTAATCGTATTCATCAAAATTGAACGGTGATCCGAAAAATATGGCGGCATACAGCGGCGCCCGGCGCGGAGTAGATCAAGGATCGGTGAATCTTAAGGGGCTGGTCCGGCTTCTATGTCTGTTTTTTCTCATCCAGATGGCCATGCTTCCGGCGGCCGGCGCCCAGGAGGGCCATCCCGCGGGGGAAGTGCCCTCCGGAGCGGCTGATCCGTATGAGCTGCTGGATAAGTCCATCCGTGAAAGCCTGGAAGCCGAAAAAAAGCAGCTCGATCAATACCTGAACCGATTCTCCGGGGCCAAGGAGTTTGAGCAGCTCTGCCGCGAGCGGCTGGATGCCTATCGTATTCAGTTAAGCGCCCATCGTAACATCCTGGTTTTGCAAACAATTGAATCTTATGGCCTTCGGGAGGCAAACAGTCAGCATCAGGTGACACTGAGTCGTCTCACGGAGCGAGTGGGCGAGATTGAGGACCGACTGGCCCAAATCCGGGAAACCCTATCCAAAACCCGGGCAAAATTGGCCTCTTACGAAACTCAAAAAGCCGAAATCCAGGAGGAACAAAAGAGTTCGGAGCTTTTGGACAAAATTCGGCAGCAAATAGCCGAACTGACAGAGACAGTATCCGCACAAATAGAAATTTTAAATGATATTGAATCGATCTATGCTGGCCTGCTGGAGCGGACCCGGCAGATCAGAAGAGAATATCAAACAGTTGCCGAAGAGTTTGAACAGCGGATAGCTAAACGCCAGCAGCAGCGCCTGTTACAGCGAAGCGTCAATCCCATTGCCCAGCTCGGGGTGGAGCAGATTCGGTTTGAAGTTGACCGGATCAGAGGAAATCTCAGAGAGTTTGTTTCTTTTGACTACTGGCTGGAACTCCGGGTCGGGGATAAGAAGGCTTATACCCTTTTTGTGCTGGCCTATTTTTTTCTTCTGGCCGCCCTTGAGCTTCTCCTGTGGTTCTGCCGCCGGTTTTTTACCCGGTTGCGGGACAGCCTGATGGAGGCCGGCAGGTTCTGGCAGTATCTGACTGTCCGCCTGATCCGCCGGTCTTTGTTTCTTTTGGGCGCCATCCTGTTTATCTGGTTTTTTCCGGTTAAGCCGGCCTATGAGTTTACCCCGTTATTCGGGTTTTTGCGCATTTTAGTGCATTTGCTGGTATTGCTCCTGTTTGTCAGATGGGGGATCAATTTCCTGAAAGTGCTCTGGTCGGATGCGGAATCCCCGTTTTTAAGATTTCTATGCTTTTATCTAAGGATTCTCCTCTATGGGATTCTGGGTTTCGGGGCAGTCTATTACCTGTTGGCGGCCGGCTTATCCATGAACTGCGTGCTGCTGGTGTTAATCCGGATTGTTTTTGAACTGGCCCTGCTGGTATGGAGTTTTTTCTTCTGGCACCGATTCCGGTTCTATTCAAAAGACTCCCGGCTTTCCGAATACCCGTGGTTTCACTATATCAAACCCCTCCTGCCGGCGTTTGGCTATTTAATCGTGCTGGTGGGGCTTTTCTTCGAGCTTATCGGCTATGGGGCCATGGCCACCTTCTGGTATGCCTCGCTCATCAAATCGGCTGCCGCATTATTCTGGATCGGCGTGCTTTATATGGTGGTAAGGGAAGTTTCTTCCGGCGGGGAATCCAAAGCAGGGGAAGAGGATCTGGAGCCGGGTGCGGAAAAACCCATGCCCATCCGCAAGTTTCTGATTCGGTTGAGCAAGGTCGCCCTGTTTGTGCTGCTTATACTGGGCGTTCCCATGGCGTGGGGCGCGCGGGGCGATTATCTGGCGGATTTTTTCTATGCGGTTAATTATCAAATTAAACTCGGCGGTATGCAGATCAGCGTTCTGGATCTGGCGATTGCGGTACTCATTATCCTGCTGACCCATACCGTTATAATTGTCTGGAAGGCGGTTTTAAAAGAGCAGATTCTGGCCCATCGGGAGCTTGAGCCGGGGCTTAAGGATTCGATCACCACCATCACCGGCTATGTGGGCTGGGTGATCGGCATCATGATCGTCTTTCGGATCATCGGTATCAGCGCGGCTTCCCTGGCGGTTTTGTTCGGCGCGGTGGGTATCGGAATCGGCTTCGGACTGCAGAATATATTCAACAATTTTTTAAGCGGTATTATCCTTTTGTTTGAGCGGCCCATCCAGGTCAATGATGTGATTGAGGTCAACGGCATTTGGGGAATGGTCACAAAGATCAATGTGCGCGCCACCCAGATCAAAACCTACGACAATGCGGATTTGATCATTCCGAATGCGGATTTGATCAGCAACCAGCTGACCAACTGGAGTTTCAAGGACTCCCGGGTGAGGCGGACGATTACCGTGGGGGTGGCCTATGGGTCGGATGCCCAGCTGGTAAGAGACACCTTGAACAATATTGCCCTGAATCACCCCCGGGTCTATCGCCGGCCCCAGCCTGAGGTGCTGTTTTCGGATTTTGGTGAAAACGCTCTGATTTTCAAGTTGCGGGTATGGGTCCATATCAACTACTTTCTATCTGTGGAGACAGACCTTCGGTTTGAGATCAATAAAGAGTTTACCGAGCTGGGTATTCACATTCCGGTTCCCCAGCGAGACATTTATCTTAAAAGCGGTTATTATACCGCACCGACGCCGCCTACGGTCGAACCGGACGGGCCTGAAGCCTAAGCAGCGGACACCTGAATGAATTTTTACAAAATAGACAATCATCTGATATTTTACGCCCCTGCTGAAATCGATGCTGACAGGGGGGACAGGAGTATTTGAAAATGACCACGCAGTTTGTTTTTCTGGCGGTGCTGCTTGTGCTGTCCGGTTTTTTTTCCTCTTCCGAAACCGCGCTTTTCTCCATCAGTACGGCCAAGGCCAAGCACCTGGCCAAGGAGGGCAGCCGGATGAACAATTTAATCCTTTATATGAAGGACAGGCCCCATATCCTCTTAACCACTATTCTGATCGGCAACAACCTGGTCAATATTGCCGCCTCCTCGCTGGCCACCGCCATTACCATTAATCTCATGGCAACCATTGCCCCGGGTCAGGCCTTTGGCCGCGCGGTGGGGGCGGCCACCGGCATTATGACGTTTCTGATTCTTGTATTCGGCGAAATTTTTCCCAAAACCGTGGCCACCAGAAACAATGTGATGGTGGCAAAAATTGTCATTCTGCCGCTTTACTGGGTGTCTTTTCTGTTCTATCCCCTGATCCTGTTTTTAAATTTTATTCCCAAAGTGGCCGGGATGGTCTCAAACGCGCCGCATGTGACCGAGGAAGAATTGATGACCTTTGTGGAATTCGTGCATGACGAGGGCCAGATCAACCCGGATGAAAAAGAACTCATCAACAACATTGTCAAGCTCGATGATATCAGCGTCTCAGAGATTATGACCCCGAGTGCGGACATGTTTGTCCTGGATAAGGCCGGTGAGCCGGAGATTGATCGTATCATCAAATCCGGATATACCCGGATTCCGGTAATTGTCGGCGATATCGATCATGTGGCGGGCATTGTCAATATCAAGGACCTGTTCCGGGAGCATACCATGCACCCGGATCATCTGGATATTGCACGCATCATGCGGGAGCCTTATTTTGTACCTGAAAATAAGAAACTGGATCAATTGTTGAATCAGTTCAAAAAGCGAAAGGACCATGCCGCCATCGTGGTTGATGAATACGGCGAGGTCTCGGGCATTGTCACCCTGGAGGATGTGCTTGAAGCCATTGTGGGCGATATTGTGGATGAAACCGACATTGTCAAGCCGCCGGTGGTGAAAATCCGGAACAAGGAGTGGCTGGTGCTGGGCGCGGCCGATGTCGCCACGGTCAATGCCAAGATTAATATGAATATCCCGGAATCCTCGGATTATGAAACCTTCTCCGGCTATATCCTCGAGCAGATCGGCCGAATCCCCCGGGAAAAAGAACAGATTGTGATTGACAAGCATATTATTACCGTCAAGGAAATGGAAGGCCACCGGATTAAGACCCTGATTGTCAAGCGAAAATAATCGGCATCTTCAGTCCTCTCATTGACTTTGCGCAACCCCCCTGATAGTCAGGCAGTTTATGGAACCTGGAATTATTGTTGAATATATCGAGCAGCAGCGGATTCTCTGCGCCGTGGTATTAAACGGCCAGTCGGAGCGGGTCCGGCTGTTGAATGAAAATGGCGGGGAGGTGAATCAGAAAGTAAGCCGCCTCTCGCATGCCTCTGAAACCCGGATCAACGTGAACCGGGGCCGGGACCGGATTATCGAATTTCTGAAGGAAACCTCGGCCCGCCGGGAGGCCATCCGAAGCCATATTGATGTGCGCGAACTGTGGGAAGTTTTAAGCCCCATGGGCGAATGGGTGGATCTTAAAACCATGACCGGCCTTTGCTTTCCGGAAAATTCCAACGGAGATCATGAGGCCGCCTTAATTCGGGCCTGTTTTAACAACCGGATTTACTTTAAGTTTAATTACCAGTGGTTTTTCCCCCACGCCGCCGAAGAGGTGGAGAGAAATATGGCGCGGGAGCAGGAGAAGGCCCGCCGCGAGCAATTGATAGAAGATGGGGGGGAGTGGCTGAAACAGCTGGTGGCCGGCCAGGCACCGCATCCCCCGGCCGCATTCCAGCAGATTGTCGGGGCATTAAAGTCCTATTACCTGTTCGGCAAAGAGAGCAATTCCTATTTCCTGGCCAAAGCCATTCTGAATCGCGCCGGAGTGGAGAGTTCGGATAAAATTTTCGATGCCCTGGTGCGCTTGGGTGTCTGGACTCTGAACCAGAATCTGGAGCTGGATCGCTTAGAGATCTCCATTGATTTTTCCGGACCTGTCAGTGAAACTGCCGCGCATCTGCCGCGCATGGACTATGCGGATATCGAGCAATCCAGCCGCAGGGATCTGACCGATCTTGAATTGATGACCATTGACGGCCAGGGCACGCTGGATTTCGATGATGCCTTGAGTATCGAGCCCGCTGCCAACGGCCATCGGATCGGTGTGCATATCTCGGATGTCGGTGAGTATGTACCTGCGGACGGGGTGATTGACCGGGAAATCATCAGCCGGGGAACTTCCATTTATATGCCGGATATGAAAATTCCCATGCTGCCGCCCCGTCTGGCTGAGGATCTTTGCAGTTTGCGCGCCGGTGAGATCCGGCCGGCGATCAGCATATTTTTCACCGTTACCCCCACCGGCGGAATTTGCGACCCGGAGATTTTTCCATCCTATATTTCGGTGAAACGCCAGCTTAGCTATAGCGATGCGGATTTGATGGCTGAATCCGATCCGGCCATCCGGCAGCTGCATAAGCTGGCGGTGGATTTCAGAAACCAGCGGCTGGCCGACGGCGCGGTGTTGATTTCGCTGCCCGATATAAGCCTTCGGGTGTTTGAAAACGGCGAAATCAGTATTAAAAAGCTTGACCGGAACAGCCCGTCCAGACTTTTGGTCTCTGAGATGATGATCATGGCCAACTGGCTGATGGCCAAATTTTTATATAATAAGCAAATGCCTGCGGTTTTTCGCTCCCAGCCGGAGCCCCGGGGGCGCTTATACCAGAATCCGGATAATGCCACACTTTTTCAGAACTGGATGCAGCGGCGTATGTTAAGCCGGGCGGTCTTATTGTCCACGCCCGAATACCATTCCGGCCTGGGTCTGGATGCCTATGTCACCGCCACCTCCCCGATCCGAAAATATTTTGATCTGATCACCCAGCGCCAGCTCCGGGCCTGTTTTGATCTTGAAAAGGGCTACAGTGCCGAGCAGATCGAGCAAATCATCCAGCAGGTTCAGCAGCCCATGACCCATGCGGCCATTACCCAGACCCGGCGGTTTAGGTACTGGATGCTGAAATATCTGGCCGGCCGGATCGGGCAGAAGGAAGAGGCCATTGTCCTGGACAAACGCTGGGACAAGTATACCATTCTGTTAACCGCTTATCTGGTGGAGTGCCGGATGCCGGTCTGCGGAGGCTGGGAGTTAAAGCCGGGGGATTTGATCCAGATCACAATCCAGCATGTAAACGCCCGGCAGGACAAGATTTCGGTGATACTGGGATGATATAGGGTATAAGGTTTAGGGTTTAGGGTGTAAGGTGTAAGGTGTAAGGT
>JBKHAE010000015.1:0-39871 GCA_046543065.1 Desulfobacterales bacterium | reverse complement strand
ACGAGGTCACCATTGTGGAAAAAACCGACAAGCTTGGCGGAAACTCCGCCAAGTGGCGCAAGCAGCTGCCGGTACAGCCCCCCTATGATGCCCTGATTCCGTCCAAAGTGGCGGGTATGATTGAGAAGGTGGAGTCCAATCCGAAGATCACGGTGAAAACCGAAACCGTGGTGGCCCGGATTGCCGGCCAGCCGGGTGAGTTTACGGTAACCCTGAAAAATCCCGGCGAAAAAATCGAGTTTGATGTCCCCTATCCCCTGCCGGAGGAAATGAAATACGATGAAAACGGCAAGGAACTGGATAATGAAACCCTGATGGAGAAATATCTGGAATACAATCAGGGGCGCAAAGACATCCTGACCATAGATCCCAACGGCGAGCAGTTCGGGGCGGTGATTCTGGCGGCCGGCTGGCGGCCGTATGAGCCCCAGAATGATGAATTCGCTCATCTGGGATATGGCCAGATGCCGGACGTGGTTACCAATTATCAGTTTGAGGAACTGGCGGCCAAGGGTAAAATCGTGCGGCCTTCGGACGGCAAGGAGGCCAAGTCCGTGGTCTTTGTTCAGAGCCCGGGCGGCGCGGAGGATGACAGTGATTTCTCCTATACCGGTGCCGTGACCAGTATGGTGGCCTTAAAGCAGGCCAAGTACCTGCGCGAAGATTATCCGGACGGAAAAGCCTATATCGTCTATCAGCATATGCGGACCCCGGGCCTTTCTGAGAATTTTTATAAGGCGCTTCAGCAGGATCCGGGCATTTTCATGACCAAGGGCCAGGTGGTCGGAGTTTCCAAAAACGGAGACGGTATGCTTGTGGATGCCAGTAATACCCTTTTGGGCGAGGCCATTCAAATGAAGGCGGACATGGTAGTGCTGGCCACTGGTATGGTGCCGGTGACGAGAGATAATCCGACGGTTAACCTGGCGTATCGGCAGGGCCCGGGCTTTCGGGACAACGAGATTTTCGACTGGTATGCGGATTCCAATTTCATCTGTTTTCCCTATGAGACCCAGAGGACCGGCATATACGCGGCCGGCGCGGTCCGGCGCGGCATGACCATCGATGAATCCATCGAGGATGCATCGGGGGCGGCACTTAAAGCGATCCAGTGCCTGGAGTCCGCTAATCGCGGGGTGTCTGTCCATCCGCGCTCCGGAGATATGACTTTCCCGGAGTTTTTCTTCCAGCGCTGCACCCAGTGCAAACGGTGCACGGACGAATGCCCGTTCGGCGCCCTGGATGATGATGCCAAGGGGACGCCCAAGCCCAATATCACCCGCTGCCGCCGCTGCGGCACCTGCATGGGCGCATGTCCGGAACGGATCATCGGGTTTGCGGACTACAACATTGACAGCATCGGCTCCCAGGTCAAATCCATTGCGGTGCCTTCGGAAGACGACTATGATGAGCCGCCGCTTCGGATTCTGGGCCTGGTATGTGAAAACGACGCCTACCCGGCTTTGGATGTGGTGGGGCTGCATAATAAGTCCTTCTCAGCCGATGTGCGGATCATTCCGGTGCGCTGTCTGGGTTCGGTGAACGTGATCTGGATCAAAGACGCCATGTCCCAGGGAATGGACGGCGTGTTCCTGCTGGGCTGTAAAAAGGGCGATGATTATCAGTGCCATTTTGTCAAGGGCAGTGAACTGGCCAGCATCCGGATGCAGAAGATCGGGGATGCGCTTGCCAGTCTCGCCCTTGAGGAAGAACGGGTGGCCCAGTACGAAGTGGCCATTGACGATTATGATAAGATTCCGGGGATTATCAACCAGTTTGTCGAAGACATCGAGGAACTCGGTCCCAATCCGTTCAAAGGCTTCTAGATATGGATTCCGGCCGGCGCCTCTCGCGCCGGTCGGATCACCGATATATAATTAAGATAATGGCGGAAACAGCCAAGGCCAATAGGAGGTATGGAAATGGCGGAGAGAATCCTGGTCGAACCAGATGTTGATTTTATAAAGCAGCTTGGCGAACTCGGCGGCGAATCATTGAAAAAATGCTATCAGTGCGCCACCTGTTCGGTAGCCTGCCCGATTTCCCCGGATAAGCGGCCGTTCCCCAGAAAAGAGATGATCGCCGCGTCATGGGGGTTAAAGGATAAAGTAATTAAAAACGGCGATATATGGCTTTGCCACAACTGCGGCGACTGCACCACGCAGTGTCCGCGGGGCGCAAACCCCGGGGATGTACTGGCAGCCGCACGCGCCTATGCAATTGCCGACTATGGTACCCCGAAATCGCTCGGCATGGCGATTAATGATCCGAAGAAGCTGCCGATCTTTGCAGCCCTTCCGGCGGTCGTATTCCTTGTGCTAGGTATTGTGCTGAAGCTCTTCGGCGTTCATTGGCTTAATTTCAGTCCGGAGCTCAATGCCCATGGTGAGATTGCCCATGCCCAGTTCTTTTCCACCTGGCTGGTGGATCTGATTTTTATCCCGCTCTCCATCTGGGTGGTGGTGATATTCGCGCTGGGCTTAAAGCGATTTATTTCGGATATCCACGAGAATGCCCTTGCCGAGGGTAAAACGCAAAAGCAGACCATTGAACCGGTTGAATTCATAAAATCCATCGGCCTGGCTATTCCCAAGATCCTGAAGCATAAACAGTTCTCCGAATGCGGGGAGAACAATGAGCGGGCCACCCCGCATATGATGGTGCTGTTTTCGTTTATCGGGCTTTTCATCGTAACCGGCATATTTTTTGTTGTGCTCTACGGATTCGGCGTGCATGGGCCATACTCCCAGCTTAACCCGGTCAAGATTCTGGCCAATGTCAGCGGCATCGCCCTGATTATCGGTACCATCCTGCTCATGCGCCAGCGCGCGGCCAAACCCGACCAGGTGTCAACCTACAAAGACTGGTACCTGCTGTGGATGATTCTGGGCGTGGCTGCCACCGGCATGCTGGCAGAGCTGACCCGGCTTGCGGATGCGGCCTTTTTGACCTATCTGATTTATTTCATCCATCTCATGTTTGTTTTTAATCTGATTGCCTTTCTGCCGTTTTCCAAACTGGCGCATCTGGTTTACCGAACCGTTGCCATGGGCTATGATGTATACTCCGGAAGGGAATCCAAGTCGGCTTAAATTAACGCTTACGCTAAAAGCGTCTTCCCCCCCAAAAAGGCCCCGAGAAGCCGAAAGACCGGCATCTCGGGGCTTTTTTTGGGCCCGCCTCTTCTATAAATCCTACAGCCATTTTCATGTCCCTCTGACATGCGGGCGGCCGTTAAATGTAGAAAAAGCTTGTCTTGCCATCGGGTTTATGCAAGAAAATTTTGACAACCCCATAGGTATGTTTTTAATATAGCCGTGCGCTTTAAGCGGGCAGTTAACGGCCCAACCGATAATACTTAAAAAAAGGGATGGTGATGACTGATGCTGGGCGCGATTGCCGGTGATATAATTGGCTCTGTATATGAGCATCGGCCGATAAAGACGACGGACTTTCCGCTTTTCCAAAGTAAATCCCGGTTTACGGATGACACCGTGCTGACTGTGGCGGTGGCGGATGCGATTGCCAAAAATAACGACTACAAGAGCGCATTAAAGACCTATGGTCAGGCGTATCCGGATGCTGGCTTCGGGATGATGTTTTTTAACTGGCTCTATTCCGCAGACAGCCGGCCGTATAACAGCTTTGGCAACGGCTCGGCCATGCGGGTGAGTCCGGTGGGGTTTGCCTTTGAAAAACGTGAGAAAGTCCTGGCTGAAGCGGAAAAGTCGGCGGCCGTGACACATAACCATCCGCAAGGGATCGCCGGTGCCCAGGCTACGGCCCTGGCGGTATGGATGGCGCGGCAGGATGCGTCAAGGGAGGATGTGAAACGGGAAATTGAAACCCGATTCAACTATGACTTGAGCCGCCGGCTGGATGACATCCGGCCGGGCTATCAGTTTGATGTAACCTGTCAGGGCTCGGTGCCGGAGGCCCTGATTGCATTTTACGAATCCGAAAATTTTGAAGATGCCATCCGAAAGGCCATATCCCTTGGCGGGGACAGCGACACTTTGGCCTGTATCACCGGCGGCATCGCCCAAGCCTATTATAAAAAAATCCCCGAAGATATCGTGAATAAAGTTTTTGCCCGGCTGCCCGAGCCGTTCGTGCCGGTGATTGAAAATTTTAACCGGCGGTTTAACATCTCGGTTTAAATCAGTTAAAAAAAGGGGCGCGGGCCCTTTCCACCCGGAAAACGCCCCGCACCCCTTTTTGGTTTTTGCTGCTATAAAAGCTGTTCTTTCAGTTGTTCACTGATTCAATCGCTATTACTTCTTCTCATCGCCGGTGGCGGCGCCGTGCAGTTTGACTTCGACTTTGTCTGTCAGGCCTTCATAGTACTCGCGCAGGATGTCGAGAACTTCTTTCCGGCCGAAGTGGTCCGGAATCGGGGTGCCTTCGGAAAGGCTCTTGCGCAGCATGGTGCCGGAGAGGATGACCCGGTCTTCCTTGGTGTGCGGGCAGGTCTTAAGAGAGGCCATGCCGTCGCACTTATGGCAGTAGAAGGTCCAGTCAATTTTTAAGGGCTTGCATAGCAGGGCCTTGCCGGGTTCTTCCGGGTACGGAATTTTGTCAAAAATGGTCTGCGCCTCGAACATGCCATAGAAGTCGCCCACGCCGGCGTGGTCGCGGCCGATAATCATGTGGCTGCAGCCGTAGTTCTGGCGGAAGGTGGCATGAAGTAGGGCTTCCCGGGGACCGGCATAGCGCATATCCAGCGGATAGCCGCCCTGTACGACCTTGTCTTCTACGAAGTAGTTTTTAACCAGTACGTCAATGCAACGGACCCGAACATCCGCCGGAATGTCGCCGGGTTTTAAGTTGCCGACCAAGGAGTGGATGAAAACACCGTCGCTTACCTCGATGGCAATTTTGGCCAGGTATTCGTGGGAACGGTGCATGGGGTTTCTGAGCTGCATGGCCGGAATTCTGGACCAGCCTTTGTCCTCGAAAATTTTGCGGGATTCCGAGGGGCGCAGATAAATGCCTTTGTAGGCGGTCGGAAAATCGGATTCGCTCAATACCTTCACCGGTCCGGCCAGGTTGAACGGCTTCTGGTTCATTACCATCTGGACACCCGGATGTTCTTCCTTGGCAATCTTCCAGAACTCTTCCGGGGTTGGCGTGCCTTCGCCCATGAAGGTTTTTTCGCATTGATAAATTTTGTTTTCCTCGGTCATTTCGTATTTTTCCGTGACCTTCATGGTGGCCATGATCTCATCGCCTTCCGGATCGTAGAGCGCAACCTCTTCGCCCTCGCTGATACTGTCCGCATCTTCCTTTGTAGCTGAGAGGGTCACCGGAATGGGCCAGAAAGTGCCGTCTGCAAGCAGGTAATTGTCGCATACGCTCTTCCAGTCGGCTTTGTTCATGAAGCCGGCCAGCGGGCTGAAGCCGCCGGTGCCGATCATAATCAAGTCGCCGCGTTCATTCGGGGTAATCGGAATCTGTTTAAGACCCTTGGCTTTTTTCTTCTCTTCTTCCAGTTCTGCGCCCTCGAGCAGGCAGATGGTCAGGCCTTTGCCGCCATGGGGGGGGATCAAGTTTGACATGTTTTCCGTCTCCTTTCAGTCATTGATGGTATTCAATGGTTATTTGCCCATAATTGCTGGGAAGTTCCTTTTATTCTTTAGAAAAATTGTTTTTAATAGGGAATAATAGATTTGTCAAGCCCAATCGAACCGCATCCATAATTATTAAATGCGTGAAATTTGGCCCCATACATCGTGTTTGTCCAGATAGTGGATACTTGCCCGGAAATCCGCCTTGCGGTGGGGTTCCAGGGTAATGATCGGTTTGATTTCATTGCCTGCGGCAAAGTCAAACACGGGCTTGAAATTGATGCTTCCGGCCCCCATCGGCAGGTGGGCGTCAAAGTCGCCGTGGTTGTCATGCAAGTGGAATTGCCCGATCCATGGGGAGAGCATCGCTATCCATCGGGCAAGGGGCTCGTGGCTGAAAACAGACAGATGGCCGACATCCAGGCAGCATCCCACATGCTCCGGATCAAATTGGGATAAGAGCCGCAAAAGGTCTTCAGGATATCTTTCATACACGTTTTCAAGCATCAGCCGGGCGCCGCAGCGCTTTACCGAGTCTGCCACCCATTGCCAGGTCTCAGTGCTTCTGGCATACCATGCGTCCCGGCAGAAATCGTAGCGAAAGGTGTCATAGGCGGCGTGGCAGACAATCGTTTTGGGTTGGAAGACGGCGGCCGCATCGATCATTTGCTGGAAGCGTCTGCACGTGGTCTCATGAATTGCCGGATCCGGTGAACCCGGGGAAAGATCCAGGAAAGGGCCGTGTATTGTCACCGAAAGCCCATGGGCGTGCAGTTTATCCGCCATTGCGGAAAAGTCCGACGGGGAAAACCGGTCAAGCGCCGCGGCATCCAGTCCGATCTCCGGATTCAAATCCAGTGCAAAGACCAGCTCCTGCCAGTCTTCGGCCGTAAGCATAACAAAGGGCAGGTTCACCTGCACCCGTCGGATGATTTCCTGCTGAGAGGGGGTATAGATCTGATCTTTCAGGGTCATTGGCCTTAATCCCGCAAAAAGTTAATAAAGGCTTTATTTTTTTACCCGTATCCCCGAACTGTCAAGGAAAAACCGATTCGTTCAGCCGGTATGCGCGTTTTCGATGTTTACCTCGTCAAAGGTCTTGATCTCAGCCAGCACCCGGGTGGCGGCATCCAGAATTTCCATGGCAAGCGCCGCCCCTGTGCCTTCGCCCAGCCGCATGTTAAGATGGAGCAGCGGCTCGATTCCGATCCGAGACAGCATATACTGATGGCCGATTTCCATGGACTGGTGCGCGGCAAACAGGTAGGGCCTGACCGCGGGCGAGAGCTCGGCGGCAATCAGGGTACCGGCGGTGGATATCAGGCCGTCGGATAGCACCGGTATCCCCCGGGCTGCCGCGCCAATCACAATACCGGCGATGCCGCCGATTTCAAATCCTCCCACCTTAGCCAGCACATCAATGGGATCATTCGGGTCCGGGACATGCTTTTTCAGGGCGGCTTCAATCACCGCCGTCTTGCGGGAAAGCCCCTGATCGTCAAGCCCGGTTCCCCGGCCGGTCAGCTTTACGGGGGAAATCCCGGAAAACGCCGCAATAATGGCGGAAGAGGGCGTAGTGTTGCCGATGCCCATGTCGCCGGTACCGAGCAAATCGACATCAGCCTCCGCGCATAGATCGTTTACGGTTTCAATGCCCGCTTCAATGGCGGAAATCGCCTGATCCCGGCGCATTGCCGGTTCTTTATAAAAGTTTCGGGTCCCCTTGGCAATCTTTTTATGAAAGATGGGCAGATCCGGAACAAAATCGTAGTTCACCCCAAAATCCGCCACCCGGACCTCTGCGCCCGCATGCCTTGCCAGCACATTAATCGAGGCCCCGCCGGAGGTGAAATTATAAATCATCTGGGCGGTTACCTCCTGCGGGAAGAGGCTCACGCCTTCCGCGACCACCCCGTGATCACCGGCGCAGGTCAGGATATATTTATGCGGCAGCTTTACATCCAGTGTTTTTTTGATAGCCGCCAGCCGGGCCGAAGCCGCTTCCAGCCGTCCCAAACTTCCGGCCGGCCGGGCCTGATTGGCCAGCCGGTCAAGGGCGTTTTCATAAACGGTTTGATCAATGGCCGGGATTTTTCGAATGGTATCTTTCAGTAATGACATACCTTTCTCCTTTATGCATAGATAGTGGCGGGCGGAGTAAAACGGTCAAGTTCAAGGCGCCGCAAATCCCGAGGAGCGAGGCGTACTTTAAAGTACGTTGAGCGACGAGGGATGCAGCGCAACGCAGAAATTGGGCGTTTTACTCCGTACGCCAAATAAAAAAAAGGGTTCTGACCGAAGCTTATGCTTCCGCCAGAACCCTTTACCATCAAGTTCTGTCCATCGGTTTTTCAGTTCGTCTTCTGGCTTCCGGCCATTCCTCAGATCAAGCCTTCCCGGCGTTGTTTGTCGCCAGTGGCCTCCCCCGCAAGGGATCATGACCCGGGATTCCGGTCACAGCGATGGGAGCGCAGCGGATTTTCACCGTTTTCCGTTAACTGAAAACCCCATGTAATTTTTTCTTATGTATGTATAAAAAAATTTTGCGGCAGTCAAGCCAATTGGGAAAGAATTTGAAGCGAGGTCTTGAGACGGGTAAACGAGAAGACTTCCAGGCATAGGGTGCCGGCAAACTGGGCCAGGATATCACTTACGCCCTGGCGGATATCAAGCGGCATCTGATCAAGGCCCAGGTGCTCATGCGCCTTTTGAAAGCCGTATAAATGGATGATCGGAATTTTATGGGTGAAATTTTCATAAAAACGAATCCAATCCATGCCGTGGACCGCCATGTGGCCGATATCCAGACAAACGGAAAGGTCGAATGCGGCCAGGAGATCCGCAATCCACTCCAGGGGATAGTCAAGGGTTTCAATTGATATGAGCGAGCCCTTTATATGAGACGGGCATAGCTCGGCAAGGCTCTTTTGGGCGCGGTCCCGCCAGTGATTAAAATTTTCAGCGCCTTCTTCCCCATAGGGCAGGTGCAGTGTCCAGGTGGTGGGCGATAGGGGGTCGGCCAGATCTATGCAGTATTTGATCGTATCCACGGCCTGCTGCCGCTCTTTAGCCCCCGCTGCGGTGAGTGAAATGTCTAAGGGGAGATGCACATTATAGGTGATACCGAATGATTCAGACAGCCGGACGAGCTCCCGGATTTCATCAGGCTGGGGCAGGCTTCCCGGATAGGTGCTTTCAAAAAACAGCAGTTCGATTTCATCCAAAAAAGGGGCAAGCATCCGGACATTGGGCGCCATAAAATCCGGATAGATAAACGAGGTGGTGGCCAGCCGGAAGGGGTAGGCGTTTCTATAAGATTGGGACAGGCTCGGCCGGGGGGATTTCAGGCTACCGGATTCGGTCAAGTCGGGTGATCCCTTCTTCCCGGGCGGCCTCGCGCGCTGCCTGGAATTCCTCTGAGGTTATCATGCGGTCCAGGCCTTTTACTTGATGAACATTGCCGCAGGGCCGGTACTGGGGCATGATGTTGACATAGGTGTTTGGAGAGATCGAATCATAGAGAAACTGCATAATTTGCCGGGTGCCGGCCAAATCTTGCGGCAGGACCAGGTGCCTGACCAAAAGCCCGGAGCGGGCGATACCGTGTTCATCGGTTTTAAGGTCGCCTGTCTGCCGGTGCATTTCCCTTATGGCGGCTTTGGCCACATCCGGATAATCCGGCGCATCGCAGGCAGCCTCGGCAATGGCCGAATCCCAGAATTTGAAATCCGGCATGTAAATATCCACCACCCCCTCCAGCAGCCGCAAGGTTTCCACCCGGTCGTAGCCGCCGGAGTTGTAGACAATGGGAAGGGTTAGGCCCGCGGCAATCGCTTTTTCCAGTGCAGAGAGGAATTGCGGGACGATGTGCGACGGGGTGACCAGGTTAATATTGTGGCAGCCTTCATCCTGAAGGGCTATCATGATGGCGGCCAACTCTTCATCATTTACCTTGCTGCCCCAGCCCTCATGGCTGATGTCAAAATTCTGGCAGAAGCAGCACATCAGGTTGCAGTGGGTGAAAAATATCGTGCCCGAGCCGTTTCGCCCCACCAGGGGAACTTCCTCGCCGAAGTGGGCGTTAAAGGAGGAGACTTGGGCTTCTTCGGGGGTTTTGCAGATGCCGGTCTCGCCGGCGAGACGGTTCACCCCGCATCGGCGGGGGCAGAGTTCGCAGTTTTCAAGGATCTGCCGGCTGTCCCGGATTTTTTCGGAAAGCGCGCCGGATGCGTGGGTTCGGATATAGGCGGGCTCGGTTTTTTCCATATTATTCCGATGCGCCGGGCGGACGTCCGGACTCCTGGATAAATTCCTGGATCAGATCAGCGGCCTGTCCGAAATCCACTGCCGGCTGTTTCTCCAGCACCAGGTCCTCATTGGCATGCCGGAGCTTTTCCAAAAGGCTTAAAACGATCAGCATCAGGAGTTTGTTGCCGGCATGCGGATGGGTTTTGAAAAAATAGATGAGATCCTGGCGGCTGATCCGAATTACCGTGGTCTCTTTGGTGGAGGTAATATTGGCGGTACGCTTGGAGGCCAGAAATATGGCGGCTTCCCCAAAAATTTCCCCTTCGCCGATATTGCAGATCACCACTTTCTTGTCGTTTTTATCCCTTACAGAAACCTCCACTTCGCCTTTGATGACCGCATAAAGGTGGTTGCCCACATCCCCCTGGTTGATGATGGTTTCACCCTCATCATAGTGGAGGATGGTTGAAATGATCAAAAGCTTTCGCAGTTCGGTCTCATGCAGCCAGTGAAAGATTTTTATGCTTTTGAGCTCCGGCAGAAATCTGTCGATTTGCGTCTCTTCCTTCATGGTGGCACCTGCCTGGGGTTTAGGGGTTGGGCCAAGATCGTGCTTTTCATCATAAAAGATCATATCGGCACATCAATAGACAGTCAATAGAAAGCTGTTTGTTACACCTAAACTGAGCGTTTCAAATTTTTAAAATTTTTGCATTTTTTTTAAAGGAGGTGACGCATTTTAACAGGACTGGCCTGCGGTTTTGTCCGGCACGCGCCTGGCTTCTTCAAGATTTTTCGCATTCCGGGAGATCATCCGCAGTCAGGATGTGCTGAGCCATTTTTGCCGTTGCGTTTTTTCGGATGCCTTGATATAGGGCTACTTGCGGTCTAACTAACCATTTTTATTAAGATTATTTTTTTGTCGGCATGCTGCCCCATGGCATATGGCAGTTACTGTGGCCAGTCACATCATGTCGGTTTCGTCTCCACCCGGTTCATGGGAACCGATGGGGTACCCATGGAAGCGGTCTATTAAGGAGGGGCGGGTGACAATAAAGCTGGTTTCATGGAATGTGAACGGCCTGCGTGCGGTTTTGAAAAAAAACTTCTGGGAGGCGTTTAAGGCGTTGGATGCGGATATTTTCTGCATCCAGGAGACTAAACTCCAGGCCCCCCAGCTCGATGCATCCATGACGGAGATCCCCGGCTATTCGGCCTATTGGTCACACTGCGGGGTTAAAAAGGGCTATTCCGGCGTGGGCGCCTGGACGAGGCTTGAGCCCGAATCCGTTTCCTATGGGATCGGTGTACCGGCCTATGACGCGGAGGGGCGGATTCTTGAGTTTGATTTTGGCAAGTTTGTGCTATTTAATATATATTTTCCCAACGGCCAGATGAATGAGGCGCGCCTCCAGTATAAACTCGATTTTTACCGGGATTTCTTTGAATACGCCAACAATCTGAAATCCCAAGGCAGAAGCCTCATTATCGCCGGGGATTACAACACGGCCCACAATGAAATTGACCTCAAAAATCCCCGGGCTAACGCCAATACCTCCGGGTTTTTGCGTATAGAGCGGGACTGGCTGGATGCCATCGCCGCGGCCGGGTATGTTGACACCTTTCGTCATCTGTATCCGGACCTCGTTAAATATTCCTGGTGGAGCTACCGGTCCAGGGCGCGGGAGCGAAACGCCGGGTGGCGCATTGATTATTTCTGGGTCACCTCGGATTTGGTTGAAAACAATCAACTCCAAGCGGCATTTATTGCCGATGACATTCACGGCTCAGACCACTGTCCGGTGGGGCTGATTTTGGAGGTAAACCATGTATGATATTGCGGCGGTATATGGCAGTCCCAGACGGCAGGGCAATACAGCCACCCTTCTGAAGCAGGCGGTCGAAGGCGCCAGAGCGGCCGGGGCGTCGGTGGATGAGATTGTTCTGCGGGACCATAAAATTTCCCCCTGTCTTGAAATTTACGGATGCAAAAAGGACGGGGATTGTGTTATTAAGGATGATTTCCAGGCCGTTCGGGATCGGGTGCTGGCCTGCCGGGGGCTGATGGTTGCCACCCCGATATTTTTCTATACGGTCAGCGCCCATATGAAGATGTTCATGGACCGCTGCCAGTCGCTGTGGGTCAAAAAATACTGGATCGATCAGACCCTCTACAATCAGTGGACGCCGGTGCGGCAGGGGTTTTTGATTTCCGTGGGCGCGACCACGGGCAAAAAACTTTTTGACGGCATGCTTCTTTCCATGAAGTATTTTTTTGACGTGCTGGATATGAAACTCTGGGATTCCCTGCTGGTTCGCGGGCTGGATCTGGAGGGCGATGTGCTTGCCCATCCGGAATATATGGATAAGGCCTTTGAGCAGGGCCGGGCCTTTGCCAAAGCAGTCCGGGAGGCGGCATGAGGCTCTCCTTTGAACCCCTTGACCGCTCGCACCAGCGCGCCTATCAGGCTTATCTGGCCAAATGCCCTGAGGTTGCCTCGGACTATGGGTTTATTAACCTGTTTGCCTGGGCGGATATATATGGCCTGGAAATCGCCTGGACCGGGGAGCTGGCCTTTATCCGTCAGCAGCGGCCGGAGGCTGTTTTGTGGTCACCGGTCGGAGACTGGCATGGCGTGGACTGGGCGGCCTGGCAGGCGGATTATGCGGATGATTTCAAAACATTTATCCGGGTGCCCGGGACCCTGGCGGATATCTGGCAGCAGAGCTTTGGCGACCGCATGGTTTTAGCCGGAGACCGGGATTTATGGGACTACCTCTATGATGCCCGGGAGCTAAGGGAACTTAAGGGCAATAAGTTTCACAAGAAAAAGAACCTGGTCAACCAGTTTAAGAAAAAAAATACCTATACCTATGTGGAGATGACCGGCGAGCTTGCGGATCAGGCCATGGCGCTTCAGAATGACTGGTGCAGCTGGCGGGCCTGTGACTCGCTCAGGCAGCTTGAAGATGAAAACCGGGCGATCATGAAAACGCTGGGCAGCTGGGATAGTTTGGCCGGTATAATGGGGGCCTGCATCTTTGTGGATGATTTGATTGTGGCCTACACCATCGGCGAGATGCTCTCGCCGGATACCCTGGCCGTGCATTTTGAGAAAGGCTGCCCGGATTACAAGGGCAGTTATCAGGCCATCAATCAGCTGTTTCTGGCCCATCAGCCCGATACGGTGCGCTGGGTCAACCGCGAGGCGGATTTGGGGGATGAAGGGCTTAAGCAGGCCAAACTTTCCTATCAGCCGGTGGATTTTTTAAAAAAATACCGCATCCGGTTTTAAGGATGACGGTGGGAGAAAAAACTGGTCCGACATGGCAGACGGGCCGGAGGGAGTAACCTATGGGCGGCTTTTTCGGGTGTGTGTCCAAGCAGGATTGTGTGACCGATGTTTTTTACGGGACGGATTATCATTCGCATCTCGGCACAAAGCGCGGGGGGCTTGCATTCCAGAACCGGCACGGAATCACCAAGTCGATTAAGAACATTGAAAATACTTACTTTCGGACAAAGCTTGAACCTGAGCTGCCGAATTTGAGCGGTAAAAAGGGGATCGGCGTGATCAGCGACACCGATGCCCAGCCGCTGATTATCGGTTCGCACCTGGGCACGTTTGGCATCGTCATGGTGGGCAAGATCAACAATATGGATGATATCGTCTGCAACGCCTTTAAGCAGGGTCATCATTTTTCCGAAGCCTCCGAAGGGGCGGTCAATCCCACGGAGCTGGTGGCCATGCTGATCAACCAGCAGGCGACGTTTAAGGAGGGGATTCTTTATGCCCAGAAAATCATCCAGGGCTCCTGTTCCCTGCTGCTTTTGACCAAGGACGGCATATATGCCGCCCGGGACCGGCTGGGGCGCACCCCGGTGGTGCTGGGCAGGCGGAACGGCACATATGCCGCCACTTCAGAATCCTGCGCGCTGTTTAACCTGGGCTATGAAATCGAGAAGTATCTGGGGCCGGGCGAAATCGTTTGTTTGACGGCAGACGGGCAGGAACAGATTTCCGCCCCGGGCGATGAGCTGCAGATCTGCTCATTTCTCTGGGTCTATTACGGGTACCCGGCCTCCAGCTATGAGAATATCAATGTGGAAGAAGTCCGCTATCGCTGCGGCTGGGCGCTTGCGGAGCGAGATGACATACCGATCGATTTTGTCAGCGGGATTCCGGATTCAGGCATTGCCCATGCCGTCGGCTATGCCAATAAAAAGCAGATTCCCTACCGCCGGCCGTTTGTCAAATACACGCCCACCTGGCCCCGGAGCTTTATGCCCCAGGAACAGCACTTGCGGGACCTGGTGGCCAAAATGAAGCTGCTCCCCATCCCGCAGGTTATCCGGGGACAACGGGTGATGTTCTGTGACGACTCCATCGTCCGGGGCACGCAGCTAAAAGACAATGTCCAGATATTGTTCGATTTCGGCGCCAAAGAGGTGCACATGCGGACCGCATGCCCCACCCTGATCTACCCCTGCGAATTTTTGAATTTTTCCGCCTCCCGCTCCACCCTGGATCTGGTGGGCCGCAAGGTGATTCATGAACTGGAGGGCGGCCATATGGATGCGCTGGCCGAGTATGCCATCTCCGGTTCGGAAAAGAACCGGGCCATGGTTGAGAAGATCCGGGAGCAGCTGCTCTTGACCTCGCTTAAATTCCAGCTGCTGGAGGATATGGTCAATGCCATCGGTCTGCCGAAATCACAACTATGTACTCACTGCTGGGATGGATCCAGCCATTTTTAGGTATTAGTGGTGAACATCTAAAGTCAGAACCAGGTCCAATACCCAACACCCAATACCTAAAACCCAATACCCAATACCTAATACAAAGGAGCATATATGCCCAAGCATGAAGATATCCACAAGGTCATGATCATCGGGTCCGGACCGATCATTATCGGCCAGGCCTGCGAGTTTGACTACTCCGGTACCCAGGCCTGCAAGGCGCTCAAGGCGCTGGGGTATAAAATCGTATTGGTCAATTCCAATCCGGCCACGATCATGACTGATCCGAACATGGCGGATGTGACCTATGTTGAGCCCTTAAATGTGGTGACCTTGAGCTGGATCATTGAAAAGGAGCGGCCGGATGCCCTGCTGCCGAACCTGGGGGGGCAAACCGGATTAAATCTTACCTCAGAGCTTAATCAGGCCGGGGTGCTGGATAAATACAACGTCCGGACCATCGGGGTGAGCATTCATGCGATCGAACGGGGCGAGGACCGAACGGCCTTTAAGGATACCATGGACCGCATCGGCATCGAGATGCCGGAGAGCAAGGCGGTAACCTCGGTGGCGGCGGCTGAAACAGTGGCCGAGGAGCTGGGCTATCCGGTGGTGATCCGGCCGGCCTATACCATGGGCGGCACCGGCGGCGGGCATGTCTATAACGTGGAAGAGCTTCGGGTGGTGGCGGCCCGGGGGCTGGCGGCAAGCCGGGTCAATCAGATCCTGGTTGAGGAGTCCGTTCTGGGCTGGGAGGAGCTTGAGCTTGAGGTGGTCCGGGATGCCAGGAATCAGATTGTCACTGTCTGCTTTATTGAAAATGTGGATGCCATGGGCGTGCATACCGGGGACTCCTACTGCACGGCCCCGATGCTGACCATCGATCCAAAGCTCCAGGATCGCCTGGAAGCCTATTCATATGCCATTGTCGAGGCCATTGAGGTCATCGGCGGCACCAACATTCAGTTTGCCCATAATCCCGAGACCGGCCGCGTGGTGGTCATTGAAATCAACCCGCGCACCTCCCGGTCCTCCGCGCTGGCCTCCAAGGCCACCGGGTTTCCCATTGCCTACGTGTCTTCGCTTCTGGCCGGCGGCCTGACCTTGGATGAACTCCCCTATTGGCGCGACGGCACCCTGGAAAAATACACGCCGGGCGGGGATTATGTGGTGGTGAAATTTGCCCGCTGGGCCTTTGAGAAGTTCGAGGGGATTGACGATAAGCTGGGCACTCAGATGCGGGCCGTGGGCGAGGTTATGAGCATCGGCAAAAATTACAAGGAGGCCCTGCAGAAGGCCATCCGCTCGCTTGAGAACAACCGCTACGGCCTGGGGTTTGCCGGGGATTTTAACCGGAAATCACTGGATGAGCTGATGATGCTGTTAAATACGCCCTCGAGCGAGCGTCAGTTTATCATGTACGAGGCCTTGCGGAAGGGCGCAACCGTTGAGGCCCTTCACGAGAAGACCCATATCAAGGCCTGGTTTATCGAGCAGATGAAGGAGCTTGTCGACCTCGAAGAGCAAATCCTCTCGCATGTCGGCACGCTGCCGCCGGATGCGCTTTTGATCCAGGCCAAAAAGGACGGGTTTGCGGATAAATATCTGGCCCAGCTCCTGGGGATAACTGAAATAGAGATCCGCGAGAAGCGAAAATCGCTCGGCATGGTCGAGGCCTGGGATTCGGTGCCGGTAAGCGGCGTGGAGAATGCCGCCTATTATTATTCCACCTATAATGCGCCGGATAAAGTTGAAGTAACCGATCGCAAGAAGATCATGGTCCTTGGCGGCGGGCCCAACCGGATCGGCCAGGGCATCGAGTTCGACTACTGCTGCGTGCATGCGGCCTTTGCCATCCGGGATGCAGGGTATGAGTCCATCATGGTCAACTGCAACCCGGAAACCGTGTCTACGGATTTTGATACCTCGGATAAGCTTTATTTCGAGCCCCTGACCGTAGAGGACGTGTTAAGTCTCTATGAAAAGGAAAAGCCGGAGGGCGTGATTGTTCAGTTCGGTGGTCAGACGCCCTTGAATATCGCCCAGGAGCTTCGGGATGCGGGGGTTAAGATCCTCGGCACCACCCCGGAGACCATCGAACAGGCCGAGGACCGGGACTGCTTTCGGCAGTTTATGCGCAAGCTGGGCATCCCCCAGCCGGAATCCGATATGGCGCTTTCCGAGGATGAGGCTTTAAAAATTGCCAAACAAATCGGATATCCCCTGATGGTCCGGCCCTCCTATGTGTTGGGCGGGCGCGCCATGATGATCGTCCATGACGAGGAGATGCTAAGGCGTTATATGGCCATGGCTGTGGATGTCTCGCCGGAGCGGCCGATTCTGATCGACAAGTTTCTGGAAAACGCCATTGAGGCGGAAGCCGACGCCATCGCCGACGGTACGGATGCGTTCGTTCCGGCCACCATGGAGCACATCGAGCTGGCCGGCGTGCATTCCGGGGATTCGGCCTGCGTGATCCCGCCGGTCAGCATCCCGGTTAAGCATATTGAGACCATCAATGAGTACACCCGGAAAATCGCCATGGAGTTAAATGTGGTGGGGCTGATGAACATTCAGTACGCCATTGCCGATGATACGGTCTATATCATCGAGGCCAACCCCCGGGCCTCCCGCACCGTGCCCCTGGTATCAAAGGTCTGCAATGTGTCCATGGCCCGGATTGCCACCCAGATCATGCTCGGCGCCAGGCTGGATGATTTTAACCTGGAGCGCAAGCTGATCCCCCATTTCGGGGTCAAGGAGGCGGTCTTCCCGTTTAACATGTTTCCGGAAGTCGATCCCCTGCTGGGGCCGGAAATGCGCTCCACCGGCGAGGTTCTCGGCATGGCGGATTCCTTTGGCCTTGCCTTTTTCAAGGCCCAGGAGGCCACACAAACGCCGCTGCCCCAGAAGGGGACGGTGCTGATCACGGTGGCGGATGCGGACAAACCCAAAGTACTGGAGCCGGCCCGGCTGTTTACGGATTTGAATTTTACTATCCGGGCCACCAAGGGGACGCACGCGTTTCTGGCGGAGCACGGCATTGCATCCGAAGTGGTGAAAAAACTGGGCTACGGCCGGCCGGATATTGTAGACGGCATTAAAAACGGGCAGGTCCAGCTGGTACTAAACACGCCCACCGGCCGGGAAAGCCAGGATGATGACTCCTATATCCGAAAGGCGGCCATTAACTATAAGGTGCCCTATATTACCACCACGGCCGCCGCCATGGCCGCTGCCCGGGGAATCAATGCGCGTCTGATGGGCGCGTCTTCGCCCAAATCGCTCCAGGAATACCATGCGGATATCAAGTAATCCGGCTATCCGGATATTTCCGAGGTCTGCCCCCTGATTTCTTCGTGAGCGTTGATGATCACCTCCCGGACCATGTTGGCGGTCTCCTCAGCCGAGAGATGGGCAAAGGATTCATAGGGAATCGGTTCCAACACCCGGATACGGATATCCGTGCGGCCGTGAAAGTTCAGGCTGTATTTGGGAAGCGCCGCGTTGGTCCCGGCGATGACCATGGGGCAGATGGGCGTCTTCATTTTTAAGGCCAGAGTGAAGGCGCCCAGCTTGAACTCTTTTATATGCCCGTCCGGCGAGCGGGTCCCTTCCGGAAAAATCAGTACCGAGCTTCCCTGTTCAATGGCTTTTTCGCAGTCAGCCAGCATCCGGGCCACACTTTTTTTATCCCCGCGCTTTAGCTTGATATAGTTGTTCAACGACATGTTCCAGCCGATCAGCGGGATTTTGAAGATTTCGATCTTGGATACGAATTTGAAGTGGAAAAACAGGTTGAACAGCACCAGGATGTCCAGCAGAGACTGGTGGTTGGAAACCACCACATAGGGCGTTTTTCGGGGGAGGTGTTCCCGTCCCTCGATCCGGATCCGCCAGGCCGGGATGATCCATGTGTAAAGCGCCGCCCAAAAGCAGGTAAACTGCTGCAGAATGACCTTTCTCCGGTCAAACGGCCAGGTAACAAGCCATATCACAAGGGCGATTAAAAAAAAGAGCACCGATGTCAGGCCGACAAATGTAAACCAGCCGATTGCAATCAGACGCTGTTTCATGTCCTGATAACCTTCTATTCGTTGATTTCCATCAGCCTGGGGGTGCATTCGCGCCCGTTTATATCCAAAAACCCGATGGAGATGGGCAGTTTGAAGCGCCGCGGTCCGGCGCTGCCCGGGTTAACGTAGAAGACCCCGTCTTTTTTCCGGATGGCCGGCCGGTGGGAGTGGCCGTAGACCACCGCCGAACAGCCGGCAGCCGCCGGGTCGAGGTCCAGTTGGTGTTGATCGTGGATGATGCAGACGTAGATGCCGCCGACTTCGATCATATCAAACCGCGGCAGACGATAAAGCCCCGGATGCCGGTCCATATTGCCCAATATCGCGTAAACCGGCGCAATCCGGTTAAGCCGATCCAGTATTTCGGGTTCATCAATATCGCCCGCATGGATGATGAGATCCACACCCTTTAAGGCCTCAATGGCGCTCTGCCGGAGCAGACCGTGGGTGTCTGATATCAGACCGATGGTTTGCTGGCTGTTTTTCATTGGCGATTGCAATCGCGGCGGATGCCGGCAAAAGGGTTTACATTTCTACAATTCATCTATAAAAGTTGGGATGACATTTCACAATAAACGATTCAGCCTATTATTTTTTTCAGGCAATCGGTTTTCGGTCAATAAAAAATTTGTCTGCCTGCTCGCGCATGCCCAAAACGTTTATCAATACCGTTATTGATGCCATCCTTTCCCGGCCCCGGCGCATTTTCGGGGTAGTCATGCTGTTTACCCTGGTTTTTCTCTATGGTTTTTTTCAGCAGTCCCACAACAACCATATCGAGGTGTTTTTCGAATCCGGGGATAGCCGGTATGCCACCTATCAAAAGTTTCAGGAAATTTTCGGAAATGAAGAGTTCTCAGTGGTCGCGCTGGCGCATGAAGATCTCTTCATCAATGAGAAGCTTTCGATTATACGGGAGTTAACCGATGCCTTAAAGCGGGTAGACGGCGTGGACCGGGTGGTGAGTATCACCAATGTGGAGGCGTTCTTCGGCACAGAAGAGGCGATCATGCTGCGGCGGATCGTCCCGAATGAAAGGCTTTCGCAGGCAAAACTGGCGGCCGCCAAAGAGCGGGCGCTTGCCAACCGGTTCGTCAGTGACCACATTCTAACGCCCGATGCCCAGATGACCGCCATTCATGTGGAACTCGAGGCCCTGAAGGAGGAGGCCAAAAGAAAAACCTCCTATGCAATCCTGGATATCGCCAAGCGGATAGCGGCCCCGCATTTTGATCTATACTGCTCCGGCCCCTCATTTGTGGAAGTGGAGATGAACCGGCTCTCTGAAAAGGATTTTAAAACCTTTATTCCGGTGATTCTCGCCCTCATATTTATCCTGACCGTCATTTTGCTGCGCCAATTCAGTCTGGCCCTGCTCTGTGAGATAAACCTACTGGTGATTCTGATCTGGGCGGTTGGCTTATATGTCCTTTGCGGGGAGAAATTCAATATCATCACCAATACCATGGGCGCTATCCTGCTGGCCATCGCCATTGCCGACTCCATCCACATCCTCTCCCACTTAAAGGAAACCATCCGCCAGAACCATTCCGCAATAGTCCCTGCGCTTAAAAAAACCGTGCGACAGGTCTGGTTCCCCTGTCTGTTTACCAGTCTGACCACCGGCGCCGGGTTTCTTTCCTTTGCCACAAGCGATATCCGGCCGGTGGCCATTCTGGGCATTTTTACCGCCGTGGGCGTAGTGCTGGCCTTTTTTTTGTCCATGGCCACGCTCCCTCCGCTGATCATCCTGAACGGGCATCGGGTGGCGCGAGCGCTTGCGCATATAAAGGAAAAGGGGCCGGGTCGAAATGACCTGTTTGCCAGGAGTTTGAAATATATGGGCCGGTTTGCCGTCAGATGGCGGTGGCTGTTGTTTGTGGTATGCGTGGGGGTTCTGATTCTGGCGGTTTTTGGCATGACCCGGCTTCGGTTTGAGACCAACACCTTTAATTACCTGCCGGAGGGAAACCGGATAAAATCGGATTTTAAAGTCATTGAAAAGCATTTCGGCGGTACGATTCCGTTTATTGTGTGGATCAGGGCGGACGCCCCGCGTGCGTTTGAAAATCCGCAAACCGTTAAACAGATCAATACCATACAGCAGCACCTGTTGGGCGAAAACAAAGACCTCACCCATGCATTCTCCGTCGTAAATTATTTAAAGGAGTTCAATCAGGCGATCAACGCAAACGAGCCGGCCGATTACAAAGTGCCCGATTCCCGGCTGGATATTGCGGATGCCTATGAACTGGGGGATCCGGCGGTGCTGGACCGCATTATCTCGCTTGATCATCAAGAGATTGCCTTAACCTTCCTCTCCACATGGAAATCCAACGAAGCGGGCTATCGACTGCATGACCAGGCCCGGCGCTACCTGGAAAAAGAGCTGGAAAACGGGTTTACCTTCCATATCACCGGCCTCTCCTCGCTTTATCTGAGAATGGACAAAAACCTGCAGGAGGGCCAGCAGCGAAGTTTTGGGATGGCGTTTATCATCATTTTTTTCGTGATGCTGTTTGTATGCCGAAGTTTCTGGCTGGCGGTATTCTCAATGATCCCCAACCTGTTTCCCATCATCATGACCCTGGGGTTGATGGGGTGGTTCGGCATCCCGCTGGATGTGGCCACCACCATGATTGCCAGTGTCACCATCGGCATTGCCGTGGATGATACCATCCATTTTATCGCCTGGTTGCGGCGCAACAGCGGATTAAAAGAAGATGCCGGCGAAGCGGTCATTCAGACATTTGCCGATGTAGGCAAACCGATTGTCATGACAACACTCCTGCTTTTCTGCGGATTTTTTGTGCTGATTCTGGGCAGCATCCTGCCGACAAAGATGTTCGGCATGCTGACCGCCTTTGCCATGGGGTTTGCCATGATCGGGGATATGTTCGTGCTGCCGCCACTGATCCTGATTTTTAAGCCCAAACTCCCGCCGCTTCCGGTGCATGGAGATAATTAGAAAAGGATAACCTGTGAAAATTTTTCTTTGATAAGGGTTTCGGCCTGCTCCATGATCTGATCCAGGAGCTCCTGGCAGGTGGGGATGCTCTTTATTAGCCCCATGCACTGGCCGCACGAGAGCACCCCGGCCTCCATGTCGCCGTTTTCGAGCATCTCCTTGCCCACCCGGCCGGCCACATAGGGGACGATATCTTCGATTTGGGTCTCGCCCGGCTGGTTTTCGATTTCAATCACTTTGTCCACTGCGGTGTTGTGCATGACCCGCTCCGTATTCCGCAGGGTGCGCATGATCAGCCGGGTGTCCCGTTCGCTGCCATTTAAAACCGCCTGTTTGACGTTTTCGTGGACCGGCGCCTCCTTTGTGGCGAGAAATCGGGTGCCCATATTGACGCCATCCGCCCCGAGGCCAAGGGCCGCCACCAGGCCGCGGCCGTCGGCAAACCCGCCCGAGGCGAGCAGCGGCACATCAATGGCATCCCGGGTGAGCGGCACCAGGATTAACGAGGTGACATCATCCTCGCCCGGGTGGCCGGCGGCTTCAAACCCGTCAATGCCAATGGCGTCACAGCCGATTTTTTGGGCTTTCTGCGCATGGCGGACGGATGTGCACTTGTGAAGCACCTTGATGCCGGCGGATTTGATCTGATCCATATAGGCTTCGGGGTTTCTGCCGGCTGTTTCAATAAATTCAATGCCTTCCTCAATACAGACATTAATATAGCCGGGATAATCCGGCGGCCGAAGCGTCGGCAGAAAGGTCAGGTTCACGCCGAAGGGTTTGTCGGTCATTTTCCGGCATTTCCGGATCTCCGTTCTTAGATCCTCCGGATCCGGATGCGTGAGAGCGGTCATAAAACCCATGCCCCCGGCATTGGCCACGGCAGCGGTCAATTCGGCCGTGGCCACCCACATGAGACCGCCCTGTACAATCGGCCGCTCAACTCCGAAAAATTCGGTGATGGGTGTTTTGATCATTGGTTTTATCGCTCTTGTCAGAATAAGAAAAGGCCCCCTTAGCAGGAGGCCTGGGTGATTTTTAAAAAGCCCGCATCGATAATGCGGCTAATCTTCTTCCCAATAAATGCATTCCACCGGACAGGAGTCGATGGCTTCCTCGATTTCATCCTCCGGTCCGCCTTCGGGTTTGATGACATAGGCCACTTCCCGGTCCTCATCAAACCCGAACACCTCCGGGCAGATTTCCACACAGCTCTCACAGCCCTCACATTCATCCTGATCAATAACAACTTTTTTGCCCATAACGTCCCCCTTTTCAGAAATCGGTTAATATACTATGGTGATCATCAATTCCG
The DNA here is from genome assembly GCA_046543065.1 of Desulfobacterales bacterium. Taxonomy (GTDB): domain Bacteria; phylum Desulfobacterota; class Desulfobacteria; order Desulfobacterales; family Desulfosalsimonadaceae; genus M55B175. The sequence continues at coordinate 16,956 of JBKHAE010000015.1, read as the reverse complement.
TGCTCAGATTAAATTTAAGCAAAAGATCAAAACATGTCAAATGAAGAAGCACAGGTGGATTGGAAAAGTTAACAGGCCGGGGTTAACCCGGATGAGGGCATTTTTTTGGGCTTGACTTGAACCGTTGCATCAGATTAAGGCAATTTAGGTTCGCAGAAAGTTCAATATCTTTTTAGGTGAAAGATAGCGCCGAAGGGAGTCGCGCGTGAGAAACATTATCGCCAAATTAATACCGGAAGCCGAGCAGAAGGAGTTTGCGGATTTTCTTTTTATCCTGAAGAACTTCGACCAGCGTTATTTTCTGAGAAACGATATCTGGCTGGAATGGCTTAAATGGTGCCGGGATCATGATAAGGAGAGCGAGTTTACCTATAATTCAAAGATCGCCAAGTTCTTAAACAAGATCCCGGAAATCCTGTTTATGGAAAATATCGCGCTTGTCCTCCACCGCTATACCATGGGCCGGTACCGGTTCTACCGACTCTCCGGCGCTTTTGACTATCTGGAGGAAATTACGGTCAACCGCTATCTCGACTATAAGGATGCCTATATATTGGGCAACCGGTCGGCAGCCAACCGGCATGCGCTGGAGCTCGATTTTCTGCCGTTCTATGATTATTCCCCGGAAATCCGGGATATCAAAAACGTGGGCAACGGCATCAGTTTTTTGAATAAGCACATGTCCAGCAGTATGTTCCAGCAGGCGGAAGAATGGGGCCGCAAGCTGTTTGAGTTTCTGCGGCTGCATCGCATTAATGGGCAGCAGCTTCTGGTCAATGCCGCGATCCTGAGTGATATGGGGGACTTTCTTGACGCGCTGGAGGAATTCATTGAAGACGTGGAGCGGCTGGATCCGGAGCTGCCGTATGAAAATCTGGAACCCCAGCTGAAAAGCAAGGGGTTTGAGCCGGGATGGGGGAAGAATGCCGGCCGGATTCTTGAAACCATGCGGCTGCTCCACGGGCTGTTCCATGAGCCCAGCAGCGGAGGGCTCGAAGAATTCATATCCCGGATCCCCATGATCTCCAAGGTGGCGATTCTCTCCCCCCACGGCTGGTTCGGGCAGGAAAATGTCCTGGGCAAACCGGATACGGGCGGCCAGGTCATATATATTCTTGATCAGGTCCGCGCCCTGGAGAAACACTTAACCCAAGAGTTCGAGTTGGCGGGGATTGATGTTGTCCCCCGCATTATCGTACTCACCCGGCTTATCCCCAATGCCGCGGACACCGCCTGCAATCAGCCCAAGGAAGATATTGTGGGCACGAATAGCTCCTATATTCTAAGGATCCCGTTTCATGACGAAAACGGCCGGCAGCACCCGGACTGGATCTCGCGGTTTCGGATCTGGCCCTATCTGGACCGTTTTGCCGATGACTGCGAGCGGGAGCTTATGGCTGAATTCCAGGGGCGGCCGGATCTGATTATCGGCAATTATTCGGACGGCAATCTGGTGGCCACGCTATTGTCCGACCGCATGGATGTGATTCAGTGCACCATCGCCCATGCGCTGGAGAAAACCAAGTACCTGTTCTCCGACCTGTATTGGCAGGATATGGAGACGGACTATCATTTTTCCTGCCAGTTTACCGCGGATCTTTTGGCCATGAACAAGTCTGATTTTATCATTACCAGCACTTACCAGGAGATCGCCGGCACGGAGTCCCGGTTCGGCCAGTATGAGTCCTACCAGTTCTATACCATGCCCGGCCTCTATCAGGTGGTAAATGGGATCAACCTGTTTAACCCCAAGTTTAATGTGGTGCCGCCCGGGGTGGATGAGGCCAATTATTTTCCCTATTATGAAACCGACAAGCGGCCGACCAGCAAAACCAGCTATTGGCAAAACCGCCTGTTTACAGAGGAATCGGCGGATATCCACGGGTATCTGGAAAACCCGGATCAGATTCCCATTTTTACCATGGCGCGGCTCGACCGGATCAAAAATATTACCGGGCTGGTGGAGGCGTTCGGCCAGCATCCGGAGCTTCGCAAGCACTGCAACCTGATCGTGGCCGCCGGCACCATCCACCTGGAAGAATCCCAGGATAATGAAGAGCGAAGTGAAATCCAGCGGATGTATGAGCTGATCGGTACCTACGGTCTGCACGGCCATATCCGCTGGCTGCCCAGCGTGCCAAAACAGGAGACCGGCGAGGTCTACCGGATTATCGCCGACAACCAGGGGTTTTTCGTGCAGCCGGCCTTATTCGAGGCGTTCGGCCTGACTATCCTGGAAGCCATGCAGTGCGGCCTGCCCACTTTCGGCCCCATTTTCGGCGGGCCCTCTGAGATTATTGTGGACCGGCAAAGCGGCTTTCTGATGAATACCAGCAAGCCGGAATTAATCGCGGATGTGCTTTGGGAGTTTATCCGGGACTGTCACGAGGATGAAAACTGCTGGCCGCAGATCTCAGAGAACAGCATGGCCCGGGTCAGGGAAAAGTTCACCTGGCATTTATACAGCGACAAGCTGATCCGCCTGACCAAACTCTACGGCTTCTGGCGCTATACCGAGTCCCAGGCGGGCATGATTAAAATGGATCGCTACTGTGAGCTTTTATACCATCTGTTCCTAAAAGCCCGGGCCGAGTCAATTCAAAACTAGGCGACCGGTTCGGCTGATTGGTGCTTTTTGCCGAAGGGATGGCTCCATTTGATCAGGATGGGGGTGATAAAGTAGTCGGCCAGAAGCGCCGAGGTGATGCCCAGAATGATCAGTACGCCTAAATTGACCATGATATGCAGGTTGGAAAATCCGTATATGCTGAATGCGACCACGATGATGGTGGTTGTTATAAACAGGGCCCGTCCCACCACTTTTAGGGCACAGGCTGTGGCCTGAAAATAATCCTGCGCATGGTGGAATTCGCTTTTGATATAATCCAGGAAATGGATGGTGTCATCCACAGACAACCCGAGAATCATCGGGGCAATGGTAATGGTCAGAAAATCAAGCGGCGTGTGGGTCAGCCCCATAAACCCGCCAATCACCAGCAGGGGGGTAATATTCGGAATCAGTCCGATCATGCCCACTTTAACGTTTCTGAACACGATGATCATTAGGATGGCGATCACGCTTAAGGCGATGCCCAGGGAATAGATCTGGCCTCTGGCCACATAATGGTTTAAGGCCGCATATTCCGGCATCCCGCCGGTGATGGTAATTTCCGCCTCGGGAAACAATTCATGCGCGGTTTTTTGGAGGAAATCCATCTCACGGACGGTTTCCTGGGCGTTTAAGTCATTGGTGCCCACCTGAAGCCTTATCATGGAATAATTATCACTGACCCAGCGGGAGAGGTCGGGGCCTTTGCCGAGCATCTCATACTCCATGAAAATTTCGCCAAGCCCGATAAATTTGTCCGGCAGCCGATAGTAGGCATCATCGCCCCCATGCTTCAGCCGGTTCATTTCTTTTAAAATCCCCAGAATCGAGTAGGTATTCTTGGTGAGCGTGAGATCCTGGACCTTCTGGGTATAAGTTTGGAAATTTTTCAATATATTGGGGTTTTTTACCGCATTCGGCCGTTTAAAATCCAGGATCACGTTATAGGTATTAAAAGCGCCAAGATCGGATTCGGCAATATCTAACATCCGGTTCACATAGGGGACGTTCGGCCCATAGGTGTTTTCCGTGTCAATGTTTATTTCGATTTTTGTCAGACCGTAGGTGCAGAATAGGAGAATGCAGACATATACCAGCATGACCGTTTTGGTGTGATTAAAAATCCAGCGGGTGAGGCTGACAAAATATTTATCACTCCACAATACCGGCGTTTTGGGTGTTTCCAAAGGGGCGGCCCGGTTTTTGCCAAAGCTTAAGAGGATGGGCGCCAGGATCATCACCAGCAGATAGCTGCAGAATATCAGGGCTGCCGATGTGGTGCCCAGCCAATGGATGGGGGCCAGCTGAATGGCCAGAAAGGAGAGCAGGGCGCCGATGGTGGTTAATGCGGAAAAACAGATCGGCCAGCCCGCCCGCCGGACCGCCCGGTATACCGCCTCCTTCCGGCTGCCGTTGGCGCGGAATTCCCGGTTGAAGTAGTTGAACAGATGGATGGAATAACCAATGGAAATCGCCAGGATCAAAACCACCGGCACGCTGTAAAGCAGGGCGTTTACACTGATGTTTAGAAATCCCATGATGCCGAACACGATGACAAGTGAAATCCCGGCCATCAAAAACGGAGTTAAAACACCGCGGACGGAGCGCAAAAAAAGGGTCAGGACGATAACCGCCAGGATGACCGCAGCCGTCATCAGGCGGCTGGATTCGTGCTTGGTGAATACGAGCTCTTCATACACCATGACCGGCCAGCCCGTGGGCTGGATATTAAATTTTTGGTATTCGGGCTGTGAGAGGATCTCCAGGGCTTTTTTGCCCGCGGCATTGGTGGGAGACAGGTGCTGGGCATTCTTCCAGTCCTTTGGGTAGGGCTTTAGCTGCAGGACCAGCCAGGCTTCTGTCGCGTCCCGGGATACGAATTTATCAACCAGGAACTCCTTTGACATGGCCGCTTTTCGGATGCGCTCGATTGCCTCCGGATCGCCCGGCACGGGATCGGGCACAAGCTGATCAAGGGTAATGCGCCCGTTTTCCGAGCGGGCGTAGATGATATCGGTAAGCGAGATGACCTCGTCGGCAAACGGTACTTTGGCTTCCAACTCCCGGCCAAGCGACTGCATCATGCGCAAAATTTCCGGCTGGAAGATGTCATCTGCCCTTATGAGGCAGGCCACAAAATCGCTGTTGCCGAAGTGGTCATTAAATTCCTGCTTTTTGGCAAAAAGCGGGGAGTCCTTTGGAAAGTAATTTTCAATCGAAGTGTCGAACTCGAGTCGGGGCAGCCCTAATGCGCAAACAAGGAAAACGGCGGCAATCAGGACGAGCCAGAGAAACCGGAATCGGATGATTTTTCTGCTGGTACGCTCAAACCAATTTTCAATGGGCGCTTGATGTTTTTCCGGTATATGGGCCATTCAGTCTGTCAATCCGTCCATCCGGTCTTCAATGGTTCAATCCGTTGTGTGCATGTCTGGCGATTTGCGATCAACTGATATCACGTTGTGGCCCTCGGCACAATGCATTATTGTTTTATGCAGGGGGCGCCTATACCGGCTCCCCAAAAAGCTTTTGATAGGCTTGTTCAATGCGATGCCGGTGACCGGCCTCTTCCCGGGCCAGGCCGACGAATAAGAGGCTGATGGTTTCATCCGTGGATAATTCGCCAAGCAGCGCGTACAACTGGTGGGATTTCTCTTCGCGCTTCATGGCAAGGATAAGGGCCTGTTTTAAGTCGAGCCGGGTGTCCGGGGCCACATCTTGTACCCGGCCGGCGATATCCAAGTTGTTGATTTTTTCTGTGATATTGCTGAAAATGCGTTCAATGCCGGCGGCATCCAGGTCCCGGAGCGTTTTTTGATGCTTGGCCTCTTCTTCGGCAAACTCTTGGAATAGCTGCTCTAAAAATGGGTCGTCAATTTTTTCAGCCAGGGATTTGTAGAAATTGTGGGCTTCTTCCTCCCGACGGACGGCAAAATTGATCACTTCGGCCAGGGACTGAAATCCCTTTTCCATTATTTCCTCCTGATTGGGACGCATCGTTGAAACGTCAGCGCATCCGACACAGCTCTTCGGCGATGCCGCGGCAGGTAAATAAGTTTCTGTATTTATACTCATATGACAGAAAGCTGCCCGGATGTCAATCGACAAACCGGGCAAACCAACCTAAAGTCTTTTAGGCCATAACCCTGCCGGCAAGCTGGCGGTCTTAATCAGAAGGTGTGCGGATTTATTTGTTAAACCCTTTCGTATCTTCCCATGAGATGGGCTTTATCAATGACGTTTTCTGTCATTTCCTTCTCAACCGTTAACTTGTCGGTTTTTTCCGGCAGATCCAGCATGGTGTTCAGGGCGTAAAGTTTGAAAAAATACCGGTGCTCCCGGTCCGGGGGGCAGGGGCCGAAATAGCCGGTATCCCCGTTCGTGCCGAGCCCCGGAGTACCCGGGGGCTCCTGGCCTTCCGGTATTTCCCGGACATCCGGCGCAATGTTGAACACCACCCAGTGGTCCCACATACCGTCTTCCCGGATATGTTTGGGAACATCCGGATCATCCATGATCAGAACCAGACTTTTGGTTTCTGCCGGCACATCGGAGATCGTGAGCTGTGGATTGATGTTTTCCCCGTCACAGGTGTATTTGGACGGGATTTTTCCCTCGTTTTCAAAGGCATTGCTTGTGAGTTTCATAAAGCCCCTCCTTTCTTTTTTTATATTATTTTATCGGTAATGCGGCGGGTGAATCAATAGGGGATAGCATGTATTTTTTATTCCTGTGTAAGTTGCTTAGAAAGGCCGCCAATGGGGTTTCAGTTTTTCAATTAGATGAAGGTCCGGACGGAACGGGGCTTCCGGTTTTTCCGGAATTTCCATCAGGCGGGCGGGCGCATGGGGCATGGCGCAAATTTTGCAGTTATAGGCTTCGTGCATAAGGGTCTCAAGATTTAATACATCCTCGATATTATAGGCAAGCAGCGTTTCCAGGGCACTGACTTGGTGGGTTGCCTGATACTGCTGCCACAGGAGGACGGCAAAATATCCGTCCACGCCGTCAAGACCTGCCCGGTCGAGGCTGAACTGCTTTTCACAGCCCTTCAAGCCCCCGGTATAGCCCAGACTTTTTAATAGATAGCGCAGGTCAATATGGGCCTGATGGAATCGGGTGTTAAAGAAGCTTTCCATGAAGGGGATGTCAAAACATTTGCCGTTGTAAGTGATGAGCAGGTCATAGGCGCGGATATCATCCAAAAAGGCAGAGAGGTTGTGCCCGTTTATATAGTAACGAATGGCGCTTCCGTCATAGAGGGCAATGGTGGTAATTACACTGAACCCGGCGGAAAGTCCGGTGGTTTCAATATCAACATACGCGGCCGTATTCTTGAATTCGGCGAACAGCCGCCAGTGCTCAGCGGCTGGCAAACCATCCGTAAAAAACGCATGATTCCGCTCGGCCAGGGCCTTCCCGGATTTTTGAAGCTGAGCCTGTGCATAGGGGATTTTAGCCGCAGGCATGGGAATCTCCCGGGTTCCGAGAAACTGCTGCCAGTCGGAAATACCGGCCCGCCAGAGGGCGTTCTCGGCTTTCGGGCCGATGCCGCGGATATGGGAGAAAGTATGGTTTAGCATCCTTGGGATTTATTTTTAATCATTTTGCTGCGCCCGGGCCCTTAGTCCAGATCCGATTCCATAAGGGATGGCCCGGTTAACAGGTCAATTGCGATCCGCTTTTCAGTCAGCTCGTAAATATTGACCCCAAACCCGTTGAAAGCGGTTAACAGGATTTTATCCGCCAGACTGCGAACGCTGCCCTCATAGTTCAAGGAAAGAGTCGCCTCGCTGGTGCTTCGTTCCGTGGTTTGCAGCGCCTTTACCCCCTCCATCTCCAGTAGAGTCTTTCTGAAGCTGACCAGCTGGGGCAGAATATCATCTTTGCCCTTTACGTGGACCTCTATCCGGCCCTTATCCCGTGTCTGCTGCTGCCAGGCGGTGGAAATTTTTTCCACAAGGATTTTGCCGGTTTGGTATCCGGCGTTTGAAAGGGCATGGCGGCTGCCCTCGCGGATATTCTGATCAGCGGCGGTTTTGGTTTGCTCGGCCGTCTGGATGATGGTTTCGTTTTGGACATCCACAGCCTTAACAGACACCGTCCCCTTGAAGGTTTTGGTATCCATGCCCATTTTGTTGGGCGTTTCAGCGGCCCGGGCTTTACCGAAGATTACCACATCAGCCTGAACGCGCCGGCCCAGCATAATGGCCTCCGGCTGGGTGATTTCCGCCGAGAGCTCCAGATCGGCAAGGATCTCCTCTTTGGGCAGTTCCCGCGGATCAATGACCGGAAAGCCTTTTTCCTCAAACGCCTGTTTCATCGGTTTGACCGCAGCCGTCTGGGTAAATTGCGAGCCCCGGGTCTGCCACCAGTAGGAAAAAGAAAGGTCATCCGCGTGTTTTTCCGCAAGCAGAAAAAGTATTTTAGGCAGGGCGTCGGGGGCGACGGAAATACCTAAGTCCTGGAGCATGCTTTGGATTTTATCCGTTGCCACCGTAGATCGGATGAGGAGTTGGTAGTGTTTGCCGGTATTTAGCTCTTTTAGCACCTGATAGCCCTGGGTAAAATCCTGGCGGTTTTCATAGAGCTTTGTGCTGATAAGGTCAAAGTCGGTTTTCAGGGCTTGTTCTGAAATCATATTCAACGCCACGGACTCGACCGCAGAGAGCAGGCCCTCCGCCACGGCGGCATTGCGCGCGCTGGTCACATTATCATAGATCCGGCTGGAGCCGATGACGATGACTTCTTTTTCAGCGGTTTCCGCAACAGCCGACCCTCCCGAGACAAGAACGGCCGCCAGTGCAAGTGTCGCCGCCAGTTGGATTGCAAAAGGCTTGAGCCAGAACCGATCAGCCAGAAGTTTTTTTTTTGAGCGTTTAAAAAGTGCCATTAACTTAAGCTCTCCATTTATCCCCTTCTCCCTTTATGAGAAGAGCAATGGTTTGTATTTGAAGATGGATGCCCCTGCTATCAGCTGCCCCGGCTCAATGCATAGTCGGCCAGGATGAAAAGCGTCTCCCGGGTCTCACCCGGGGGAAAGGCCGCCAGCATGGCCTTGGCCTTTTCCACGTGGACACCCGCCCTTTCCCGAGAGTAGGAGATTCCGCCATAGGAATCAATTATTTTAACCAGGTGCTTGAATTCATCCGGAGAAAATGATTCCTTTCGCACGATTTCGACAATTCTTTCCCGGTCCTTGCCATTGGCCCGCTCAAGGGTGTGAATGAGCGGCAGCGTGAGTTTTCCCTCCCTGAGGTCCGCGCCCACGGTTTTGCCCAGGCTATCGGTTTCAGCAATGTAGTCCAGGAGATCGTCGGCCATCTGGAAGACCATGCCGATATGATAGCCGTAGCCTGAAAGCTGCCTTTCGGTTTCCGCGGCCGCACCGGCCAGGATCGCCCCGGTTTGACAGGCCCCCTGGATCAGATAACCCGTTTTTCGCTGGATCACCTCCATGTATTCGGTTTCCGTGAGGGTGATGTCGCCTTTGCGGGTCAGCTGCTGGATTTCGCCCTGGCACATACTTTCCGTTATGCTGGAAATTACGCGGATGATTTCAGGACTCCCGGTTTGGGCGGCAATGGAGAGGGCCCGGGCGAGCAGAAAATCCCCGACCAAAACGGTGACCGGCGCTCCGAAAACCGCATGCGCCACAGGTCTGCCCCGTCGCATGGTCGCCTCATCCACCACGTCATCGTGGAGCAGGGTGGCGGTATGGAGAAATTCCACGATAGTCGAGAATTTGATCACAAATTCGTCTTCACGGCCGCAGAGTCTGGCGCAGAGCACGTTCAGCAGGGGCCGCAGGCGTTTGCCGCCGCTGAATATCAAATGGCCGGCGGTATCTGAAACCAGCTGCAGGTGCGGGGTGAGGTTGGCCTCAAGGGCGGCTTCAATCCGTTTTAAATCCGGCTTAATCCGCGCCAGCAGGTCATCTTTTAAACCGGCCATTCGGGTTCTCCTTTAAGATCATAGGCATAGGCTTCCGTAATGCGAATATTTATAAAATCGCCGACTGATAAGCCGGCCGATTCGATATAGATGACGCCATCGACCTCAGGCGCCTGAAACCATGCGCGTCCCACATAAAGATGGTCATCAATCCGATGCTCCACAAGCACAGCATAGGTCTTTCCGATCCGTGTTTGGTTTTTTTCGAGCGAGATGCCCGATTGGCGTGTCATCAGCCGTTCATAGCGCGCCCTGGCATCGGCGGGTGCCACATGGTCCGGCAGGCTGTGGGCGGCCAGATCCTCGGCGTCCGAATAGATAAATACGCCGACATGGTCAAACCGCACGGTTTCCAGAAAATCCAAAAGTTCGGTGAAATCCGCTTCGGTTTCTCCGGGAAAACCCGTAAGAAGTGTGGTGCGAAGCACCGCCCCGGGAATTTCGGCCCGGATTTGGTCAAACAGCTGGAGAAGCTCAGGCTTGGCGTATGTCCGGCCCATGCGCTTTAATACTCCCGGGCTCACATGCTGGACCGGCAGGTCAAAGTAGGGCACAATGGCGGGGTGTTTGGCCACTGTGGCAATTAATGTCGCGTCCGTATAATCCGGCGAGCCGTAGAGAAATCGGATCCGTGTATCTGGCAGCCTGCCGGCCAGTCGGTCCAGGAGCCCGGCCAGGGACTGCCGGGGGCTTAAATCCAGGCCATATGCGGAGGTGTCCTGGGCGATGAGGACAATTTCTTTAAAGCCCCGGGCTGCAAGTTCTTCGGCTTCGGCCAGAATGTCCGCGGCTGTCCGGCTTCTCAGCCGGCCCCGCAGTTTGGGGATCACGCAGTAGGTGCAGTGCCGGTTGCAGCCATCACCGATTTTTACGTAAGCCACCGGATAGGTTGAGGGCTTTCTGCCGGCGGCCCGCGTGGGCAGGGCAAGGGATTCCGGGGGCGGCAGCCGGCAGGTGCCGGGGGCAAATCGGCCGGCCATCGCATCCGTGATTTGATCATAGGCGCCGGTGCCCAGGAAAAGGTCCACTTCGGGAATGGCCGCAGCGATCTCTTCGCCAAACCGCTCAGGCAGACATCCGGTGACAATCAGCCGCCTGCAGTTCCCGTTTTTTTTGTATGCAGCCAGCGACAGAATTGTGTCCACGGATTCGTTGATGGCGGATTCGATGAAACTGCACGTGTTTACCACAATGGTTTCGGCGTCAGCAGGATCTTCGGTCATCAAAGCGCCCGATTTTATCATAGCGGCGGCCATGACCTCGCTGTCCACCAGGTTTCTGGCGCATCCCAGAGTGTTAAGGTATACCCGCATAGATGGATCGCCGGCTTTTGCTATTCGCCCGTAAACCGGGGCTTTCTTTTTTCGGAAAACGCGGTCATGGCTTCCATTAAATCGTCCGAGGGGATGATATTGGAGCTGATTGAGGCCACATATTTAAGGCCGTCATCGATGCTTTTGCCAATTCCGTAGTTTAGCACATCCTTGGATGCCTGCACGGCCAGCGGCGAGTTTCCGGCGATCTCTTCGGCCATGGCTTCAGCCCCGGCCATAAGCGCATCATGGTCATCATAGATGTCGTTGACCAAAAGAATATCCTTTGCCCGCGCGGCATCAATCAATTTGGCGGTATAGGCCAGCTCCCGGGCGATGCCCTGGCCCACGATCAAAGGGATGCGCTGGAGTACGCCGACATCGGCCACAAAGCCCACGGCCGCTTCTTTTAGCGAAAACTGCGCATCTTTAGAACAGAGCCGGATATCACAGGCCGTGGCCATATCCAGGCCGGCACCGATGCAGTAGCCGTGAATGGCCGCGATCACCGGTTTTTTGCACCATTCAATACAGCTCATGGTGTCCTGAAGCGGATGAATTTTGTGGATCAGACGCCATTTCACCCCGCCTTTCTGGTTGGGCTCCATCAGTTCGGATAGTTCCGAGGCCATGCCCATCAGGTCAATGCCGGCTGAAAAGCAGGGACCTTTTCCGGCAATGATTACTACCCGGATTTCGGCATCTTCGTCCAGATCTTTAAAAATCGGGATGCTTTCCTTCCAGGCGGGCGGGTTCATGGCGTTTTTCTTTTCCGCCCGGTTTAAGTACACCCAGGCAACCGGCGGTTTTTTAACCACCTCATAGAATTCGTATGCGCTCATTTAACCCTCCTTGGAATTTAATTAAACTATTAATTAAAAAACAGATATACTTGTTAAGTCAAGATTTTTTGTTGGACAGGGACGAGCCCCTGCCGGCCGTCGGTTTGGAACGTGAAAGTGATCCGGGTTGATTTGGCGGGCTTATGTCTTATTATAGTATTTTATGGATCAAAAAATTCGCAAAATTTTAAACACCCCGCTCCAAATCCGGGATCAGCAGATTGACAACCGCCTGATGCTTGCCCCCATGTCCGGATTGGGCAATGCCGCCTTCCGGGAGCTTCTGGCTGAATACGGCGGGCCGGGGCTGATGTTTATGGAGATGTGCAGCGCCCGCTCCGTGCCCCAGGAAAACCGGCATGTGTCCTCGGTGTTCAGATGGCGGGATGCGGAGCTGCCCTGGCTGGTCTGCCAGATTTTCGGGGACTCGCCGGCGGATATGGCGGCCGCGGCCCGGCGGGTCGAAAAAGAGGGATTTTTCGGCGTGGATCTCAATTTCGGCTGCTCAGTGGCCCGGATCTGCAAACGTAACTGCGGGGCTGCGCTCTTAAAATCCCCGGATCAGGCGGTAAACATTGTCAAAGCGGTCCGGCAGGCGGTGCAATTTCCGGTTTTTGTCAAATTCCGGACCGGATGGACGGATTCACCGGCACCGGCCGTTGAAATGGCCCGGCGGTTTGAAGCCGCGGGCGCAGATGCCTTGACTTTCCATCCCCGGGTGGCCCCGGATCGCCGGGCCCGGCCGCCGAAATGGGCCTATATCGGGGAAGTAAAATCCGCCGTATCCATTCCGGTGTTCGGAAACGGCAACGTTTTCTCGGCCGCGGACTGCGAGGCCATGCTGCTTAAAACCGGCTGCGACGGGGTGGCATTGGGCCGCGGCGCCGTTGCCCGGCCGTGGGTGTTTTCCGAAATGGTCCACGGCCGCAGGTTCGGCCCGGAATCGTATGCCGAAATGTTTAATCGCCTGATCGATCTTCTGGCGGCCCATTATGATGAGGCCTCCGCCCTCCGCCGGTTTCGGAAAGCCGCGGTCTACATGGCCGCCTATTTCAGGTACGGCCATGCATTTAACAAGCGGCTTCGCAAGGCAGCGGATCTGAATGAACTCCGGGCGCGGGTGGATGAATATCTGCAAACCCCGCCGGAATTGTCAGCAGAGCCGAATCTGAATTTCTTTTAGCAATGGGATTAATTTTTCCTTTACAGAATTTTTAATTTAAGGATAAAATTAATAGCTTATTAAAGTTGTGCCGGTGGCCGCGGCAGTTACATCCGGGGCTGTTAAATCCGGCCGAATTATTTAGATATTTAGGATCATGTATCGTCAATACAGCATAAATCGCTCTGATCAGGGGATAGATAAACCATCACCGACCATCCGTGAGGATTTTGAGCAGCGGGAGGCCAATTTTATTTCGCCCTATGGGATGCTTTCCGCTAAATCCCGGGGACGGGCCCGTGATGAAGCCCCTTGCCCGGTGCGGACCGCATACCAGCAGGACCGGGATCGCATCGTGTTTTCCAACGCCTTCCGCCGCTTAAAACATAAAACCCAGGTTTTTTTGTCGCCCCTGGGCGATCATTACCGTACCCGCTTGACGCATACCCTGGAGGTGGCCGAGATCGCCCGAACCATCAGCCGGGCGCTTCGTTTGAACGAAGATCTGGCCGAAGCCATTGCCCTGGGACATGACATGGGCCATACCCCGTTCGGCCATAGCGGAGAGACCGCGCTCAAGGAAATTTATTCCCCGGACTTCTGTCATAACGAGCAGAGCCTGCGGGTGGTGGACGTTCTTGAGCGGCACGGCCAGGGGCTTAACCTGACCTATGAGGTAAGAGACGGCATTTTAAAGCACTCCAAGGGATTTGGCGATATCATGCCTTCTGACCCCTCGGAGATCGCCTGTACGGTGGAGGGCCGGATTGTAAGGTTTGCCGATATTATCGCCTATTTGAATCATGATCTGGATGATGCCATCCGAAGCGGTGTGGTCAAAGAATCCCAGGTGCCGAAGGATTGTGCGGCCGTCCTGGGTGCCAGGCATTCCGAGCGCGCCACCACCATGATCCGGGATCTGATTTATTCAAGTGAGATCCAGGATGACGACTACATCTTAAAATTGAGCGCGCCGGTTGCGGATGCCATGAACTGTCTGCGCGGCTTCCTCTATGAGAATGTGTACCGCTCGGAGCGGGTGCATGCCGAGTTTATCAAGGCAAAAAAGATCATCATCGAGATTTACAGCTATTTTCTGGAAAACCCCGAGGTCATGAAAGCCAAACTCTCCGGCATGGAAATGGCGGCGGCTTATCACCAGGAAGCCCCTTTGGATCGGCTGATCTGCGATTTTATCGCCAGCATGACCGACCGCTATGTATTAAATCTCTATAACGACATATTCGTGCCCACCCCCCTGGTTTGATCCACTCGATGTTATCCATGTCTTACAATACCATCTATCCGGATCCCGGTGATTTTTTTAATGGGCTGGCGGATTTGTATGCGGAAATGGACCAGGCATACGAAAAGATTGCCGCCGAATATGGCTTTAATTGCCGGGGGTGCGCGGATAACTGCTGCCAGACAAGGTTTTATCACCACACCCACATTGAAACCGCTTATCTGCTCGCCGGTTTTGCCGGGCTGGCAGCTGACCGTCAACAGTTGATCCATCGCAGGGCCCGGGAAGTGGCTTTTGCTCAGCGGGCCAATGCACCCGGCGCGGACCGCCTGATGTGTCCGGCCAATATTGACGGCTGGTGTGCGCTTTATCCGTATCGGCCCATGATCTGCCGGCTCCATGGATTGGCCCATGAACTCCGCCCGCCGGGAAAACCCAAAACCTACGGGCCGGGCTGCGGTGAATTTGAGCGCCTCTTTGGGCATAAATCCTATGTGCCTTTTGACCGGACCCCGTTTTATACCCAAATGGCCCGACTGGAGCAGGCGTTTAAGGCCCATGCCGGCATTGACGCCCGGATCAAAAAGACCGTGGCTGATATGATTGTGGATGCGGGTCTGCATCCTTAAAAGGAATCGTTTTTATGAAGTATGTGGAAACCGATGACCCGGCGGATATTCCGGGACGCCTCCTTGAAGACACGGATCGCTTCTGTTTTCGCTGCTATCCGGGTATCTCCTGCTTTAACCGGTGCTGCCGGAATCTGAACCTGTTTTTATACCCTTATGATGTGATCCGGCTCCGGAAATCCCTGGGTATCACCTCAGGCGAGTTTATCGACGCCTACGCGGACGTCGTGGTCCGCGAAGGCAGTCACTTCCCCTCTGTGCTTTTGCACATGGCGGAGAACCAGGAGAAAACCTGTCCTTTTTTGACGGATGCCGGCTGTCAGGTTTACCCGGACCGGCCCCAGACCTGTCGGGCGTTTCCTGTTGAACACGGGATTTATTATGATGGGCAGACCGGCCAAAGCCGGCTCGTCCATTATTTCCGCCCCCCGGATTTCTGTCAGGGGCAGTATGAGGAGACTACCTGGACCAAGGATACCTGGGCGGCGGACCAGGAGGCGGTTTTTTATAACCAGATGACCGTTAAATGGGCGGACTTCATGCGGCTGTTTCACGCCGATCCCTGGGGCGGGGAGGGGCCTGACGGGCAGAAGGGACGGATGGCCTTTATGGCCACTTACAATGTGGATACGTTCCGGGTTTTTGTTTTAAACAGCAGCTTCCTTAAGCGGTATAAGGTTAAATCCGACATCCGCCTGAAAATCAAATCCGATGACGTGGCCCTGCTGCGCCTGGGTATCGCCTGGGTGAAGCTTTTTTTGTTTGGTATTGCCGGAAAAGACGTTAAGGTTATGCGCTAGCGGGGCCTATCCTTACCAGTCGATATCCGGGGGCGCGTCACAGGCCACCATAAAGGGATCAAACACCTGGGAGATATAAATTTTATCCTGGTAGACCATGGCGGTGGAGGCCGCACTGATAAATTCTCCGGAATTGACGTAAATCGGCTTTTTCACGCCCGTCTCCGGGGTGATCCGCATGACCACCGTGGGCGCGGTTTTCTCACTGTCCTTGGCATGTTTTAAAAAAGCGAAATCATCAAAATGGGCGGCGGCAATCAGGTACTTCCCATACCGCATCAGGTTGTCCCCGCCTTTTAAGGAGACGACCGCTTCTGCTTCACCGAGGCTGCCGTCCGGGTGCCGGGGAAAGGAGAGCACCTGATTGCCCAGCGTGGTGGTAACAAATACCTGATCCGTTTCCGCCAGAATGCCGTTGGCAAAGGCCAGATCCTTTGCGGCGATCTGCCATTTTTTATCATCCGCATCGTAGAAAGCGATTTCCGAGGCGCATCGCTTAAAATAGAGGTCCAGCTTGCCGCGGTAATCATTGGTTAAGTAAATGTCGCCGTTTTCAAGAACGGAGAGATCATTGGGCGACCAGAGACAATCCGGATCCTCGAACCAATTCTTAAATGTCAGCTGATCCTGAAACACCTGGTATACAGCCACCGCATGCTCGGTTTTTTCGCCGGTATCATAGGGGTCGTGGAGGATGACGTAAAGATCGGTAACGCCTTCTGCATGCCGGATATCCATGCCATGGGGTTTGAATGCGGCAATTCGCGCGGGTTCCCCTTTTCGCCGCATAATGCCTTTGCGACCGGTCTCCGGTTCATAAAAGAAAATATTGCCGTTTTTTGGCGGTTCCCGCCGCTCACAGCATGAAATCAGAAACCGGGGCGCATGCTGCCACTTATCCAGCACAAAATCCTCCGGGCCGGGACCGATGTCAATTTTAGCGCATTTTCCATGCATGTCAGTGACGGTCTCCGGCAGCTTTTCCTTAAACGAGCACGCGGAAAGGCCAAGGCCGGCTAAAAAAAGCATGCCGGCCATAAACAGGGCAATCGTTCTTTTTTTCATGGCACATACCATACCCCATCTGCCCGGGATTGTCCAGGCAATGCCGTTCGTATAAAGCGATTTATTCCGCTTTTCAGGCGGGCACGGTGGCCCGCCCTACGAATGGGGAAAAACCCGATTCATCGTAGGGTCGGCCACCGTGCCGACCATAAATTCTTGATTTCATTAACATAATACTAATACCTAATACCCAAAACCTAAAACCCGTGAAGTTACTTAGAAGACCTGATAAATGGTATACAGTGATTATTATATGAAAAATTAGCCGGGTGGTCAGAATGAGCAGGGCTAATTTGTTCTGTATCCAAATCGAAATCGCTATCGGGATCGGGATCGA
>JBKHAE010000014.1:0-40034 GCA_046543065.1 Desulfobacterales bacterium | reverse complement strand
AAGCCGGCCTTTATGGACCAACAGGCGGCTTGCCGATTCTGTCAGGGTCTCAATTGACATCCGGATTTCTTGCCGGGCTATGGCCATCTGGCTGTTCGGGCTGATGCGGCCGTCGGTTTTGGGTATATGCGGCGGGTTGCAGGTGATTATTTGGACCGGACCGGTCTCTGAAATAGAAACCATTTTTATGTCTTTTTCAATAATATGGATGCGGTTTGTCATGTGGTTGACGGCTATGTTGGCTTCTGTCATCCGGGCGAGTTCCGGCTGCAATTCAACTCCCAAAATATCCGCTTCCGGATATCGGCGGGCCAGGAGCAGGGGAATGATCCCGCAACCCGTTCCGATATCAACAATCCGGTCATCTGGCGCCGGAGTAACATGGTGGGCCAGTATCAGAGCGTCTATTGAAAACCGGTAGCCGGTTTCGGGCTGAGCGATGTCCAGGCCGCCGTGTAAAAGCGTATCATCAGTTGCATCCGGCATGGTAAACAGGGTGTCGGCCTAAACTTTGCCGACCTTGAATTTAATGGTATTAATCTGAGATGAATTTTCAGCCGCATTCAGGTGCTGTTTGATTTCTTCGGTCATGAATCGGAGCTGATGGGTCAGGGTGGAACTGGTGACATGCACCATCAGGACATCATTTTTAAGTCTGGCCGGCTGGGCATGCTCGGCCATTTCCGGCGGCAGCATGTCATTCCAGGTTCTGCGGATTCTTTCAATGACGGTGTTTGACTCCCGCTGGTACCGGGGAAGGATGGACTCGATAATTTCCCGGATATGGGTGAAATTCGAAGTTCCCCGTTTTTTGGATGTCATTTCAGATACTCCTTGTTGATTGGCCGTGGTTGTCTGGTCACTCGCGTTTCCAGAATCTTAAAAAGCAGTTTTCAAAGGAGCGCTGTTCCATATACTGACGGGCGCTTTCTTTGAGTTTCTGCAGGTGGCCGGGGTTTTTAGCCATGTCGAGGATGCGGTTGACGAAACCATCAGCCGAATCCGCGGGTACGACATATCCGGTTTCCCCGGGAATCAGGTTCTCCTTGGGCCCGCCTTGGTCGGTGACCAGCACCGGGAGGCCAGAGGCCTGAGCTTCGAGGACCACATTGCCCAGGGTGTCCGTTGTTGAGGGCATAATAAACACATCGCTTGAAGCGTAGGCCTGGGCCAGGGCGTCGCCGGTTAAATAACCGGTGAATATAACCGGCATCTCCGCGAGCTGTGTTTTCATTTCTTTAAGATAAGGCCCGTCCCCCACCACAATCAGGCGGATGTCATTTCGCATCGCGGTAATCTGGCGCATGATCTGCGGCAGCAATTCCAGATTCTTTTCTTTGGACACCCGGCCCACATAGAGCAGTTTAAGTGTATCAGCGGGCACACCGTATTGCTGGTCCATAAATCCGTTTTTTCGGGCCGGATGAAAAAAAGCCGTATCCACTCCCCATTGATGCACGATGAGCTTTTGCCGGCGAATCCCTTTTTCTGCCAATTTGGCGGCGGTGACGGCGGACGGCACATAGATGCGCTCCATCTGTCCGTAAAACCAGAGAATATATTTCCAGACCAGCTCTTCGACCTGCGAATCTCCGGTCACCATCTGAAGGGTTTGGGGCAGGGAGGTGTGATAGGTGCCGTGAAAGGGCAGTTTTAGTATGCGGGCCGCGGCGAGTGCGGCCAGCCCAACTGGGCCCGGGGTTTCCGCATGAATATGGGTGAATCCGGCCCGATAGCAGTAATCGATGATTTTCAGCAGCGGCGGATAGAGCAGCTTGATTTCCGGATATTCAGGCAGCTGAAATTGCCCGATGGGGGTGAAGGCAGCGCCATGGGCGGCGCCATCCTGGGGTTGGCCACACGTGATCAGGGTCATGGGTTTGCCGGTGATTTGGGCGGCCTTGACCTGGGTTTTGATTACCGCGGCCACGCCGTTGATTTCATTAAATGTGTCGGTAAAAAGGGCGATTTTTTGTTCTTCCTTCCCAGGATCGCCGTGCTCACCGCTGATCGCGGAATCACAATAACGGCTGAACTGCCAGTCCCGGCTGAAAATGGAGTAAGCGATAAAAAACGGTGACAGGATGGCATATAATGATGCGGTGGTGGATATGGCATTTAACAGGTAAAAAATATCCGCTTCCACGAGTTTGAAAAGTATTCGATCCGCAAAATCGCGAATGATGGCATCCGTTGTCTTTTGGGCGTATCGAAACCAGGCCGCATCCTTTTGAGGATCCCCGTCGGAGCCGGATTTAAGGCATTGCGCAAGTATTGGTTCTTCTGAAATTAATTCAGCGGATTTTTCCATAATTTGATGGGGCAGGAAGGTGGAAAACGGATTGAAAAAATCAAAGGTGCCGCTTTTTGTCCGGCTTTGTTCGGGTGCCGGCTCACATGCCGTGTCCGTCTGGAAGGCGGGAAGCAGGAGGTTGTTAAACAGGCGCAGGACGTTTTTGTCAGGGAACCGGTTTTGGATCTGAAAATGGGTTTTATAGAATTGATAGATAATGCTGTAAATGTTGTGTCCCAAGCTCTGCGGGGTCGCGCCGGGCACATTAAGGTGCGATCTTCGGTTTTTGATGCCCGCCATAAATGCGTCCAGGGTCTCGGCGTTCGGCACTTCGGTATAAGCGGTGCCCGGATAAAGCCCGGAATGATCGTCTGATCCGCTGGTAAGTCCCTTTTCCCAGGCCCGGTCCATGGCCGGGGCCAGGTCGTGTTTCTCGGCCAGTTCTTCAATCCGGCTTTTTGTCAAGTTCGCCAGGATCCGGGCGATGATCTGGTTTAACACGGCATCCCGGGCGCCGTTTAACTCAAAATACTTGAAAAGCAGAAGCATCTTTTCAAAGTGCGTCACCTGGAGGCGATCGTTCACCGCATACATCGGATGGGCCACGGCATGGTGGATCCGTTCCTGGTTTAAATAGGCGACCAGATCGAATATGTTTTCCCGCACCCGGTAAATTTCATCATGCTGGGCTTCTGTGATATCATAAGCCAGCACGTGGAGTTTGCATCGGTCCTCCGGGAAATAGGTGGTCACCTCCTCGCTGATAAAAACATCCTCGAGATGGGCGATTTCCAGGCAGCCTTCGATGGTGTCATGGTCCGTCAGGGTGACCCGGTCCATGCCGATTTGCTTTAGATACCGGTAGACCGCTGCCGGCTCGGTATAGCTCTCCGCCCCGCCGATTTTTCGAAGAATCCAGGCGGATGGCCGGTGCGAGTATTTCGAATGAACGTGGAGGTCTGCTTTCAAATCAGGGTTACCATGGGATTTTTATGTGTGCGTGAACTTTTTCAATAACCCTATAAACATAAGATGAAATTCGGACTTTTTCAAACAGCTTTTCGGAAATGCCAATGGTAAACGCATTTGGAAATTAAGCTTCGAGAATCTTCATCAGATAATAACTTGTTTCCTTTTCGATCTTGTCTGTGAAATTTCTTTCGCGTTCAACCATACAATATCGACAGACCCCGTATCTGAAACTCGGTTACCTTTCGGAGGTCTTTAGGAATAATTCTGACGCCGCCGGTCTAAATTTTGCCGACCTTGAACTTAATGGTATTAATTTGAGAGGAATTTTTAGCCGGATTCAGGGGCTGCTTAATCTCTTCGATCATGAATCGGAGCTGATGAGTCAGGGTGTGGAGCTGGTGACATGCACCATCAGGGCATGATTTTTAAGTATGGCCGCCTGGGCAAACAGCTCCAGGCGGCCCTTATATATATTAAGAAGGCTTTTAAATAAAGCGCTTCATGCGGAAATGCGGCGCCTCGATTTTATTCAGCCATTTCATCCACCTTTTTCTTAAGCTCCTGGCTGTTTTGCATGGCCGTACTAATTTGATTGTATTTTTCGACGTTCAGGTCTTTTTCTTCGATTGAGTCAATCATTTTCTCAGTGTATTTTTCCTGGAGTTCGCGGGCTTTATCCGCCTCTTCGACGCCCCTTAATTCCTCGGAATACTCGGATCTAACCTTATCCACCTCATTTTTTGCTTTTGCGAATTTTTTAAGCTCTTTGTCTTCAAACTCATCAGCAGAGGGCTGACTCGGCTCTTGGTACTGCTGACCCTGCTGACCCTGCTGACCCTGCTGTCCCTGCTGTCCTTGGCCCTGGTACTCACGCTCACCGCCGTAATCCTGGGCAGCCAGGTGAGGAATGCCAAGCAGAAAACAGGCCGCAAAAATCAGGATGATGGATTTCCATGCCATTTTTTTTTGAACTAGGGTTTTTAGACTCATGTTGTTTGTCCTCCTCATTTTAATCTGAAGTTAAGGGTTTAAATGGTAAAATGTAGTTTTACCGGTTTTGATTTATTTTCATGCATTCTTTATGCCAAAATAATGATTGGAAGTTTCAATGAATGCGGCGCCACGAAGGTGCGATTCGCTGCCAGTTGTTTCCAATAAAAATGACTTTCCTGGTTAACGGGGGGGAGAGGTTGAAATGGGTTTGAAACACATTTTTGCCGAATGGCAGAACCCGCCTGATGCCGTCGGTTTCAACATAAATTTTCCGGGCCATGCTGGCTTTATCTTTCAGCGTATAAATAAGTTCCATTGCTGATATGCCATCAAAATCTCCCCAAAGTTCGAAATATAGTTTATCGCCTTCACGACGGCTGGTGATTCTGAAATTTTCGGCCATTTTTAAACCTCCTGGGCTAAACGGTGACTGACTGGGCTAAACGGTGACTGAATTGTCAGCTAAAGTATGCATATACTGTGCCAGTAAAATTAAAAACGATCGCAGTGGCATAACTATTTAAATTTGAAAATATATTTTTTTTGGTGATGGGTGATGAGGTAAACAAAGCAGGGCTGTGCCAAAAAGTCACATGAGTTTTTCTGACACCGGAAATTGAGCGAAAGCGAGTCGGAGCAATTTGTCACTCGGCCAATGCATTTATAGATCCCTGGCCGGAATCTTTCTAAAGGGATGCACTCCTTAAATCTTGAATTTCTGTTGACTTAACTGGGCATGTCATTTATTTGTATTAGAAACAAAGGCTTTCAATCGCTGCCCGAAGCATAAGGCAGTGTCTGGGCAGCAGAGGAAATCAAATTTAACGCATTATACAGGAAAAAATTATGACATGGGATTGGGAAAAACTGCAACAGCGTCAAAAGGAACGTAGTTCCGGCGACGGCAGCGGCGGGGGCGGACCCAAGCCGCCGCAAATGGATGAGGTGCTGGAGAAATTGAAAAACTATAAGTTCTCAGGCGGCTGGATCATCGTGATCCTCGTCCTTCTGCTTTTGTTTTTCGGCTCTTCAATGGTATTTACCGTGGGCGTCAATGAAGTCGGCGTGGTTCAGAGGTTCGGCAAATACACCCGCACCACGCAGTCCGGCCTGCATTTTAAGCTGCCCGCAGGCATTGAAAAGGTAACCAAGGTAAAGACCAAGCGGATTTACAAGGAGGGCTTTGGTGTTGAGGAAAGTAAGGTGTCCGATACCCGGACCACATATTCCGTGGGCCAGGAGACCATTGATGTCTCAATGATGCTGACCGGCGATTTAAACGTCGGCGTGGTGCCCTGGATTGTGCAGTACCGAATCAAGGATGCGTATAATTATCTGTTCAAGGTACGGGATGTCAAAGGCATTATTCGGGATATGTCCGAGGCCACCATGCGGCTTGTAGTAGGCGACCGCAGCATCAACGAGGTCATATCCAGCCGCGAGGAGATCGCCAATGCGGCGGAAATTCGGCTTCAGGGCGCTTTGGACCAGGCAGAGACCGGCGTTAGTGTTGTGACCATCGAATTGGGCGATACCAATGTGCCTGACCCGGTCCAGGATTCCTTCAATGAGGTCAACCAGGCCTATCAGCAGAAAGAGCAGATGATCTATGAGGCCAGGCAGGAGTATAACCGGGTGATTCCAAAAGCCCGCGGCGAGGCGGAGCAGACCATCGAGGCCGCCAAAGGATATGCGAAGAAACGCATCAACCGGTCCAAGGGTGATGCCGCCCGTTTCATTGCCCAATACGAGGAATACGCCAAGGCCAAGGATGTGACCCGGCGCCGATTGTACCTGGAAACCATTAGAAACGTTCTCCCGGATTTCGGCGAAGTCTATATTATCGATTCAGAGCAGAAAAATGTTCTGCCGCTGCTTAATCTGAAAAATTCATGGGGCGTTAAAAATGAAAACTAGATATATTGTATTGATTGCGATTGTGGTCATTGCGGGGATTGCATTTTATGCATCCGCCTATGTGGTCGATGAGACGGAACAGGTGGTGATCACCCAGTTCGGAAAAGTGGTGGCTGAGCCCAAAACCGAGCCGGGCCTTTATTTCAAGGTCCCGTTTATCCAGCAGACCAATTTTTTTCTGAAAAACATTCAGGCCTGGGACGGGAGTCCCGGCCAGATTCCGACGCGGGATAAAACCTATCTCTGGGTGGATGCATTTGCCCGGTGGCGGATTACAGATCCGGTGGCTTTTTTCAGAACCGTTACCGACCGGTTTTCCGCGATGCAGCGCTTGGATGATATTATCAATCCGGCGGTCCGTAATGCAGTGACGTCTCATCAGTTAATTGAAACCGTGCGTACCAGCAACAGGTCAATGACCACACTGGAAGGAAAGGATGAGGTGCAGCGCGATATTATTGAAACGGGCCGGGAGAAGTTAAATGATATGATTCTGAAAGCCTCCCAGCCCAAGCTTGACCGGTTCGGCATCGAATTGATTGATGTGAAAATGAAGCGGGTCAATTATGTGAAATCCGTGCGGGACTCGGTATACGGCCGGATGATCGCCGAGCGCCAGCAGATGGCGGAACAGATCCGCTCCGAGGGGCAGGGCGAGGCCAAGCGCATCATGGGGCAGAAAGAACGGGACCTGCTTGAAATCCAATCCGGCGCCTACCGGACGGCAGAGGAACTAAAGGGTGATGCCGATGCGGAAGCCACGGGGATTTATGCCGAGGCCTACGACACGGATCCGGAATATTATTCATTTACTAAATCCCTGACTGTCTATGAAGAGACCCTGGACAATAAAACCAATCTGGTGCTGTCCACGGATTCAGAGCTGCTGAAATATCTGAAAGATTTTTCAGGGAAGGTGTCCAAGTAGCGGGCAATCAATGAAAAAACCGGGAGGGCCGGCGGTTACGCCGGGCCTTTCCCGGTTTGCATTTCAAACAGACTCACCGATTCCATTTTTTTAGCCCTTCTTTCGCTGATGTCTCGTCCTGGCTAAAAGTTTTCGATGTTTATGCTTACGCATTTTTTTGCGTCGCTTTTTGATCACACTGCCCAACAGATCACCCCCTTTCCTTTAGTCTGAAACTTCAAATAAGGTTGCTAAACCTATTTAAACGCGATAACAGTAATTTTTATCATACTCAATATAAATCTGTCCACTGTTTTTTACAAACCTGATAGGGCTATTTAATGGCTCAGTTAAAACATTTTAGTCAAGCTCAGCTTGAGGCGGTCAACCAGGCCGTTGAAA
Organism: Desulfobacterales bacterium; assembly: GCA_046543065.1. Taxonomy (GTDB): domain Bacteria; phylum Desulfobacterota; class Desulfobacteria; order Desulfobacterales; family Desulfosalsimonadaceae; genus M55B175. The sequence continues at coordinate 32,550 of JBKHAE010000014.1, read as the reverse complement.
TGGCTGAGGAGCTGGTCAGCAATTATTACAAGCTCTCATCCAGTCAATTGGGCCGGTTAAACTATGATGTCCAAACGCTTTCGGAATTAACGCCGGCTGAGATTGTCTCCGGCCATTTTGCGCAGATCGTCAAATATAAGCTAAAAAGAAAAGATGTGCTTCGGGAAACAGACTCGGAGGATTTCTATAAGATCTGTCTTCAGGACCATTCCATTCTCTCTGCTTTGGAAAAACATCCGGAGTTGGAGATGTTGGCGTTTCTGCTCTACATTGTGAGCCATGAGCTGATCCATGTGGTCCGATTCCGGCGGTTTCTTCAGCATTTTAATGCTTCATCCGAAGAGAAAATGGCCGAGGAGCGGCGGGTCCATGCAAAAACCAGTGAAATTTTAAGTCCTTTGTCTTTGAAGGGCATCGGCGAGGTACTTTCATTTTATGGAAACTGGCGGGAGAGGCCCTATGATCTGGAAGCCCCGTAAAAATTTTCCTCCCTGCCTCTTGACAACCCAGAAACATTGACTATATTGAGTTTGATTCGAAATAACCGCGAATAAATATAGCTACTTGTAATTATTCAATAAACAGGAGTTGCCGCGATGCCGATCTATGAGTATGAATGTTCCGAATGCGGCCGGTACCACGAAGCGATGCAGAAAATGAGCGATGCGCCGCTGGCTGAGTGCCCCCATTGTTCGGGCAGGCTTCACAAACTGATTTCACACAGTACATTTCATCTTAAGGGAAGCGGATGGTACGCAACGGATTATGCAAACCGAAACTCCGGTTCATCAGACACATCATCCAATAAGCCGGATCAAAAACCCGATAAGTCAGCACCTGCATCGGACAGCGGTTCCTCTTCCGCAGGCGAATGACGGAGCCATTCTTGGCTGTCAACGTCTTTTGTGGGAAGACCGTGCCGCTGCCGGCTTATAAGATACGGCAACATCAGCCCGTATATTATTCTTCATATCAAAATTTAACTTAATCAAATAGTGAGTATCGAGTCAGGGTAGTGATAGCGGAGGGAATGATAGTATTTCCTGTCGGAAATTTATAAACCCTTTTAAAAATTAGAAATAAAACTGAAAACGAAGGAGAGGCGAAATGAAAATCAGACCATTGCAGGATCGGATTTTGGTAAGACGGGTTGAAGAGGAGTCCAAGACTAAAGGCGGCATCATCATTCCGGACAGTGCCAAAGAAAAACCGGCTGAAGGCGTCGTTGTGGCAGTCGGTGAAGGCAAGCGCACCGAGGACGGCAAACGGATGACCCCTGATATCAAGGCCGGCGATCGGGTATTGTTTGCCAAATATGCCGGCACCGAGGTCAAGATTGATGATGAGGAACACCTGGTCATGCGCGAGGATGATATTTTAGGAATTATTGAATAACTGATTGGAGGTTTAGGATATGACAGCAAAGGAAATTAGATACGGGATGAAAGCCCGGGAAAGAATGCTTGCCGGGGTTGATAAGCTGGCGGATGCGGTTGCCGTAACATTGGGGCCCAAAGGTCGAAACGTGGTGATTGAAAAATCCTGGGGGTCCCCGACAGTGACCAAAGACGGCGTCACTGTGGCCAAAGAAATCGAACTCGAGGACAAGTTCGAGAATATGGGTGCCCAGATGGTCAAGGAGGTTGCCAGCAAAACCAGTGACATGGCTGGTGACGGCACCACCACGGCCACTGTGCTGGCCCGCTCCATTTATCAGGAAGGCCTGAAGCTGGTGGCGGCCGGAAACAGCCCCATGGCCATCAAGCGCGGCATTGACAAGGCGGTTGAGGCCGCAGTTAAGGAAATGAGCAAAATCAGCCGATCCGCGAGCGAACAGCGTGAAATCGCCCAGATCGGGACCATCTCCGCCAACAATGATGAAACCATCGGCAACCTGATTGCCGAGGCCATGGATAAGGTCGGAAAAGACGGCGTGATAACCGTTGAAGAGGCCAAATCCATGGAGACCTCGCTTGACGTGGTAGAAGGCATGCAGTTTGATCGCGGCTATGTCTCCCCCTATTTTGTGACAGATGCCGAAAAGATGGAAGCCAACCTGGAAGATCCTTATATCCTGATTCATGAAAAGAAGATCAGCAACATGAAGGATCTGCTGCCGATTCTGGAGCAGGTATCCAAATCCGGCCGGCCCCTGCTGATCATTGCCGAGGATATCGAGGGCGAAGCTCTGGCCACTTTGGTGGTCAATAAGCTGCGTGGCACATTGAACGTGGCGGCTGTCAAGGCGCCGGGCTTCGGGGATCGCAGAAAAGCCATGCTCGAAGATATCGCGGTGCTGACCGGCGGTCAGGTGGTATCCGAGGATGTGGGCATCAAGCTGGAGAGCATTACCATTAATGATCTCGGCCGGGCCAAGAACATCACCATTGATAAGGACAACACCACGATTGTTGACGGCGCCGGCGCCAAATCCTCCCTGGAAAGCCGGGTCAAGCAGATCCGGGCCCAGATCGAGGAGACCACCTCTGACTATGACCGGGAAAAACTGCAGGAACGGCTGGCCAAGCTGGTCGGCGGGGTTGCGGTCATCAATGTCGGCGCGGCCACTGAGACCGAGATGAAAGAGAAAAAAGCCCGGGTGGAAGACGCATTAAACGCGACGCGGGCAGCGGTTGAGGAAGGTATTGTGGCCGGCGGCGGCGTGGCCCTGGTACGCTGCATCAACGCCCTGGACAAAGTAAAGGCCAAAGCCGAGCAGAAACTGGGCGTTAAGGTTGTGATGCGTGCCATGGAAGAGCCTCTGCGACGGATTGCTGATAATGCCGGGTTCGAAGGCTCTGTTGTTATTGACAAGGTAAAAAGCAGCGAAGGGTCAAACGGCTATAATGCCGAAACCAATACCTATGAAGACCTGATTGAAGCCGGGGTAATTGATCCCACCAAGGTGGTTCGGTTTGCCCTGCAGAACGCCGCGAGTGTGGCGTCCTTAATGCTGACCACCGAAGCCATGGTCGCCGAGAAGCCGGACGAGAATGAAGGCGGCGGCGGCGGCGCTGGTGCCGGCATGGGCGGTATGGGCGGCATGGGCGGAATGGGCGGCATGGGCGGTATGATGTAAGCCCGTCTGCCTGATACGCCCTGGATTGATATCAAAATCAACGCCTTCCTGCACCCAGTGCGGGAGGGCGTTTTTTTTGACCGGATCATCAGCTGGCTGCGTCGGTAAGCCTTCCCTGAAAGACCATTTGTCTTGACACCGGCCCATGTGTCGGATAGTTTCGGGTATGCTCTAAATTGAGCGATTTGTTTTTTAAAAGCTAAATTTACGTATTTAAAATATTAAGTATTGCCGCAGTGCGAGGCCTAAACCATACATACCCCGATTATTTTCCCAGTCATCCAGCATTACGGAATCGGTGGATTGTCCCGGATATCATTTTTAGTTGAAATAAGCGGTTGGTATGCGTTAGGAAATGCATATCAATATGTTTTGCTGTTTTAAAAATGACCGCAGCGTCGGGTCATTATAAAATTTATTAAGGATGGAGTCTTATCAGTATGGGAGTTCAAAGTCTCAATGTCATTGAAATGATATTGAACGCCGGATTGATGGTAAAGTTCGTTATACTGCTGCTCTTTATTTTTTCTGTGGCCTCCTGGGCGATCATTTTTATCAAATACCGGCACATCCGCCGGGCCTATCGCGAGTCCGCAGAATTTATCGAGTACTTCTGGGAAACGCGGGATTTCTCCGAGGCGTTTTCCAAATCCAAGGAGCTCCGGTTTAGTCCGATCGCCCGGGTCTTCCGGATCGCCTACATGGAGCTTCGAAAGCTGGGGTCAGATGCCGGCGGCGGCCAGAATCCCGGGATCGCCTTTCCAAAGACGGCCCGGGGGTTTGACAATGTGAAGCGGGCACTTGAGCGCTCAAGCATCACCGAGAGCATCCGGCTGGTTCAGATGGTGCCGTTTCTTGCCACTACCGGTAATATCGCCCCGTTTATCGGGCTGTTTGGTACTGTATGGGGCATTATGAACTCATTTCACAGCATTGCCTTCAAACAAGGGGTAAACAGTATTGCAGCGGTGGCACCGGGAATTTCCGAGGCGCTGATTGCCACAGCCCTTGGTCTGGCCGTGGCCATCCCGGCGGTAATCGCATTTAACTATTTTAATCAAAAAATCCGGATTATCGAATCCGAATTGGAAAGCTTCTCCTCCGATTTTTTAAATATTGTGGAGCGTGAACTCATGCTCTCCGGCGAGGCGGCGGCATGAAACTGCCCAGCCAAAACAATCCGCTCATGTCTGACATCAATGTGACGCCGTTTGTTGACGTCATGCTGGTGCTGTTGATTATATTCATGGTAACCGCCCCGATGATGGTCCAGGGCGTGGATGTCTCGCTGCCGGAAACCCAGCGTTCAAATCAGCTCTCCTCGGAAGAGGACCAGCTGGTGGTCACCATTGACAAGGATGACAATATCCTTATTAATGATTATAAAGTCGGCCTGGATTCTCTTAAGGAAAAGCTTGAAAAGATTTTTGAAAACCGGCATTCCCGGGCGGTTTTTTTAAAGGCGGACAAACAGATTGCCTATGGCCGGGTAGTTGAGGTGATGGCTGCCATCAAAGGCGCCGGGGCTGAGAAACTGGGCATGGTGACCCAGCGGGCGGATGAATCCGAGGAATCCTGAGGCGGGCCTCAGGGTACCGGTATTGCATAATGAAGTCAGATAAGCAGAAATACCACCATTTGGCCGAACCGGAGACAGGCTGGTACTGGTATGCAGGGGCATCGCTGATCGGCCATATTGTGCTGATCGCCATTGTCCTGTTTTTTCCGTTTTCATCCGTCTCCATGCCGGACTTTTCGGATCGTAATGTGATTGAGGTGGATCTGGCCGCTTTGGCGCCTCAGACACCTCAGCCGCCGGCTTCGACGCCTGCGTCTGATCAGCATTCGCCGCCGGAGACGGCAGCAGCGCCGGAACCCGAAAAAACCGCGGATGACGGATATGTTCCGGAAGAGGAACCTCCGGCCGAACCCGCGGAAAAACCCGCCGAAGCGGTGACCCCGGTAAAGAAAGCGCCGAAAAAGCAGTTTGATCCTTCGGATTATGTAGTTGAAAAGCCCGGCCCCAAGATCAAGACGTCCATGAAAAATAAAACCGTCCAGACCGCGGCGATGCACCGGAGCGCTGTTGAAAAGCTGAAGGAACAATCCGAGAAATCCCGTCCCAACCCGTTAAAGGACCGGATCAACGCATTGAAATCCGAGGTCGGTGATACCGATCGAAAACTAACGGATCGGCTGGCTGCCAAAACCGGCGGCGGCCGAGGCTCTGGCCGGGATATGGACCAGATCGAGGTTTTTCAGGCCGAAGTGGCAGTACAGCTTAAAAACAACTGGGTGTTTTCGGAAAAGATGGCCGGCCAGACTCAGGGGCTGGAAAGCCGGCTGGTGATGAAGATTCTGCCGGATGGCTCCATTACCGAGGTCTGGTTTGAGAAGCGCTCCGGCAATTCATATCTGGATGAGTCGGCGTACCGGACGGTCATGAAATCCGATCCACTCCCGCCGCTTCCAGACGGCTATCCATATTATCATTTGATGGTCGGGTTTACGCCATCCGGGTTAAAGCGCCAATAAGAGGAAGGACAAGCAATTGAATGAGGCGGTATACATGCAGATTAAGGCATTTGCGCGAATCGTTCTGCTCATTGTTTTAACAACCATCGCTTTACAATGGGCGTGGGGGGCTGCCGCACACTCGGAAGCCGCATATGATTATATCAACATCAGCGAACCGTTTCTAAAAAAAATTCCCGTTGCCGTGCCGGTGTTTAAAGCCATGACGGAATCGGAAGAAGCTGAAGATGCGGCCCGTCAGGCCACGGATATTCTAAACGACGGCCTTGGATTTACCGGTTATTTTAAGCTGGTGGACCCGGGGGCATTTCTGGAAAACCCCCGGGACAAAGGCATTACCGCGGCGGATTTAAACTTTGACAACTGGACGGATGTCGGGGCTGAACTTCTGATTACCGGCGGTCTATGGGTAAACGACGATGACACCGTGCGGATGGAAATCCGCTTGTTTGACACCTTTAAGGGCGAGCTGCTGTTTGGCAAGCGATACGGCGGCAGCCAGAGCGATCTCAGGCAGATGATCCACCGATTCTGTGATGAGATGATGTATCGTCTCACTGGCAAGCGGGGACTGTTTGGCAGTCAGATCGTATTTATTAACAAGCAGGACAAGCAAAACGCCATTTATATCTGCGGATTTGACGGTCATACGCCCCGGCGCCTGACCGAGAGCCAGGCGATTACGTTATTCCCGGCCTGGTCGCCGGACGGCGCATCCATCGCCTACACCTCCTATGCCGGGGGCAGCCCATCCATTATTATTAAACGCATAGATAGCGGCGAAACCCGGCGGATTGCCTATGACGGGATCAATATCACGCCGACCTGGCTGCCTGGCCAGGGGGGGCTGGCGGCCACCCTTTCTGTGAGCGGGGATGAAGAAATTTATCTTTTGACCGAATCCGGCAAAATTGATAAGAAGCTAACTGACAGCTGGGGGATTGATGTGTCGCCGACATTCTCTCCGGACGGCAAAAAGATGGCGTTTGTCTCAAAACGGGCCGGTTCCCCGCAGATTTATATTAAAAACCTGGAGACTGATGAAACCCGCCGGTTGACTTATGAAGGCAGTTACAACACCGAGCCGGACTGGTCGCCCGACGGCGAAAAGATCGCTTACTCGGCTATGGAGGGGGGGCAGGCCGATATTTTTGTAATTGGCGCAGATGGCGAGGGATTGACGCAGTTAACCCGAAACGCCGGCAGTAACGAATCCCCTGGCTGGTCGCCGGACGGCACATTAATCGTATTCAGCTCCACCCGCTCGGGAACCGCCAAGCTCTATGTAATGACGGCATCCGGCACGGATCAGCGGCCGCTTCTGGAGATGCCGGGCGAACAGATACTGCCGGACTGGTCTCCATCCATGGAAATTAAGTAAAGGATAATTTTTTCAACGTGAATGCGACAGGGTAAAGGAGAAAAAAAACATGAAACAGCAGCGTTTAAGTGTAACATTCGGGCTTCTTTTGTTGGTTATTGCATTTTTGTTTGTGGTCTCCTGCGCCAAGCATAAGGATGTTTCCACCACAGCCGGCGAAGAAGCGACAGAGGCGGCAGAAAAGGCTGAAAAAGCGGGCGAAGAAGAAACAGCCGGTATATCCGAGGAAGAAATCGCGGCCAGGGAAAAGGCAAAGGAGAAAGCAGAGGAGAAAGCAGAGGATCGCCGCCGCCGGATTGAAGAGGAAAAAGCCGAGAGGCAGGAGTTTCTCAATGAACATGTCTATTTCGAGTTTGACGATTCTTCGCTAACCAAGAAAGCCCGGGAGATTCTGTCCGAGAAGGCGGAGTGGCTGCGGGAGAACTCTGACATTGAGGTGATTATTGAGGGCCACTGTGATGAACGGGGCACCAAGGAGTATAATATGGCCCTGGGACAGCGCCGCGCCCAGAGCATCAAAAATTACCTGGTCAATGCGGGCATTGATGAATCCCGGCTGGAAACCATCAGCTACGGTGAAGAGCGGCCGGTGGACCCCCGAAGCAATGAAATGGCGTGGGCCAAGAACCGGCGCGGGGTTTTTAAGATCAAATAAAAGCGTATCCTGTTGGCATCTGAGTGGGCGGTATCAGGGCGAATGCCGCCCGCTCCTATTTTTTAAAAATTTTCAAGCCGGGTGATGAAATCCATGTGGCGCACAATTTTTATAGCATGTATAAGCTTCTTGTTGATCTCAGGCTGTGCAACCAATTCCGATGTGGTGCGGTTGGAGAACCGGATCAGCCATCTTCAGGCACGCAATGCCTCGCTTGAAAACCAGATTAATGAATTGAATGATCGGCTGGAACAAGGAAAATCCCAGGGAAACCGTATTCGTGAGCTTTATGCCGGCCAGGATGCGGAGTTCTATGAATTGCGTAGCGAGGTGCGCAAGCTGTCCGGCCGTTTTGAAGAAACCGAGCATCGTTTAAGCCGGAAAATCAAAGAACTGGAAAGCGGCCTGGATGCCACCCGCGAAAAGCTTGCCGCCCTGTCTGAATCCGTGGATGTCAATGACGAACGCATCTCCCGGCTGGCCGGCTATCTTGGTTTTGAGTCCGCAGAAAAGATCGAGGCCGCGGTGGACGCCGCATCTTCGGAAGAAGGGGCTTCAAAAGATATGCCGGAGGATAAGTTATACAGCTTTGCCAAAAAATCATTTGACCAGGAAAATTATGAAACCGCCCGGGATGCGTTTGAAAAGTTTCTTGAGGCCTATCCGGATTCGGATAAGGCGGATAACGCCCGGTTCTGGATCGGTGAGGTTTATTACAGCGAGGAGTGGTATGAAAAAGCCATTCTGGAGTACCAGAAGGTCATTGAGGAGTTTCCGGACGGCAATAAAGTGGCGGCCGCCTATCTCAAGCAGGGTATCGCCTTTCAAAAGCTCGGAGAAACCGGCAACGCCAGGCTGGTCTTAAAAGAACTGATAGAAAAATTCCCGGATTCCAACGAGGCCAATATTGCCCGGCAGCAGATTAACCGGATCGAGCAGCAGTAATCGTCATTCATGATGAAAATCGTGGGCATAGACCCGGGTCTTGCGGCCACGGGGGTTGCCGTCATTGAAGGGACCGAGCTTTCGGTTGTCCGCTATTCCTATGGATGTATTCAAACATCCGCCCGTCATTCGGTGCCGATTCGCTTAAACCGGATTTATAATCAATTGTTTTCGTTTTTGACCCGTCAGTCTCCGGATTTTATCGTGGTTGAGGATGTGTTCTCCCTGGAGCGGTTTCCCAAATCCGGTATTATGCTCGGAAAGGTCACGGGGATAATCCTTCTGGCCGGGTGTCAGCTCCATCTGCCGGTAAAGGAGGTTCCAGTCCGGACCGCCAAGCAGATCCTGACCGGAAACGGCAGCGCCAACAAACAGCAGCTGGCGGAAAGCGTTCGGCACAGGTTAAATCACCCGGGCCCCATTCGGCCCTATCATGCCTCAGATGCCATTGCCTTGGCCATGGTCGGCCTGTTTCGGCACACGAGCGGAATTGATGCATGCGCGTAAGCAGGGTGTAGGGTTTAGGGTGTAAGGTGTGAGGATGGCATGATCGCATATCTTGAAGGCGAATTGTTAAAAAAAGAGATCGACCGTCTGATTCTGCTGGTCAACCAAATCGGCTACGAGGTCCTGGTGCCCGCCTTTGTGATGGAGACCCTTCATGCCAGGTCCCTGGGGGATACCCTGTCGCTTCACATTTACTATCATCAGACCGAGCATCAGCCCAAGCCGGTGTTGATTGGCTTTAATCTGGAGGCGGAGCGCGAGTTTTTTCAGCTTTTCATCTCTGTTGAGGCCATCGGCCCCTTAAAAGCGGTAAAGGCATTGAATACCCCGGTTTCTGATATTGCCAAAGCCATTGAATCAAAAAATACGGTTGTGCTAAAGCGTTTAAACGGGATTGGCGAGCGCACAGCGCATAAAATTATCGCCACGCTGCAGGGAAAAATGGGCAAGTTCGCACTGATCCGGGAGGATGCGGTGCATCCGGGGCAAGAAGCAGCGCCGGCTGCCGATGATCCGGCTGAGCAGGTGATTGCGGTGTTGACCGGTCAGCTGGGCCACAGAACCAATGAGGCCAAACTCATGGTTGATGCGGCCATGAAGCGGAACCCCTCGATTGCCACACCGGAGGAGCTGTTTGAGGAAGTGTATCGGGGCGAGGCGGTAAATGGCGGATGACATTATCAAATATTCCGGAGAACCCCGGGGAATCGTAAACCCGGAGCCGCTTCCCATGGATGCGGAGCCGGATATTATTTCGCTTCGGCCGGAGCATCTGAGCGACTATATCGGGCAGGGCGAGGTGCTCGAAACCTTGAAAATCGCCATCCAGGCGGCCAGGCATCGAAACGAGGCTTTAGAGCACGTGCTTTTTCACGGCCCGCCGGGGCTTGGCAAGACAACCCTGGCCCATATTATCGCCAATGAAATGGGCACCAACCTGATGGTTACCTCAGGTCCGGCCCTTGAGAAGGGCGGCGACCTGATAGGTCTCCTCACCCATCTGGAGACCGGGGATGTCCTGTTTGTCGATGAGATCCACCGTACACCCAAGTCGGTTGAGGAACTGCTGTATCCGGCCATGGAAGATTTTGCCATTGATGTGATCTTTGATAAAGGGGTTCATGCCAGGAGCCATCGGTTTCGGCTGAAACAGTTCGTGCTGGTGGGGGCCACAACGCGGGTGGGCCTCCTTTCCGCGCCGCTTCGGGACCGGTTCGGCATTTTTCGGAGCCTTGATTTTTATTGCGATGAGGACCTGGAGCGGATTGTCCGGCGATCCGCTGCGCTGCTCAACCTATCCATCATGGATGACGGGGCCGCCGAGCTGGCGCGGCGCTCCCGGGGGACGCCCAGAATCGTAAACCGTCTGCTTAAGCGGGTCAGGGATTATGCCCAGGTCAAGGCGGACGGCCGGATCACCATAGAGGCGGTCGAAGGGGCGCTGGGGCTTGAAGGGGTGGATGAAATGGGGCTTACACCCCTGGATCGTCGGTATTTAAACACGATTATTCAGTATTACAAGGGCGGCCCGGTCGGAATTGATGCGGTGGCTGCCACCCTTCAGGAGGAGACCGACACGCTGGTGGATGTGGTTGAGCCGTTTCTTTTAAAGACCGGCCTGATTTTAAGAACCTCCACCGGTCGCAAAGCCTCGGAATTGGCCTACCAGCATCTGGGAATTTCGGCATGCCAGTGATCGCCCTTTTGACCGACTTCGGGTTGTCTGACCCCTATGTCGGTATCATGAAAGGGGTTATCCTCTCCATTTGTCCGCAAGCCTCGGTTGTGGATGTGTCGCATGATGTGGATCCGCAGGATATCCGTGCGGCGGCTTATCTTCTGCGTGCGGCGTATCCTTATTTCCCGGAAAAAACCGTGCATACCGTAGTGGTGGACCCCGGGGTGGGCAGCGGCCGTGCCGTTATTGCCGTCCAAGCCGGCGGTCATTATTTTTTGGCCCCGGATAACGGGGTGTTAATAAAGGTTCTGGAAGATAAAGACCTGCAAGCCGCGGTTCGGCTGGAAAATCGGCAGTATTTTCTCCATCCCGTAAGCCGCACCTTTCACGGCCGGGATATTTTTGCGCCGGTGGCCGCGCATATGGCGGCCGGTATCCCTTTAGAGGCATTCGGTTCCCGGATATCCGTTGAAAATATGCTCCAAATCCCCATGCCAGCCGCTTATTTTTCGGAGAAAGATGAATTGGTCGGCGCAATCATTGCAGCGGACCGGTTCGGCAACCTGATTACCAATATCCCTGAGAATTTAATCCGGCAGTTGGCATCAAGTTCGGATGAAAGCCGGCTTTTCGTTCAAGTCGGGGCATATCAGATAAGCGGTCTTTCGGCGTCCTACCAGGATGTGGCCCCGGATGAGTTGCTGGCCATCATCGGCAGCCGGGGATATCTTGAAATTTCTGTCAACCAGGGAAATGCCAGGACTCTTTGCGGGGTTGGAAAGGATGCGCCGGTTGTTGTGACGGTGTAGGGTATAGGGTATAAGGTGTAGAGTTTAGGGTGTTTGGACTTGAAACAAGCTTATATAAAAGGCCCGATTCCTTTAAGTCCCCCTTTTGAAAGGGGGATTTAGGGGGATTTTCTATCATTTGAGACTATCAGTCCCCCAATCCCGCCTTTTTCCAAAGAGGGGGTATAACAAATTACGAGTTTCTTTATGAAAAATGGCGGCCGGGGCATAAACGGCTGTTTACGAATTGGCTGACGCGTCGGCACCCACTTCAAACCGGGGGATCAGGTCAGCCGGGTCGGCCTCCACGGTTTGAAAATTTTTGAACGTCACATCAGAAAAAGAAAGTCCGAGTTCGGTTTTGATCTGCTCGAACATTTCCAGGTAATTTAAAAGGATCCGGTTCTGCCATTTTAATCCAAGACGCTTGGCAAGCGGCCGGATTTCCGGGCCTGGCCCCTCGATTTCCAGAAAATTCCCATAGGGCATGGTATCCAGGCACAGTACAACATCGCCCAGCTTATAGGATTCCCGTTTTTTTTCATAAACCTGCTCCGGATGAAATCCCAGGGAGACCAGAATGTTTTGCATGGCTTCAAAGTTATCCACAATGACCTCATATTCCCGGTGGATTTTATACTCGTCCGATGGATCCGGCGACTCGGATTTAAAGGTAAGCGTTGCCCGGTCCGTCCGTCTGAGACGCAGCAGGGACTTTTTTCTCAGAAGCCCGCAATCCTCTGTTTCATAACGGATATTGGTCTCGTCCGTGGCACCCAGAAATTCAGGGGTCAGGGCCTTGATTTGATTTCTGGCGGTATCCGTATCAGGTATAAAAAATTTGACTTCGATTTCGAGTGACGACATGCTGGCTTCCTTTGAGTTAAGTTTTGATTTGACCCATCATCTATCATGGGCCAAAATCAGCGTTCATGTCAATTCCGATTCAGAGGCCGCATGATAAATTTGTTCTGTTTTTGCGGCAGGCACGGTGGCCTGCCCTACGCAAGGTGAAAGCCAGCCCGTCGTAGGGCAGGCCACCGCGCCGACCGTTCAGGCTTCAGTTTTTTCTTGACATGAAAATGATTTTTCATTAATTATCTCAAATTAATCTTTAGCAAGGAGTGGTGGACATTGAAGAAATATACATATAGTGCGAAACAATCGGATAATCAAGGGAAATGGTTGGTTGTGGATGCTGAGAATGCGGTGCTCGGCCGTCTGGCCAGCGAAGTGGCCGCCCGCCTCAGGGGCAAGCATAATCCACTCTATACGCCGCATGTGGATTGCGGCGATTTTGTTATTGTTATCAATGCGGACAAGATCAGACTGACCGGCCGGAAAATGCAGCAGAAGATGTATTACCGCCACAGCGGCTATATTGGCGGATTAAAGGAGATAAATGCTGAGAAGCTGCTTCAGAAAAAGCCGGAGGATGTGATCCGGTATGCAGTTAAAGGCATGCTGCCGAAAAATCGGCTGGGCCGGAAGCTTTACAAAAAACTGAAAGTCTATTCCGGCAGCGAGCATCCGCATCAGGCGCAGCAGCCGCAGGCTTTGGAACTATAAAAAATTTAAGACAGCGGGGCAGTAATGGATAAGGAAAACGTATTTTACGCTACCGGCAAACGGAAAACCGCGGTGGCCCGTACTTGGCTGAAGCCCGGAAACGGCGAAATCTTGATCAACAACAAGCCGCTGGAGGAATATTTCCCTTTGGCTGCCGCCCAGCGGATTTCCCGGCAGGCGCTGGAAGTAACCAATACCTCGGACAATTATGATATCAAGGTCAATGTCAAGGGCGGCGGAACATTAGGCCAGGCCGAAGCGGTCCGGCACGGGATTACCCAGACGCTTTTTTTAATGAACCCGGAATTTCGTCAGGTTCTTAAAAAGGCCGGTTTCGTTAAACGCGATCCCCGAAAGAAAGAACGGAAAAAATACGGCCAGCGGGGCGCCCGGGCCCGTTTTCAGTTTTCCAAACGGTAGTCTCTCCCTCCCATTTATATTTGTTCATCCAAAGGGCGAAGCTCAGTCAAGGCTTTCGCCCTTTTTCTGTTCATCCCGCTATTTGTCGCCTTTCGGAGGGGTGTATTGATGGTTGCAGAGTTAACTATTCTCTCATCAATAAGTTGTTGAGCCGGTAAAGATCTTTTTATCTGCCATTGCCGGTATTGCCCTCAGGTCGCGGAACCGGAATCCGGACATGCCAATCCGGACTATCAGGATTCCGATACGGACTTGATGATCAAATTCTCGCATAGGCCTTGCAAAGCAGGCAAAAAACATGTCATAAAGACTTGTCGCCAGACTCAAAAACCTATTTGTCAAGCTTGATGGGGATATGGAGCGCCTAGATTATTTTGTAAAGCGATTTCTGCTCATTGTGCCGACTTTTTTGGGCATCACGATATTGTGCTTTCTCCTGATCCAGTTTGTCCCCGGCGGACCTGTGGAGCAGGCAATCATGCAGATGAAGGGCATCGGTGCCGGGGAAACCGCGGTCGGCCAGGGCGATGCCCAATCCATCACCGAGCAGCAGCGCAAAGATATTGAGGCTTATTACGGCTTTGATCAGCCGATCTACAAACGCTATTACAACTGGCTGGTCAAGCACCGGATCGGCATGCAGATGGCCTCCTATAAATATCCCAACAAAACCGCCTGGCAGCTGATCCGGGATCGGTTCCAGGTGTCGCTGGTTTTCGGTTTAACCGGTTTTATCTTATCCTACCTGGTCTGCATCCCGTTGGGCATTGCCAAAGCTTTACGTCACAATCGGATGTTTGATCTCGTATCAAGCATCATCGTGTTCGTTGGCTATGCCATTCCGCCGTTTGCCTTTGGCATGGTGCTGAAAATGCTTTTCTGCGGCACGACCGAGGGGTTCTGGGATATCTTTCCCATATCCGGATTTCACTCGGAAAATTATGCCAGTCTGTCACTTTTTGGAAAAATCCAGGATATTTTCATGCACATGGCCCTGCCGGTGCTTTGCTACATAATCGGCAATTTTGCGGTGTTGACGCTTCTTATGAAAAACTCCCTGATTGAGCAGATCAGCAGGGACTATGTGCGCACGGTGGTGGCCAAGGGCGGCAGTTTCCGCCGGGCGGTCTGGGGCCATGCGGTGCGAAACTCCCTGATCCCCATTGCCACCGGGATTGGCGCAATCCTGATGGTCATGTTTGCCGGTTCGGTGATTATTGAGCAGGTATTTGAAATCCCCGGCATGGGCCGGCTTAGCCTGGAGGCGATTGTCGGCAGGGATTACCCGGTGTTTATGGGCATTCTGGCGCTTACCTCGATTCTCGGGCTATTGGGCAATATTCTTTCAGATTTTCTTTATGTCATGATCGATCCGCGGATCAATTTTCAGGAGATCTAAGCCCCCGTATGCAGAAGGCATAACCCCTATGATCGCCAAGCTGTTTCAAAATCCCATGGCAAAAAAGCGGTACCTGCGCTTTAAGTCCATGAAGCGCGCCTATGTATCTTTATGGATTCTTCTGCTGCTTTATGGTTTAAGCCTTTTATCCGAGCTGATTTGCAATGGGGTACCCCTGTATGTGCGGTTTAACGGGGAGTCATTTTTTCCGGTGGTCAAGTTTTATTCCGAGGATGTGTTCACCGGCAGCGGCCGGCAAACCCGGCCGGATTACAAGAAAATCCGTCAGATGCGTACCTTTACCGAGGATCCGGACAATTTCATGATATTTCCGCCCATCCCCTTTGGCCCCCTGGAGGACATCGATCCGGCGGACATATCCGTCTCGGAGAACGTCAAGTTGGTCCTGAAACCGGAGCCCCGGGTGGGCAGCGTGGATATAGAGAAGGATTATTCCATTTTGCGCGCCCGTAATTTTGATTTTTTCCTCGGCCCCGGAGACAAGCCCAGTGAAGATATCCGGCTCAACCGGCACTTTTCTTTTCCCGGGGATTTGAAAACAGCGATAGACGATCGGTTTGAAAACAAATCCGCCGCTTATCAGAGCTTTGAGATCCTGGCGCCGTCCGGTCCGGTCAGGGTGGTGCTGCCCACATATAGGCCTCGGCCGGAGCCGCCCAAAACCCTTCGCCTGATGTTTCAGGAAATTTCGGCCGGGGAAAAGAAAATCCAAACGCTTCATTTTAATCCGTCGCTGGAGCGCCTCCCGCCTGTGCCGGATATCTGGCAGCAGATTTCAGAGAGCGATAAAGCCGTACTGCGCAGTATGATAGAGAAGCGGCTGGAGGGGCCGGTGGATGATTATCAGCTATCCATTGATAAGCGTCAGTATACCGCATCATTTGAAAAGGAGTCGGTCCAGTTTCCCCACCCCCCTGTGGAAGCCCATCCCCTGGGCATTGACAGCGCCGGCCGGGATGTGCTGGCCCGGATCCTCTATGGACTCCGGATTTCGCTGACATTCGGCCTGATGCTGGTGGGCTCAACCATGATGCTGGGCATTTTTGCCGGCTCTGTGCAGGGCTATTACGGCGGCCGCTTAGATATCACGGCCCAGCGCCTGATTGAAATCTGGAGCGCTATCCCGTTTCTGTATGTCATGATTTTAATGGGCTCCATCTACGGCCGGAGTTTCATGCTGCTATTGATATGCTACGGGTTGTTTAACTGGGTGGGAATCTCCTATTATGTGCGCGCGGAGTTTTTAAATCTTCGTAAGCGGCCCTTTGTTGAGGCGGCTAAATGCATGGGGGTCCCGTCTTATAAAATTATCTTCAAGCATATCATGCCCAATGCCCTGGTACCGGTGATTACTTTTTTCCCCTTTTCTTTAGTCGGGGCCATCGGCGCACTGGCCGCCCTGGATTATCTGGGCTTCGGCCTTCCGCCGCCAACGCCAAGCTGGGGCGAGCTTTTGTTTCAGGCCCAGCAGTACCGGTGGGCGTGGTGGCTGATTCTGTATCCATCCCTGGCCCTGTTCATTGTCATGCTGTTAGGGGTTTTCGTGGGCGAAGGCATCCGCAATGCCTATGACCCGAAACAATACACGCGTCTGGAATAAGAGGAGATGACGAGCGAGGTAGAAAACGGCAGAGAACTGCTGCTGTCTGTCAAAAATCTGGCAGTGAGCTTTAATGCGGATGACGGACGGTTTACTGCAGCCGAGGATGTCTGGTTTGATATTGGCCGGGGCGAGAGCGTGGGCTTGGTGGGCGAGTCCGGATGCGGCAAATCGGTGACCGCGCTAAGCCTCACCCGGCTGATCCCGAGCCCGCCGGGCAGTATTGAAAGCGGGGAGGTTTTATTTAACGGTCAGGATCTGATGCGCATGAGTTCCGAAGCTCTCAGGGATATCCGGGGCAATGCCATCAGCATGATTTTTCAGGAACCCCTGTCCGCCTTGTCCCCGCTGCACCGCATCGGCCGGCAGCTGGTGGAGGCTGTGCGGCTGCATCGGCAGATGTCAAAAAAAGAGGCCTGGCGGTTTTCTGAAGAATGGCTCCGGAAAGTGGGGATTCCGGATTCAAAGGAGCGCATGTACAGCTATCCCTATCAGCTCTCCGGCGGCATGCAGCAGCGGGTCATGATCGCCATGGCCTTGATGCTGGAGCCCGCCCTGATTATTGCAGATGAGCCCACCACCGCCCTTGATGTGACTACCCAGGCCCAGATTTTTGATCTGCTTCAGCGGATGAAGCATAATCTGACTTCGCTTCTCTTGATCACCCATGATATGGGCGTGGTCTGGGAAATGTGCGAGCGGGTGCTTGTCATGTATGCGGCCCGGATCGTTGAGACCGGCAGCCGGGAGGCGATTTTTCAGCAGCCCGCGCATCCGTATACCATCGGCCTGCTTGAGGCCATCCCCCGCCTATCCACGGGCCGACAGCGGTTAAAAGCGATTCCCGGGCAGGTGCCGTCGCCCTTTGATTTTCCCAAAGGGTGCCATTTCCAGGCCCGCTGCCCCTATGCATTTGAACGGTGCCGGCAGGAGACACCGCCCCTTTATGACTGCGGCAGCGGCCAGAAAGCCGCCTGCTTTTTACTGGATAAGGCAGAGTAGGGTAATCCAATGATTCTGCGTCTTACTCTTAATCTTAATCTTACTCTTAATCCTATAATGATAAATCTTTCGCAAAGACGCAGAGAGCGCCAAGACATTTTGATAAAGCCTCTTTGCGGGCTTCGCATCTCTGCGAGGCAAAAAATTACTAACGAGTTAGATCAAACGGAACATTAAAAAGATGGTAGATACCCGGTCCTTGCTCATAGTCGATCACTTAAAAACCTGGTTTCCGGTAAAACGCGGGATGTTTTCCAGGGAGCAGAATTATATCCGGGCAGTGGACGGGGTGTCCCTGGATTTATTTCCCGGGGAGACCCTGGGACTGGTGGGCGAATCCGGGTGCGGGAAAACCACCCTGGGGCGGACCCTCTTGGGTCTTGAGCCCGTGACATCCGGGGAGATTTTTTTTAAAGACCAGGCCTTGCACAAGCTTCGCCGCAAACAGATGAACCGGCTGCGCCAGAAAATACAGGTCATATTCCAGGATCCGCTGTCCTCCTTGAATCCCCGCATGAGCGTGATGGATATTGTGACCGAAGGGCTTGTAAACTTTAAGCGGCTTGAGGTATCCAAAACAGCGGATGCCCTGCGCCTGGTAAAAGAGGTCGGGCTCTCAGATGATGCCATATATCGCTATCCCCATGAATTCTCCGGCGGCCAGCGCCAGCGGATCAATATCGCCCGGGCCATTTCCCTGCGGCCCGAGTTCATTATCTGTGACGAGGCGGTGAGTGCCCTTGATGTTTCCATCCAGGCCCAGGTGATAAATCTCCTGATATCGCTTCAGGAGCGGTATCAGCTCTCTTACTTGTTTATCTCTCATGATTTAAGCGTTGTCAGCAATATCGCCGATCGCTTGGCGGTTATGTACCTGGGCCAGATTTTTGAAAAAGGGAGCACGGCGGATATCATCCATAAACCTCTGCATCCGTATACCCGCATGCTGCTGGCTGCGGTGCCGGTGCCGGGGGAGGATAGGCGCTTAGAAACTGCCGAAGTCAAAGGAGAGGCGCCCTCTGCCGCCAATCCGCCGGCGGGCTGCCGGTTTCATCCCCGATGCCCGGACGCCATGCCCGTCTGCCGAGAGACGCCGCCGGAACTGCGGCGCTTTGGTGACCGGGAAGTGTTGTGCCATTTGTATTGAGAGGGATTGACAACTTAATAAACCACAGAGGTCACAGAGATCACAGAGAAAAAAACCTCTGTGGTTCTCTGTGCCCTCTGTGGTGAATTGTTTCTTTGCAACTCTTCAAAAAGAAAAAAAGCGGTGAAGGACAAGGCTATCTTCACCGCTTTTAAAGTTTAATAAGATTCTGCCTACAGAATATGATTTTCTTCTGATGGCTTATCCGGTTTGGTTTTGGGCTTTTCCTCGGGTTCTGTCGTCTTTGGTTTTTCTTTTTTGGCCGGGCACTCCGGCTGGTCCGCAGGCGATTCCGGCTGTGCAGCCAGGTTGTTAGATCCGGATTGAGCCTTCTTGATTGCCTGAATGCGTTTTTCCACGAGTTCCGCCTGAGACTCGCCGGCAGCCTTGTCCCTGGCTGCTTCTAAGTGCTCAAGGGCTCTGTCATAACCTTTAGCGGTGCCTTTATCCGCCGCCATATCGGCTTTGTAGAGGAGAAAGGTAAATTCGATGTGATTCAGCCGGTTTTTGACCTGCTGGATCTGTTTCCGGGTAATGGCATATTTTTTGGCCTTTTTCAGCTCTTCCCGGATGGCCGCAAAATCGGGAGTGCCCGGTTTGTCGGAGAGTTTTTCCGCCTCTGTCATATAATAATTAAACGGCAGTTCGTAGGCGGTCTGTTTTGAAACAGCACTGCTGACATCTTCCGGAGGTTCAATCTCTTTCAATGCGACCACTTTTTCCTTTCCCCTTGGGGAGAAGTTGCCCTTCCAGATTTCTGCGCCCTCTTCGCCGGCTTTGATATAGTATTTGCTGGAATTCAGGGCGCTGGCCAGGATAATACAGGCAAAAAGCGCGGCAATGCCAATAATCAAAATCTTCAGGCCTCTGCCCATGGGTTCGTCACCGGCCTGGGGCCCGGATGGCGGGGGCGGGCTTGGGGGCTCGCCGCCGCCACCGCCGGCCGGCGGTGTTGACGGCTTGCCGGGGGTCTTCGCCAATGGAGAGTCTTCCGGTTTTTCAGGTTTGGCCTTTTCAGCCGGCTTTTTCTCTTCTTTTTTGGGCGCCTCGGCAGCCGGTTTTTCTTCAGGTTCGGCGGCGGTCGCGGTCTCAGGCGTTTTTTCTTTTTCAGGCTCGGCTGTTTCCTGCGGCTTTTCGGTCTCGGCAGCCGGTTCCGTTTCTTCCGCTGGAGCCGCTTCCATAGGTTCTTCAGGGGTAGGTGCGTCGGGTTTTTCGGGCTCTGCAGCCTCCGCCGGTTGAGCAGCTTCATCCGCCGCCTCTGCAGGTGCGGGTTCTTCTGGCTCGGGCGGGGGCTTGGGCGTTACTTTGGAGAGGTCAAACTCCCGGAAGAGCAGTTCCTTTAATTTTTCCGCATCAACCGCGTCGGTAAACGGCGTGGCGGAGAATTGGCCGGTTTGCTTCGCATCCGGCTTAAACAGTTTTTCCGGCGTCCATGCATCAAACTGTTTTTGGAGCAGCTCCGCTGTTGAGATTTTCTTTTTTTGTGCTTTTTTCGGCGCGGCTTTTTTCTTGGCCGTGCCGGCTGCCGCCTTTTTCTTCTGGGGCTTCTTGGGCGCGGTTTTTTTCTTTTCAGACAGTTCAAACTGTTTGGCAAGCAGGGTCTTTAACTTCTCAGCCGTTTCTTTGTCCCCGGCTTCAACCGCCGGCGGGGCGGAGAAGTTCGGGGTCTGCGGTTCCGGCTGATACATGGTATCCGGCGCCCAAGTCCCGAAATCCTTTTTTCTGAGCGATTTTAAGGTCGGTTTTTTCTTGCCGGATTTTTGGGAAGTATTTTTCTGGGTTTTTGCGTTTTCGGAAACGATTTTTTTAGAAGTGCTTTTGGCTGTGGTCTTTTTTTTGGTGCTTTTTTTCTTTGACGTTGATTTGGTCAGGCTTTTTTTTCCCATAACCCCCTCTTTTACAATCATCAGAGATTTGATATGTGTGTTTTCGCGAAAAGCGGATTAAACTCGATTATAAGTCCATCTATATATAAAATAAGGGGGGCTTTGTAAACAGTTTTTATGCCGCAAAGAAAAAATATATCTGATTTTATTATAAATTATAACTATGCGCCGCCGGCAGAAAGGTTGGTTGCCCATTGATAGCGCATCATCTTCTGGAAAAAGAGAAACTGCTTTTAAAAACCCTGGAGAAATTAACTTCGCTGATGGTCGCCTTTTCAGGTGGTGTGGACAGCACCTATCTGCTTTATGCCGCCTGGCAGGTATTGGGTGATGAGGTTGTTGCGGCCACTGCCGTCTCGCCGATCCATCCCGCAAAGGAGACCGCCGCCGCCGAAGAATTTTGCCGGGCTAATGGAATTCGGCAGGTTTTGATCCCTACCGATCCATTGAGCGCCTCTGAATTTATTAAAAATTCGAAGGGCCGGTGCTACGTCTGTAAAAAGCAGATGCTCGCTGCTTTTTTTAAGGAGGCGGAAAAGACGGGGATTCCGTATCTCGCCCATGGGGCCAATCTGGATGATCAAAATGATTTCCGGCCGGGTTTAAAGGCCGCCAGGGAAATGGGCGTTTTAGCCCCCCTGGCAGAGGCCGGGCTAAGCAAGTCGGATATCCGCGAACTTGCAAAAAAAGCGGGGCTTGCTGCATGGGACAAACCCGCTTCCGGATGCCTGGCGACACGGCTGCCCTATGGGGTGGAAATTAGCGAAGCGGTGCTTTCGCTGATTGAAAGGGCTGAAAAAGTGCTGGCGGCAGCCGGATTTTCCGAATCCCGCGTGAGATACCACAGCGGTTTGGCCAAAATCGAAGTGCCGGCAGATGATATTGAAAGGCTTTCCACCCCTGATGTCCGGTCGCAAATTGTAAAGCAAATGCGCCGGATCGGTTTTCAGTATGTGGCCCTGGACCTGGAAGGGTATGAATCCGGTCGCTTGAACCGGCCGATTCAAGAATAACAAGACCTATAGTATCGCAATCTATAAGATTGACGCCCTGCCACAATGTATTATTTTAATCTGGAACAGACGCTTAAATAAAAACTAACCCTTCACTAAGAGGTGAGCGATGAACCGGATTGATAAAGACACGTTGGCAGATATTGAATTTCAGGTGAAATGGCAAAGCAATGAGGCCAAGCATACGGATAATTCCCTTCACATGGTAAACTTTTGGCGGGATATCCTGCCTGAGCCCGTATATGAAGAGCTCATGGGCGCGGCTCCCGGGGATCGGAAAACTTTCCGGTTTGGCCCGGGTGATGCTCTATCCGGTTATAATCCCCGGCATCGGCATCACTTGAAGCGCGGTCAGTTCAATGATGAGCTGGCAGAGCCCAAATACGGCCGGTTTTATCCCAAAGGGATTCTGCGGGATCTATATAATGTATTTCCTCAGAACGTGCAGCCGGTCAGATGCGTGGGGGTTGGCCCGGAAGAAGTGGATGTGGATTTGAATCATCCCCTGGCGGACCGCGAAATTGAGGTAACCGCGGTGGTGCATGATATTTACAAAAAGCCGTTTGATCGCGGCGGTCAATGCAGGGAGATGCTGGAGACCGTTACGGAAGGGCCGGGTATGCAGGCCCGGTACAACGGCAAACCCACCGAGTTTTTGACGCCGGATGGGTTTTTCCGGGGAGATGAAACCAATGATGCGCGGTTTTACGAAAAACCCCGCTTCGTGAATCATATTGATGAGCGGGCGATTGAGATTATTTCCGGGTTGTATGGGCAGATCCTTTCCCCGGAGATGCAGGTGCTTGATTTGATGAGCAGCTGGCGCTCGCATGTGCCGGATGCTGTCAAACCCCATACGCTTGTCGGCCTGGGCATGAATGCCGCGGAGATGCAAGAGAATCCGCAGCTTACCGACCATGTGGTTCATGACTTAAACGAGACGCCGAAGCTTCCGTTTAATGATGCTGCATTTGACCGGGTGATATGCACGGTCTCAGTGGAATACATGACCCAGCCACTGGCGGTCTTTGATGAGATTGCCCGCGTTTTGAAGCCAGACGGCATCCTGATGCACACGTTTTCCAACCGGTGGTTTCCGCCCAAGGCGATAAAGCTCTGGACCGAGCTTCACGAGTTCGAGCGCATGGGGCTGGTGCTTGAATACTTTCATCAGTCCGGTCGGTTTGGGGATCTCAAAACCTTCTCCACGCGGGGCTGGGACCGGCCGGAAACTGATAAATACTACCCGGATATGCCGCAGTCGGACCCGGTCTTTGCGGTTTGGGGTAGCAAGGCCGCATGAATTCGTCGTTTAAGCTTTGGTAAGTATATGATATAAAAATAGCCCGGCCATGTGCCGGGCGTTTATCATTTCCTGAACTCAGGCATTTGTTAACTGATGTCGTATAGGAGCCAAAAGCGGTGCCCATCTATGAGTTTTACTGCAAGGACTGCCACACGATCTTTAATTTTTATTCAAAAACCATCAATACCACCAAAGTCCCGACCTGCCCGAAATGCCGGAAAGCCGAATTAACCCGTCAGATATCCCTTTTTGCCGTAACCGGCCGGGCGGAAGAGGGCGGGGATGAAGATTTTCCCATGGATGAATCCAAGATGGAGAAGGCCATGGAATGGATGGCCCGGGAGGCAGAAAATATTAATGAGGACGACCCCCGGCAGGCGGCCAACCTCATGCGGAAATTTACAGATATGACGGGCGTGGAACTCGGCCCGGGCATGCAGGAGGCCCTAAGCCGCATGGAAGCCGGTGAGGATCCCGAGCAGGTGGAGGCGGAGATGGGGGATAGCCTTGAAAGCGAGGAGCCGTTTATCCTGCCAGGCAAAAAAGGCATCAAAAACCTGAAAAAGCAGCTGCCGCCCCAAAAGGATGAAACCCTTTATGAGCTTTAGCTTTTGCAATAAGGCAGAAAGGCATTTGGCGGATGCGCTATCGCTTATCCGCCCTACTGATGCTTTAGGTTTTACACCTAATACCTAATACCCAAAACCTAAAACCCGTGAAGCTACATATTCCGCCGGTATTTACCGCCTACCTCGAAAAGCGCCTGGGTAATCTGGCCCAGGGTGCAGTGGCGGACGGTATGCATCATCTCGGCGAAGATGTTGCCGTCCGCCAAAGCGGTCTCCTTGAGCCGGCGCAGGGCCTCCGGGGCCTTATCCTTGTTTCGTTCGACAAACTCATTGCGCCGTTTGAGCTGGGACTGCTTTTCGCCCTCAGTGGCCCGGGCCAGCTCCAGGTTTGAAATCGACTCGCGCTGGTCCACATTGGGGTTTAGAAAGGTGTTTACCCCGATGATGGGCAGCTCACCGGTATGCTTTAGCTGCTCATAATAGATCGATTCTTCCTGAATTTTACTGCGCTGGTAGGCTCGCTCCATGGCCCCCCGCACCCCGCCCCGGGCGGTGATCCGGTCAAATTCCGCCAAAACCGCTTCCTCCACCAGGTCCGTGAGGGTCTCGATAATAAAACTGCCTTGGTTCATGTTTTCATTTTTGGTCATGCCGAATTCCTGGTTCAGGATCATCTGGATGGCCAGGGACCGGCGCACCGATTCTTCGGACGGGGTGGTGACCGCCTCGTCATAGGCATTGGTATGCAGGCTGTTGCAGTTGTCGTAAATGGCATAAAGCGCCTGCAGTGTCGTTCGGATGTCGTTGAATTGGATTTCATAGCTGTGAAGCGAACGGCCGGAGGTTTGAATGTGGTATTTGAGCCGCTGGGAGCGCTCATCGCCGCCGTATAGCTCCCGCATGGCAACGGCCCAGATCCGGCGGGCCACCCGGCCGATGACGCTGTACTCCGGGTCCATGCCGCTTGAAAAGAAGTAGGAGAGGTTTGGGGCAAAGCTGTCAATCGGCATGCCGCGGGAGAGATAGTATTCAACATAGGTAAATCCGTTTGCCAGGGTAAATGCGAGCTGGGAGATGGGGTTGGCGCCGGCTTCGGCAATATGGTAGCCGGAAACGGATACGGAATAGAAATTCCGGACATCATTGTCGATAAAAAACTGCTGGATATCGCCCATCATCTTTAAGGCGAAATCCACCGAAAACAGACAAGTGTTCTGGCCCTGGTCCTCTTTTAATATATCGGCCTGGACGGTACCCCGTACCTGGGAGAGCACATCCGCCCGGATCTCCTCTGCTTCTTCCGCACTCGGCGCACGCCCCTTTTTCTCGCGGAACCTGTCAATCTGCTGATCAATAGCGGTATTAAAGAACATGGCGAGCATCATGGGCGCCGGGCCGTTAATGGTCATGGAAACCGAGGTGTTGGGGGCGGCCAGGTCAAAGCCGCTATACAGGATTTTAACATCATCTAAGTTGCAGATGCTCACTCCGGAGGTGCCGACCTTGCCGTAGATATCCGGCCGGGTATCCGGGTCAAATCCATACAGGGTAACTGAGTCAAATGCTGTGGACAGACGATTGGCGGGGGAGTCGCTGGAGAGGAGCTTAAAGCGCCGGTTGGTCCGGGCAGGGTCGCCTTCGCCGGCAAACATGCGCGTAGGGTCCTCATCCGTCCGCTTTAAGGGGAATACGCCCGCGGTAAACGGGAACCGGCCGGGAATGTTTTCTTTTCGCATCCAGGTATAGAGTTCGCCCGGATCCTGGTATTCGGGAAGCGCGATTTTGGGAACCCGGGTCTGGGATAAGGATTCCACATAGAGCGGCTGCCGGATTTCCCGGTCCCGCACGGTATATACCAGCTCATCCCGGGTATAGATGTCCCGGATTTCCGCCCATTCGGCCATGGACTGCCGGGCGGCCGGATCAACGTCGGCTTCTGCTGAATCAATGGCCTGTTTAAGTTTTTCCATCAGCGTATCCGTATCTCCGGAAAGGGCGTCGCCTCCGCCGATGGCGGCAGCGGTTTCTTTTAGATGCCAGGCTTTTCGAAGTTTATCCGCCTGGTCCCGGGTGTGGGTATGGTAGGCGCGAAGGGTTTCCGAGATCTCGGAAAGATAGCGGTTGCGTTCGGGCGGGACAAAAATGGTCTTGGTGCTGGAAACGCGGTCCTTTACCTCAGGAATTGATTCGGCAAACTGAATACCGGCCTTATCCACGATGATTTTGACAAGGAACCGGTACATGGCGGTTACGCCGTCGTCATTGAACTTGGAGGCGATGGTGCCGAAAACTGGCATATCTTCGGGGGATACGTCAAACGTTTTGCGGTTCCGCTGCACCTGTTTGCGGATATCCCGGAGCGCATCCTCGCTGCCTTCTTTATCGAACTTATTAACGATGATGATGTCCGCGTAATCAAGCATGTCGATTTTTTCAAGCTGGGAGGCAGCCCCGTAATCGCTGGTCATGGCATACATGGACACATCCGTTAAGTCGAAAATATTGGAAGCGCCCTGGCCGATGCCCGCTGTTTCCACAATAATTAAATCAAAGCCTGCGGATTTGAGGATGTCAACGGCATCCGGCAGAACAATCGGCAGCTCCGTGTTGGAACTGCGCACCGCAAGGCTTCGCATGTAGAGCCGCGGGCTGTCAATGGCATTCATCCGGATGCGGTCGCCCAGAAGGGCGCCGCCGGTCTTCCGCCGCGTGGGGTCGCAGCAGAGGATACCGATGTTCATATCCGGGTGATGGTGGAGAAGTCTTACAATCAGCTCATCAGTGAGCGAGGATTTGCCGGCCCCGCCGGTTCCGGTAATTCCCACTACAGGGATGTTAGGCTTATGCAGGTTCTCCGAAAGCCGTGTTTTAATGGCCTCAAACTCCGACTCTCCGCCGTGTGCCGATATTTCCGCCATGGTGATCAAACGGGCGATGGTGAGCGGATCTTGCGGCGAAAGCCGGGTGAGATCAGACGGGCTGCCGGCTGCAAGCGGCGAAAAATCCATATGGGCCATCATATGGCTGATCATCCCCTGCAGGCCCATTTCCGAGCCATCCGCCGGGGAATAGATCTTGGTGACGCCATAGGATTCAAGCTCCTTGATTTCATCAGGCACAATCACCCCGCCGCCGCCGCCGAAAATTTTAATATGTCCGGCTTTCTTTTCCTGGAGCTTGTCATAGAGGTATTTGAAAAACTCCATGTGGCCGCCCTGATAGCTTGAGATCGCAATCCCCTGGACATCTTCCGCCAGCGCGGCATCAACGATTTCCGCCACCGAGCGGTTGTGTCCCAGATGAACCACCTCCGCCCCGGAGTCCTGCAAGATCCGGCGGATGATGTTAATGGCGGCATCATGGCCGTCAAACAGGGCCGTGGCCGTAACCACCCGGATGGGATGCGTTGCTTGATAAAAATCATCGGTTGAAGCCATTGTGCCTCCTTTAGTCAATTGATATTTGCCAGTTTCGGGAAGATGCCGGGTCATCTTTAAAATCCGGCGAATGCCACCACCAGTCGTTCTTGGCCAGGGTGTCGTAGCATTTTGGATTTCCATCAAGCCGGATTTGAGGGGACTTTTTCAATTCGTCCCGTCCGCATCGTAGCAGCCGATCGCAGGCCATGATCCAGCCGAGAACCGGCCCATGCTTATCAATCGCCCGGCGGGCGTATTCGGAACACCCCGGATACATGGGGCACGCGCCGGCACGAACCGCGTTGAGATGATCCATCGGGCCGCGATAGAAATCGATGGCAGCGCCCAGCGGACCGGTGCCGGATTCGTTTTGCCAATGAAAATGGCTGCACCCGGAGAGCATAACGACAGCGGCTGTCAGAAGAAATATGCTGAATTTATGGGAAAACTGCATGATCCGTTTTTTGCGAAGCCATCAGTCCTGACGGATTGAAAATTTTCCAGGCAGCAGCAAGTCCACCGCCATTGAGATGAAAAAACCGGCTGCGGCCACCAGGATGATGGTCGCCCCGGACGTGAGATCAAAGGTATAGGCCAGCCATAGTCCGGTTAAATTAAATATCATGGCAAAAAGCGTGGCCAGCACCATCATCATCAAAAGGGATCTTGCGTATTTTTCAGCAATAAACGGCGGGATGGTCAACAGGGCGATGACCAGGATCAGGCCAACGACCCTTATGATAATAACAATGGAGACCGCAATCAACCCGATAAACAGAAAATAGAGGAGATTCACCGGCACGCCTCGCAGGGAGGCGAATTCATCGTCATAGGAGATGGCCAGCATGTCCCGGTAAAAATATCCCGTGACCGCAATGGTGATGATGCTCAGCCCAATCATCCACCAGATATCCGAGCCTGGCACGGCCAGGATGCTCCCGAAGAGAAAACTCATAAGGTTCACATTGTAGCCGGGGGTGAGATCCAGCAGAATAATGCCGATGGCCATGCCCACGGCCCAAAGCACGCCGATAAATGTATCCGCCCGGCTTTTGGCCTTTAACACCACGGCGGTCATCACAATGGCCGCCACCAGCGAAAATCCCAGGGTGCCGACAATGTAAGGGATACCGCAAAAAAAGGCTACACCGATGCCGCCGTAAGCCGCATGGGCGATGCCTCCGCCTAAAAACACCAGGCGGTTGACCACCACGAAAGTGCCGATCACGCCGCAGATCAGGCTGGCAAAGAAACCCGCGAAAAGCGCATTCCGCATGAACTCAAATTGAAGGGCCTCAATCATGGCTGGTCCTTATGGGTTTTCAGAATCCGGTGGGGAATACCGTGGGCGATCAGTTCCACCGGGCAGTGATAGCCGTTTTGTATCATCTCTTCGGTGATTTCCGCATCATCATGATAATGCACGTTTTGGTTAACGCAGGCAACTGATGAAACATAGCTTGAGAGCACCATCATGTCGTGGGTGACCAACAGGATGGTTTTGCTTTTGTTGATTTCTTTGAGAATGGCGTATAGTTCCGTGCGGCCGGCATTGTCCAGACTGGCGGTGGGCTCATCCAGAATCAGAATATCGGGGTCTGTGGCAAGGGCCCGGGCGATGAATACCCGTTCGCGCTGGCCGCCGGAGAGATCATCAATGCGGCGGTTCTGGTAGTCGAGCATTTCCATTTCCGAGAGCACCTTCCGGGCGGCTTCTTTGTCCGCTTTGGTCAGCCGGAACCGTCCCCGAAACCGAAGCCGGCCCATTAATACGACATCTAAGACCGATATGGGAAAGGATTTGTTGATGGCCACATCCTGGGGGACATAGCCGATTAGGTGCGCGGCCTTTTCCGGGGTGGTGCCGTATATCCGGATGGTCCCGGTGTCAGGCTTTAAAAGCCCCAGTAAAAGCTTGATCAGCGTGGTTTTGCCGCCGCCGTTGGGGCCGATAAATGCCAGAAACTCTTTTTCACGCACGGCAAAGGAGACATCCGAAAGCACATTGAGTCCCCGGTAGGAAAAACTCACATTTTCGACTTCAATGATTGGCTCACTCATGATTGATTATTATAACTCTTCTTTGATGGCAGATGCAACTTGCTTTAAATTCTGCTCCCAGTTTTCAGCCAGGGGATCGGCCTGAACAATGGTTCCGCTGATTTCCCTGGCAATGATTTTGGCCTGTTTGACGGAGAACTGGGGCTGGGCGAATATGATGGAAATGTCATTTTTTTTTGCGGTTTGGATCAGGGCGGTCACATCCTTTGCTTTCGGATCTTTGCCCTCGATTTCAATGGCGATCTGCTCCAGGCCGTAGGCATCGGCAAAATAGCCCCATGAGGGGTGGAATACCATAAACTGGGGGCGTTTGATACCCGTAAATGTCTTAAGCAGTCGAGTGTCCAGTTCAACCAGCCGGTTGATAAAATCTGCGTAGTTTTTTTCATAATCCGCCGTGTTCTCCGGGTCAAGGGATGCAAGGCCCGCGATTATGTGCCGGGCCTGCAGCATGACAAGTGGCGGAGAGAGCCATACGTGGGGATCTTTGATGCCTTCATGGCTGTGGCCGGTTTTATGATGCCCCCCGTGCCGGTGAATGGGCCTTTTTTCGATTCCGGCGGCCGTATGGATTATCCGCATGTCAGGATTGGCGTCGGCGAATTTATCAAGCCAGGCGGTTTCAAAGGGCACGCCGATGGCAAAGTAGATATCCGCGCGGGCCAGTTTGACCATCTGTCTGGGTGAGGGCTCGTAGCTGGCCGGGTTTTGCCCGGGATCTACCATCACTGAGATATTTACATGCGGGCCGCCGATGGCTTTGACAAAATGAACCTGGGGGGGTATGCTGACGTAAACGTTGATTGGTTGCTCCGCATTTGCCGGGTTTTGGATAAAAAGGCCGAAAAACAACAGCATACCGAAGAGTTTTAATAATGTGGGTCTTTTCAATGGGTTATTTCCTTTCAATCATAGGGCGATATTATCAGAGTAATCCGGCCGACTATATTAAGGTAAATATACCATACCCGGGACAATATAGACAAGTGGCCGGTTATTTAGTTTGGGCTAAATTTGTTCTGTTTTTCAGGCAGGCGCGGTGGCCTGCCCTACGCAAGGGCAAAACCCGACCGTCCGTGCTAAGGCCTGCACCTTTAAAATCGGATTTGAAAGCCGGAGGCGATCCTGTGAAAACATCCACCAAATGGCTGTTCAAGAAACACGGCTGGCGGCTGCACCGGCGTGATCTGCAACTGCCATCCGGACACCTGTGTATCGCTCAAGGCCACGAAAGCTGCGGCCAAAATCGATAAAAATCTGTCTATGTCTGCCGAATCCGGCTATTCCATCACCCACGATGCCGCTTTATGCACCTGCTGCGGCACCTGTGAAGCGATCTGCCACTTCGGAGCCGTTCAATTTGAAGGCGGAACCCGATCCTATGATCGATTTAAATGTTTGGGCTGCAGCCTCTGCGCGGAGCAGTGCCCGGAAGGCGCCCTTTCGCTATATTCGGATCCGGCCAAATCGCTCCCCCTGGATCTGGAGATGCTGATGTGTAACCGAGATGTTGATATTGCCTACTGTTTTGTATAAGTTAAATTAATATAATCCTTTAAGACAATAAGACAACCAAAACCAATCATTCGCCTGCTGGTTCGGCTGATCCGGTCGTTTGATTCGTACTTGTGCTCGTACTCGTAATCGGCATTGAATATTTTCGAGCACGATTACGAGGCGAGAACCGTCCCGCTTATGCGGGACTGAGTACGATGAGGTCCCATCTCAAAATTGATCTTTTATGAGACTGTCAAATTAACCGGCATTGATCGCTATGCAAAGGGCAGGGGACGGCACGGCGAGTTTGAGGAGTAGCGCATGGGGGCTTTTCAGAGTCTGGCCGGCCTTGTCGTATTTTTGTTTCTGGCCTGGCTAATGAGCGAAAACCGCGGCCGGTTTCCGCTAAGAACTGCGGTCATAGGTATCGGGGCGCAGCTGGGGCTGGCCTTTATCCTGCTTAAATTTACGTTTTTCACCAAAATCTTCTTTTACCTCAATGAGGCGGTTTTGGCCCTTAAGGAATCCACCCTGGCCGGCACATCCTTTGTTTTCGGCTATATCGGCGGCGGGGAAAAGCCGTTTGAGGTGACTGATCCGCAGGCCACTTTCATTATGGCCTTTCAGTCGCTTCCGCTCGTATTGGTCATCAGCGCCCTGTCCGCGGTTCTTTTTTATTGGAATATCCTGCCGCGGATCGTTAAAGGCTTTTCATGGCTGCTGGAGAAAAGTCTTGGCCTGGGCGGGGCGGAAGGGCTTGGGGTCTCCGCCAATATTTTTGTGGGGATGGTCGAGTCCCCGCTTTTGATCCGGCCCTATGTGGACAGGCTTTCACGGAGCGAGCTGTTTACGCTGATGACAAGCGGCATGGCCACCATTGCCGGCACCGTGCTGGTCCTCTATGCCACGATCCTGGATCCGGTGATCGCCAATGTGACCGGCCATATTTTAACCGCCTCCATTATCAGTGCGCCCGCGGCGATTGTGGTCTCCAAAATCATGATCCCGGAAACCGGCCCGTTGACCTCCGGGGCACTGGAGGCGCCGGAGCCGGCTTACAGCGCCATGGATGCCCTGACCCGGGGGACTATCCAGGGAATCGAGCTGCTCTTAAATATTATCGCCATGATTATTGTCCTGGTGGCGCTGGTGCATTTAGCCAATATTATCTTAGGCGTTTTTCCGGACGTGTTGGGCGCGCCGCTTACCCTGGAACGGCTCCTGGGCTGGCTCATGGCGCCCGTGGTCTGGCTCATGGGCGTTTCCTGGGATGAAGCCCATATTGCCGGGGAATTGCTGGGCACCAAGACCGTTTTAAATGAGTTTATCGCCTATGTAAATATGGCCGAGCTCCCGGAGGAGAGTCTCTCGGAGAAAAGTCTACTGATCATGTCTTATGCCTTATGCGGATTTGCCAATCCGGGGAGCCTCGGCATCATGATCGGCGGGTTAGGGGGGATTGCCCCGAAGCGGCGGGATGAAATCGTGTCTTTGGGGGTGAGGTCCATTGTCGCCGGCACGATGGCGACCTGCATGACCGGGGCGGTGGTCGCCCTTATCAAATTTTGAGTGAATAAAAAATAAAACGAGCGCTCGTTTTTTATTGCCTGATCTTTACATGCTTGGTAGGATCTATTTTTTATTGATTAATTCGACACGCAACGGAGGAGAATAGGTATGACGGGCGCTTCGTTTCTTCATTCGCTCATGACCCCGAAATCGATCGCAATTCTCGGGGCCAGCAACAACCCCATGAAAATGGGGACCATGCATGCATTAAGTATATTAAATGACGGGTTTTCCGGAAATTTTTATCCGGTCCATCCCACAGAGAAAACCATCCTCGGCCATAAGGCTTATAAATCCCCCAAGGATCTGCCGGAAACGCCGGATCTGGCCATTTTCGTTCTCCCGGCAAAGTATCTTCTGCCTTTGTTTGAAGCTTTCGGAGAGATCGGGACGAAATTTGCCATAATCATTACCGCCGGATACAAAGAAATCGGCGCCGAAGGGGCGCGGGAGGAGGCGGAATTGCTGGCCGTGGCCCGCAAGCACGGCATCCGGTTTATCGGG
>JBKHAE010000119.1:0-10128 GCA_046543065.1 Desulfobacterales bacterium | reverse complement strand
TGGATCACGCATGCCCATATCGCGTTCAGTAATATGATGGATAAAGTCACAACCAGCCCAGTTCCTGATTCGATTTTTATCCTGAGACTTCCCGGGCGCGGTCAGGGCCATGGACATGGTCCCGGACCAGAAGAACATCTTTTTTCAGAACCGGCGCTTCTCGGCTTCTCAGTTATAATTTTTGTGATGTTCTCAATATTTTTATATAAAGAAGTATGGAAAAAGGAGATGGAATATTAAAAAGAGTGAAGCCCTTGGCGGAGTTATCAATGTGGTTACCAAAAAGCCCCCGGAAGAACTGAATATGGGGGGCAGTGCCCAGTATGGTTATAGAAGTGGTGACACGGATAAATCAAGAGGCAGCGCATATGTTGGCAATTCCTGGGGCCCGTTCGGGTTTCTCCTGGCCGGAGGCCTTCAGTCGATAGATGGGTATAATGTCAACGGATGGGTCCCCAACGACGGGGATGATATAAGCCTGGAAACATCCGCCGGCCGGTGGTGACTACTCGGTTGATAATCTGAGTTTCTATGCCCAGGATGAATGGCAGATCTTCAATCCATTGTATTTGGTTTTGGGGGTTCGCTATGATGATCATTCTGACTTCGGATCGGAGTTTACCCCGCGCGCTTCCATGATTTATAGCCTGTTTGAAAACCTAAGGCTAAAGGCTTCTTACGGAACAGGTTTCCGTGCTCCCAGCATAACAGAGCTTTTTTTAACAGAATTCAGGTCTCAGGCGACCGTAATTTATGAGCCCAACCCGGATCTCGATCCCGAGGAGTCCCAGAGCTATGAAATCGGAATTGAGGGAGAGTATAAAAATTTAAGCGCTCGGATTACGGCTTTCAGAAACGAGTTCGATGATATGATTGAGCCAATCTATTACAAAACAGTGGGTCAAGGCAAGCGTAAAGAATTTTACTATCGCATGGGAAACATCGCAGAAGCCATTACACAGGGAGTTGATCTCGAAGCCCGCATGGACCTGCCTTACGGATTTTGGCTCAACGGCAACCTGGCCTATCTGGATCTGGAAGTCGATTAGGCGGACTTCTATCAACTCAATATCTTCAACGGAAGCCCCCTGGCGGAATCCGTCGAAAAGGGCCGGCTGCCGAAACCGGTCGGCCTGGCCGAGCAGGCGCATATCTTTGCGCGCGGGGTCAGACTCATGGAATCACGAAGCGTTTTCATATCAGCCGCCATCTGCTGCAGCAATTCTTTATGCCAGTTTGCGCTGTTTCAGGGCAGACCGGCTGTCGGCCCGGTCATCAAGCATTTGGCCTCCATCGCTAATTTTTTGGCCGGATTCGTTAGCGTTTTTATTATTTGTTTTATATTCCTAACTGACTTAGCGGCATTGAACCAAAGATGGGGAAAACCTTATTTCCACTTAGCAGGTAAAGGAGTCGATGCGGATGCAGTTTAAACATACGCGATGGTTGGGTTTATGGTCGGGCGCTTTCCTGTTCTGCCTGGCCGGTCTGCTGTTTGTCTCCACGCAGGTCCGGGCGGAGTCCGATCCCTTTGAAACCCACGAGACAGTGAAAAAGGAAATTGAGGTGCGAAAGCACATGCAGCAGCGCGAAGGAAAGTGGGCCAAGAAGCGGCAGGCCCTTACTGTGCACTATGAGGAGCTTGAATCCGAGCGGCAGGCATTGAAAGCCAGAAAAGAACGTTTGGCTGATAAGCTGGCGCTTCGACGGCAAAAAGTGGATCAGATGGAGCAGGATCTGCGGGAGGCCTCCCGGGTGGAAAAGGAGCTGCGCGCCACGCTGGAAGGCATTGCCGGCCGTCTGGCGGATTTTGTATCAAACGATCTGCCCTTTCTGGAAAGCGAACGCTCCAGGCGGATCAAGGAATTGAAAATCAGTCTGCTCGACCCGGATATGCCGCTTGCGGAAAAAACCCGGAAAACCCTTGAGGCCCTGCAGGTGGAGCTCGATTACGGCCGCCGCCTGGAAGTCACGGAGGAGAGCGTTCGAATTGCCGGGCGGAAGGTGGCCGTGGATGTCCTGCGCGTGGGCCGGCTGTCGCTTTTCTGCCGCAGTGCTGACGGAAACACCCTGGGGCGTTATGTGCCGGCCGAAAAAAGTTGGCAGCCGCTTGCGGCCAAACATGAGGCCCCGATATCAAAAGCCATGGAAATAGCGCGTCAGCAGCGGCCAGCGGATATGATCAAACTGCCCTTGGGCCGCTTGGAGGTTCAATGAAATACCTGGGATCATGGACGCTGCTGTTTGCCGTATTGTTTTGTTTTTTGTCCGGCGGAAGCCCGGAAGCCGCGGATATGCGCGTGATTTCAAAAAAGGCGGATGCCGACTACCGGAAAGCGCTGGAAGACTCTGAAAAGCGCAAAGAAAAAATTCTGAAAAGCCGAAAAAGCTTGAAAAAAGCGATTGCCGAAATCCGGCAGCGCGTGGAAAGTTTGAAATCCGATATCAATGAAATGGAGAACACCTATAGCGAGATTGGCGAAAAACAGGCAGAGTTAGGTGAAAAGCAGGGCCGGATGAAGACGGACATGGAGGGCTATGCCGGTGTGGTCCGGCAGACAGCCGGGGATCTGCAGCCCATTGTGTCCAGCTCGCACCTCAGCGCCGGGCAGTCGGAAAGAGCAAAGATCATAGCCGCCATCCAGGAGCCAAATCACTTTCCTGGAATTGATGCAGTCAAGAACACGGCAGATCTGATTTTCGAGGAAATGCCGGCAGCCGGCGAGGTAAAGGTTTTTCAGGGGGAATTTCTGGGACGTGACGGTCAGATGAAGGAGGGAACCCTGCTGTCCGTCGGCCCTTTCTCAGCCGCCTACAGCAGCCCGGAAGAAACCGGGTTTCTGAGGTTCAGCAAAGCCCATGACGGCTTTGCTGCGCTATCTGCACTGCCCGGCTGGGGCATGCGGCGAAACCTTAGAAATTACATGCAGGGCGAGGCGGAAGCCGTCTACTTTGATCCTTCCGGCGGTTCAGCCTTAAAACGGGTCTCTCATCGCTCCACCCTGATGGAGAAAGTGAAAAAAGGCGGCCCTTTGGTCTGGCCGATTGTGGGCATCGGGGTGCTGGCCATGATCCTTGTCATGGAACGTCTGGTTTTTCTGCACCGGGTTCATGCCAACGCGGACCGGCTCATGGGCGAGTTCAATCAACTGGCGGCCAAAGGCGATTGGTCCGGCTGCCGCAAACTACTGGCGCACAGGAAAGGCCGGCCGGTCTATAACGTGTTGATGGCGGGTTTCGGGGCGGTGGATCAGAGCCGGGAAAATCTGGAAAATGTCCTGCAGGAGGCCATTTTAAAGGAGCTTCCCCGCCTGGAGCGGTTTTTGCCGGCTTTAAACGTCATGGCCGCTGTCTCTCCGCTCATCGGCCTGCTGGGGACGGTGACCGGCATGATCGGTACGTTTCAGGTGATCACCCTTTATGGCACCGGGGATCCGCGCCTGATGTCCGGCGGCATATCCGAGGCTTTGGTAACCACGATGCTGGGCCTTGCTGTGGCCATTCCGGTCATGCTGTTTCACGCTTTTCTCCGGCGCCGTATCGAGCACATCGTTGGAGACATGGAGGAAAAAGCGGTGGCCCTGAGCAATATTATCTGCCGGCAAAGCCAAAACAATGCAGCCGGGCACACGCTGGCCCTGAAGCAGGTATAAGGAGCACGGCATATGCAATGGATGGCTGATGCGTTGCAATATTTCCGCCAGGGCGGGCCGATGATGCTGCCTTTGCTGGGGATCTCCCTGTGGGCCTGGGGACTGATTGCCGAGCGGCTGCATTTTTTCCTTATCAACAAGGGCGCGGGAATGGTGCCTGGCTTGACGGACCAGGATCGGCCGGGATCGGCAACGCCTTTTTCCGGCCGCTGCGGGGCGGTCTGTCAAGCTATGGCGATGGGATTCTGCGAACAGCGCTGCGGTGAACCGGATTTGGACAGGCGGATACTCGAAGAGCACTGGCTGAGACAGAAAAATCGGATTTATCACGGATTCTCCCTGTTGGCAGCCCTGGCGGCGGCCGCCCCCCTCCTGGGGCTTTTCGGCACCGTGCTTGGCATGATTGACACATTTGACGTGATCTCGCTGTTTGGCACCGGAAACGCCAGGGCCCTTGCCGGCGGGATATCCGAAGCCCTGATCTCTACCCAGTCCGGACTGCTGGTGGGCATCCCGGCGCTTCTCATGTGTATCTTTCTCCGGCAGCAGGCCCGGCGGCTTGAAACGCGGCTGAATGCGGCCCGAATGGCATTCAAAAGGACCTTAAACCGATGATCAATGCAAAACAATCGCTGCGCTACAGTGATTCCGGCGAAGGGATCAACATTACGCCGCTGATGGATTTAATTTTTCTTCTGTTGATTTTTTTCATGGTGACCACCAGCTTTGTCAAAGAAACCGGCCTGGATGTCCAGCGGCCCTCGGCGGCCACTGCCCAGGCCAAGGAAAAGGCCAACATTATGATCGGCGTGAGCGAGGACGGCGGGGTTTACATGGACCATAAACCGATAGACATCCGTATGGTGAGGCCTCATGTGGAAAACGCTCTGGCCGAGCATCCTATGGCGGCTGCCGTGATCGTGGCGGACAAAACATGCGATATGGGCCGCGTCATCGAAGTGATGGACCAGTGCCGGCTGGCCGGCGCGCAGCGGGTCAGTGTGGCAGCCAGAAAAAAAGACGGATCCTAATGCTTATGTCTGAAAAAGCAGGGCGATATCTGTTTATCATAGGGGTCATGCTGGGTGTGAATTTGTTTTTGTTTGTTTTGTTCCCGCATTACGTGATTCAGCAGGAAACGAGCGGCGGAAAAGACCCATCAACGGATGATTTTCATGCCTTCGAGGTGTTGCGGACTGAAGTGTCCCGTCCTGAAGAAAAGCCGCCTGAACGAAAAAAGCAGCCGGAGCCGAAACAGCCGAAAAAGCATAAAGTGCCTGAAAACGTTGACATGCCGGAGCAGACAACCGAGCATCGACCCAAAGCGCTTTCAATCGATCCCATAGACTTAAAGGTCCATCCCCGGCTGGATTCCGGTATAAAAGTGGCTGCGCCGGCCGCCCCCCGGAAAAAAGAGATGCCTTCGTTTGACGGCCGGTTCAGCCGGGCGGAGGTGGATACGGTTCCCATGGCCATGGCGAAAACCCAGCCGGTTTATCCGTACACAGCCAAGCGGCTGAATTTGAGCGGCAAGGTCAAGGTGAAGTTTTTGGTAAGTGCAAACGGGCATGTCTCAGAGGTGCAGATCCTTTCCGCGGAACCGGAAAAGATTTTCAATAAAAGCGTTATTCAGGCGGTTTCCTCCTGGCGGTTCAAGCCCGGCAAAATCAGCGGACAGGCCGTGGATACATGGATGCAGACCACCATCATTTTTGATATCAATGAAATCTGATGATTTACGGGAAAAAGAGCGGGCTGCGATGACCGAACTCCGGGCGAAATACCTGTTTTTAACAATATTTGTCTTATTGGTGGCGGCTATGGCTGCAAATTCCGCCGGTGCGGCTGAAACCGGGCCGCCTCAGCCCTCCAGAACCGAACAACAGATTCTCTACGAGGTGGGTCAGGCCATTGAAAAAGAAGCATACCGCAAGGCGGAGAAGCAGCTCACAAAACGAATCAAAAAGCATGAAGGAAAAACCGACTACCGGCTTTTCTTTCAGTTGGGCAACATCTACAGCCTCCAGGGGCACGCGCAAAAAGCCCTTTCCGCTTATAAGAAAGCCGTCTCCCGCTGCAACCGGGACCCGGCGCTTTGGCAGAACATGGGCAAGGCCTGCCATGACCTCGGGCGCTTCTCATGCGCCGGAAAACACATGGAGCGGGCGTATCGACTTCAGGAAAAGAAAAAGCCGGATCTTTTGTACCAGGCCGCCGGCTGCCGCCTGATGGCCAAAGAGACGGAAAGCGCGTATCAACTGCTGAAAGAGCTTTGTGCCAAAGATGATGCCGAAGTGCGCCCAGAGTGGCTGAATTCCTTGGCCCATGCCTGCATGGAACTGGAAAAAAATCCGGAGGCCGAGCAGGCCATTCGCTGTCTGCTGCATCGTCAGCCGGATGCGCCGCGATGGTGGAAAATGATGGCCAACTTTCACATAAAAAGTGAAGCCTATAACAAGGCCGCGGCTGCTCTTAAAATCCATAATCAGCTCGTGCCGCCGAAAAAGGAAGATGTGATTCGCCTGGGCGATCTTTACATGGCCGCCGGCGCACCGTTGAAGGCGGCGGAACAGTATGAGGCGGCCCTGCAATGGACGCAGAGCAGTGAGCATTTCAAACGGATTGCTTCGGCCTACCTGGCCGCCCACCGGCCGGAAAAAGCGGCCGCCATATTGGAGCGGGCAGTGGGGCAGGCGCCTTCGGCTCGGCTCTGGCGGATGTTGGGAACCATCCGCTACAACCAGGACAAGCCGGATTTGGCCTACCGTGCCTTTAAAAAAAGCCACCGAATCGATCCCATGGGTGGCCGGGCCGTTCTGATGATGGGCTACAGCGCGCTTAAATCCGGCAATAAGCAAGAGGCAATCGCTGCCTTCAAAAACGCATCTGCATTTAAAAGTCAAAGGAATACTGCCATACGGGGTTTGGAAGTTATACGGGCTTCAAATTCCCATCAGGAAAAAAATTGATCGGCGGGCAAAAAAATGATTGACAGATTAATTTCGTTATATTAATTAGTATGCTCATTTTTAGTTAGAGATATCTAATTTAAAATGGATTATCTTACGGTCTTCGGTTGTTAAAGCGCGGAGAAAGTGAAGACGTAACTGGCGGTAACAGTGTCATTTGTCCGGTTGCGCCTTTTTTTATGAATCACACGGAGGGCAAAAAATGACGTTGGATCAATTAAAACCGGGCGATGAAGTCACCATCAAGAAACTCTCAATCCGGGACAAGCTGGGGCAGCGCCTGATCGATATGGGAATTTACCCCGGGATGCGCATCAAGGTAATTCGAAATGCCCCGCTGGAAGATCCCATGGAAGTGCAATTGGAAGGCTATTTTGTCAGTCTGCGGCATGCAGAAGCCCGGTTTGTGGAGGTGACGAGCTAATGGCGGCTGAAAAAATCGTTCTTGCGTTGGCGGGACAGCCCAATTCCGGCAAGTCAACGGTCTTTAACGCCTTTACCGGCGCCAGGCAGCATGTGGCCAATTATCCCGGGGTGACGGTTGAGAAAAAAATCGGCTGGTATTCCCACAACGGCAATAAAGTGGAGGTGGTGGACCTGCCGGGCACCTACAGTCTGACCTCGTATTCGCCCGAGGAGCAGGTTGCTCGGGATTTTATACTTCGGGGAGAGCCCTCGGTGGTGGTTAACGTAATGGATGCGTCCAACTTGAAGCGCTGCCTGTTTTTGACCTTTCAGTTAATGGAGATGCAGCCGCCGTTGGTGCTGAACCTCAACATGATCGATCTGGCGCAGAAGCGCGGCATCAATATTAATACGGAGAAACTGGCCAAACAGTTGGGGATCCCCGTGATCGCCACCAATATGAAAAGCGGCGCCGGCAAGCGGGAATTGCTGGACGCAATTGCCGAAACAGCCAGGGACGGGGCTGCCCGAAAAGGGGTAAACATTGACTACGGGGATATGGAGCCGGTTATTCGGGAGATTGAAAACCGGATTGCCAATGACAACCCCCGGCTGGCATCCAAATATCCGCTGCGATGGCTCGCTATTAAACTGATGGAAGGCGATTCCGAGGCTGTCAACCTGGTGTCTGAAAATCACCCGGCGCCTGAGGACTTTGCAACTGCCGTGGACGGATGGCGGGCGGATTTTGAGGCCCGGTTTGACGAGGCGCCGGAAATCCATATCGCCAACCATCGGTATCAGGCCGCCGCCCAGCTCGCCAAATCCTGCATGCATGCCAAAGATATCGATAAGCTGCCTTTCTCTGACCGGCTCGACAAAATCGTCTGTCACCGGCTGCTGGGGCCGGCCATTCTGGTGGGCGTCATCTGGCTGCTCTATTACCTCTCCATCGTCCAGGGGTATAATGTGACCAACTACACCTGGCCGCTGCTTGCAAAGATCCGGAGTATAACCGAGGCGGCCATGCCCGCGCCGGGATTTATCGAGATCCCGTTGATACGTTCCTTTGCCCTGTGGTTTGTGGACAGCATCAATGCGCTGCTGAACTACATTCCCATATTTTTCATTCTGTTCGGCCTGATCGCCATCCTGGAGGATTCCGGCTATATGCCGCGCATGGCCTTTATCATGGACCGGCTGTTTTCCCGGTACGGGCTTCACGGCCAATCCACCCTTCCCATGGTGCTCGGCGGCATCTACGTGGGCGGGTGTGCGGTGCCCGGGGTAATGGCGTGCAAGGGCATTCCGGATGAGCGCTCGCGGCTGGCCACCATTCTGATTATTCCGCTGTTGAACTGCATGGCCAAGGTGCCGTTGTATGTGCTGCTCATCAACATTTACTTTGCCGCAAACAAGGCCTGGGCCATGTTTTTTATCTCCACCATCAGCCTGCTCCTGGTGCTGCCGATCTCCAAGCTGCTGACGCTGACGGTCTTAAAAAACAGGCCCACCGCCCCCTTTGTTATGGAGATGCCGCCCTATCACCTGCCGACCATTCGCGGGATACTGATCCGGGCGGTGGAGCGGGTGTGGCTGTTTATCCGGAAAATCATCACCATCGTAGCGGCCGTGGCCGTGGTCGTTTTTGTCCTGATGCAGTTTCCCGGTATCAGTGATGAGCGGATGGCTTACTACGAGGGCAAAAAGCAGAAGGCCGTGTCCGCCTTCCTGGGCAAAATCAAAAACACGTCCTATGCCGGCGACATCCGCCGGGACAACCTGATGGATTTTGTGAATTACTGGAATGACTACAAGAGCGCGCGGCTCCGGGCCGGCGGTGGGGATGCGGCCAAGGCCTTGAACGAGGCTTATAAAGAGAACAACCCGATGTTTTTTGAAATTGTGCGGCGCTCGGGAAAAGACGGGGCGACGGCCTACCTGGCGGCCCGAAAGCTGGTTCGGAGCAGAAA
Source organism: Desulfobacterales bacterium (assembly GCA_046543065.1). GTDB lineage: Bacteria > Desulfobacterota > Desulfobacteria > Desulfobacterales > Desulfosalsimonadaceae > M55B175. The sequence goes on along the minus strand of JBKHAE010000119.1, from coordinate 1,128 downwards.
GCAGCTGCTCACTGAGATGAAAAAGGAGCAGATCAACAAAAGCTTTTTGGGCCGGGCGGGAAAGGCGCTGGAGCCGGTCACCCAGTATGCGGGGTTTAACTGGCGGGTCAACGTGGCGCTGTTGAGCTCCCTGGCCGCCAAGGAAAGCAGCGTGGCCACATTGGGGGCGCTTTATGAGTCGGATGAACGCGGGGAAAGTCTGGAGAAGCGCATGGCGGAAAAGGAAAAAGGGTTTACGCCGCTTCACGCGCTGGCCCTCATGCTGTTCATGGTGCTCTACCCCCCCTGTCTGGCCGCTGCCATCGCGGTCAAAATACAAGCGGGCGGAACCCGGTGGATGCTGTTTTCCGTTGGCTATGCCATGGTGCTCGGCCTGACCGTGGCGCTGCTGGTATTTTCCGGGGGGCGCGCATTGGGATTGTCCGGAATGGAGGCCATGATCGCCTTCTACGGCCTGGCGCTCGGGCTTACGGTATTGACTGGATTCATCGGTAATGAATCCAAATACACATAGAAATCAGAAAAAAAAGAAAAGGAGGAAATCAAATGGTTAAGAAAAAACTGATTGTGGGTGGAATTTTGACGCTGATCGCAATTTTTCCAGCACTGGTCCTGGCGCATACGCCCCTGTGTTCCTGCTACGAGGCGGGCGACGACACCGTGATCTGTGAAGGCGGATTTTCTGACGGCTCATCTGCCGCCGGTGTTGAGGTGCGCGTTATCGACGAGGACGGGGATGTATTGACCAAGGGAAAAATGGACGAATTCAGCGAGTTCGAATTTGACAAGCCCGAGAGCCCCTATAAGGTCATCCTTGATGCAGGCCCGGGCCATGAAGTTGAAATCAAGGAAGAAGAGATCGCCGAGTGAGTCGTTGAGGTGTACTAAACCTAAAAAAAATCAAGCATGGAAGAGTAATGATGAAAAAGACAATGATTGGATTGGTTGCGTTGGCAATCTTGGCAATGACGGTGCCGGCAATGGCCCATTTCCAGATGATCTACACCCCGGAGTCGGCCCTGAAGAAAGCCGAAGAGATTGATCTCGATCTGGTTTTCACCCACCCGTTCGATGCCGGGCATACCATGGATATGGGAAAACCCGAGCAATTTTTCGTGGTGCGTAAAG
>JBKHAE010000118.1:0-10288 GCA_046543065.1 Desulfobacterales bacterium | reverse complement strand
TTTTCAGGGCATTATTCCGGCAGAGGATGCGGATTTTGATCCCATCCGCCGGCTCACCAACGAGGTAGAGGTAAAATCGGTTGAATAAGCGGATCTTTTCCATACAGCGGCTTAAAATCAAGACCAAGTTCCATCTGGCCCTGTCCGCAGTGATCCTCTGCCTTGGCCTGGTTTTAGGCATCATCGGTACCCACATTGCCGCCACAGAGCTTATCAGGGAAAACAAGGAACGGGGCAAGGTCCTGGCCTCCAACCTGGCCTACCGCTCGGAAGAGCCGCTACTGGCCATGGATTTCCTGCGCCTCAAAAACCTGGTGGACGAGGTTCAAAAGGCCAACTCGGATCTTAGGTATGCCTTTATCCTCGATCCGGCCGGCCGGGTGCTGGTGCACACCTTTGATCACGGCTTTCCGGTGCAGCTTCTGGACGTTTATACGGGGCAAACCTCCGGCAACCAGTTTTCCAGCATGCTTCTTTTGACCGACCAGGGCAAGCTCTATGATTTTGCCGCGCCCGTCCAACTAAAAGCCGACCAACTGGGCACCGTGCGTATCGGCATGCACCGAAAACGCCTGGAAGAGATGATTAAACGGCTCTCCCTCTGGATTTTCGGACTCACGGCCGGCATCACGGTGTTGGCCCTGGGCGTGGCCTCCTGGTTTTCCTCCCAGTTCACCAACCGCATCAAGGCATTAACCGAATGCGCCAATGAGATGGTCAAAGGCAACCTAAGCATCCATTCCGCTCCCGAGCCGAAAAGGCACTGCTGGGAAATAAACAAGTGCCAGGCCACTTCCTGCCCGGCTTACGGGGATACCCGGCGCAGATGCTGGTATATTACCGGAACCCTTTGCCCCTTCTATCATCTGGAACAAAACGAAGAAGGGGATTTAAGCTGCCTGAACTGTAAAGTCTATCAGGAAAATGCCGGTGATGAAATCCAGGAGCTGGCCGAAGCCTTTGACTATATGGCCATGACACTTGATGATCGGATCAACCAGATTCAGGCGGCGGAAAAAGAGCTTTCCCGGCAGAAACAGGTACTGCGCACGACACTTGATGTGACCCCGGACATGGTAGCCCTTCAGGATGAAAACCTGGTCTATCAGGCTGCCAATAAGGCATTCTGCTCGTATTTTCAACTCAGCGAGGCGGACATTCTCGGCAAAACCGATTTCGATATTTTCAGTGAATACCAGGCGGATCAGAATTATCATGAGGACATGCAGATTTTAAAGACCGGCAAGCCCCTGTCCAAGGAAATCAGCGTCTCCCACGGCGATACCGAGATCTGGTTTCATATCCTGAAGGTGCCGGTTTATACCGAGGGCCGGATTTCGGGGCTGCTCTTGACCGCCCGGGACATCTCGGTGATCAAGCAATACCAGGAACGGCTGGTGCAGTCGCAGAAAATGGAGGATCTGGGCCGTCTGGCCGGGGGGGTAGCCCATGAGATCAATACGCCCTTAGGCATTATTCTAGGGTATGCGCAGATGCTCCTTGAAGATGTAGAACCTGAGAGCCAAATGGCGGCTGATCTTCAGATTATCGAAAAGCAGACCAAAATCTGCAGCAATATCGTCTCGGATCTCTTGGGCTTTTCCCGGCAGAATCAGACCACCAAAACGGATGTGAACATCAACGAATCAATAGAGGAGGTCATCTCCCTTGTCGAGCATACCTTCGGATTGAGCCGGGTGCAGATCTTCACCGAATTTGACCCTAATATCCCTGACATCGACGGGGATAAGGACAAGCTCAAACAGGTCTGGATGAACCTCTTAAACAACGCATTTGACGCCATCCAACAGGACGGCTATATCCGGATCACAACCAAACTTTGCGCCCATCGCCGGCGCGTGGCCATTACCGTGACCGATACCGGGGCCGGCATCAAACAGGAAATTCTGAACAAAATCTTTGATCCGTTTTTTTCCACCAAGCCTGTGGGAAGGGGCACCGGCCTGGGCCTGTCTGTTACCTTCGGAATTATCAAGGACCACGGCGGCCGGATCAATGTGCTAAGCCCGGCACCCAAAGAATACATCAAAGAGGTCCAGGATGAAAGCCGCCCGGCTGGCCCGGGCACCGTTTTCCTGGTGGAGCTTCCCCTGTGGTACATGGAACTGCCGGAGGAGGAGTGCGAGGAGTTGGGATTGGGGGGAGCGCAAGATTAAGATTAAGATTAAGACGTTTTATATGGAGGTTAAATATGAGCCATATACTGGTCCTTGACGATGTGGAAGATGCGGGCATCATGATCAAGCGGATTCTGGAGCGAAAAGGGCATACAGTGGCTGTGTTCACCGAAGAGCAGGACGCCCTGGACTTTGTGAACAAACAAAATCCGGACATCGCCATTTTAGACATCAAACTCAAGAAAATCAGCGGCGTGGAAGTGCTAAAAAAAATCAAAGAGCTGCGCCCGGAGGTGGATGTGCTCATGCTCACCGGCTATCCCACCCTTGAGACTGCCCGGGAAGCCATGGATCAAGGGGCCAAGGAATATCTGGTCAAGCCGATTGATAAAAACGAACTTGAGGAAAAAATCCAGAACATTCTGCAGAGCCGGGATTCCGCCTGATGCGGAAACGGGTCAGAGAATCAGCCGCCGGGCAGCTGCCGCTTTCCCGGGGGCAGCGGATTTGCTCCCAAATCAGACATACCTTTGAAAACTGGTTTTTCAAAGTTTTTTTTCCAGGCCGATTGATCCGCAAAAAATATGCCTTCTTTCAGCGCCTGCGCCAGGGCGACCGGTCTGCGCTTGAAATCATTTCCCGGCTGGAGGAAATCAAACAAAAAAACCTGGTCTGTGACATAGAATACATCAAACACACCTGTCAAACGCTGGATCATGAGGTGCAGGGCTTAATCAATGCCATCACCGCTTTTAATCCCATTAAATATTCCCTGCTGCAAAACTATCACCGCAAGTATGCGTTCTACGTGAACCTGGCACTGATGGAGGATCGGCCGGAGCCCGGGCCGCCCTATATACTGCCCCTTGCCGCGAAACTTTCAGAGGACCTGGCCGGCGGCAAAGCAAGCACTTTGGCCGCCCTGATCACCGCACACAATCTGCAGGTGCCGCCGGGACTGGTAATTACCACCCGGGCCTTCTATCAGGTGCTTTCCGCCAATGATCTTCTGCCCTTTATTCAAAAACAGTTAAGCCGTCTCAGCCCCGAAAACTTAGATGATCTGCCGGCAGTCAGCCAGGCCATCCGGAAAGCGATTTTAGAGGCTGGCCCGCCCCAGGACCTGGAAACAGAATTTAAAAACAGCCTGCATCGGCTGGGCATTGAAGCCGCCCCCCTGGCGCTTCGCAGCAGCGCCGTGGGCGAGGACATCCAGGCCTCGTTTGCCGGGCAGTTTGAAAGCCGGTTAAATGTCTCCCCGGATCACTGGTTTGCCGCCTATAAAGAGGTGCTGGCCGGCAAATACAGCCCGCATGCCATTTACTACCGCATGAGCCAGGGGTTTACCGACAGGATGACCCCCATGGCCGTACTTGTGATGCCCACCATCCAGGCCCGGGTGAGCGGCATCCTCTATACTCTGGATCAAAACGCACCGGATCAGGCGGTCCTTTATATGGTTTCCGGCAGCGGCGAAAGACTGGCTGCCGGGGCCGCCTACCAGGAGCAGGCCCGATTTGATATTAGGCGGCAGCGGCTGCATCCGGAGGATGGGTGCAGCCTTCTGTCTTCGGAAACGCTCAGGAACTTGTTTTTAATCGGACAAAACCTGGCAGAAATTTTCGGCACCCCTCAGGATGTGGAATGGCTGGTCGATGACACGGACCGCATTTTTATCGTGCAGTCCCGGCCGTTAAGAATGTCTGCCGCGGAACCGGCGCCCCGGTCCGACTATCCCGAAGATTCAATTTTGGCCCGGGGCCAGTGGGTGAGCTCCGGACAGGCATCCGGCCGGATTTATCATTTAAAAGAATCCGGGACACTTTCCGAAATACCTGAAAAAGCCATTCTGGTGACCCGGGAACTGCCGCCGGAACTAACCCTTGTTTTGAGCAAAGTCCATGGCATTATTGCCGAACACGGCAGCCCGGCGTGTCATTTTGCATCTGTAGCCAGAGAAGCTGGAATTCCCGTGCTCTGTAATGTTTCCAGGACATCTGAGTTTGAAAACGGGCAAATTGTCAGCCTGGACACCGATCAGGGGTTAATTTTGGACGGCCGGTTTTTCGGTGCCCCTCACGTCAAGCCGGAAACGACTGCCCCCGAAACCCCGCTGCGCAAAAAATTAAGCGACGCGCTTGCCTATATCTCCCCTTTGAGCCTTCACAACCCGGACGCCGGGGAATTTTCCGCAGAGGCCTGCAAAAGTCTGCATGATATCGTCCGCTATGTGCATGAGGCCGGCGTGCGGGAGATGTTCTCCCTGGTGGGCCGGCGCGGCATAGACAGTTACGGAGCCAAGCGCCTGATCTCCGGCCTGCCGCTGGTGATGCATGTGCTTGACATGGCCCACGGACTAAAGCCGGACACAAAATCCGGCAAGGAGGTTCATTTAAAAGACATAAACAGCCGGCCCATGCAGCAGCTTTTTAAAGGCCTCGCATCGCCTGTGGTCAAATGGGACAGCGCTGTTTTACACTACGACTGGATGGCCTATGCCAAAAGTACGGCTGATTTTATAAATGTTGAAAAGTCTACCCAGTTCAGCAGTTATGCCATTTTGGACAGGGAATACCTGCACGCCCTGCTCCGGTTCGGATACCATTTTGCGGTCCTGGATGCCATTCAAAGCCAGGATGCCGAACAGAACTATATCCACTTCAGCTTTAAGGGCGGCGGCGGCAATGATGAGCAGCGCTTTTTGAGGATTCAGTTGATTCAAACTGTTTTGGAGCATTTTTTATTTTCTGTGCATATCGCTGCTGACCTTCTGGAAGCCGCCTTTGACCGCCGGTCCTCAGAGGTTACAGCCGCCAATCTCAGCCGGCTGGGCATTGTGCTCGGAAAAACCGTACTGCTTGACATGCGGCTTAAAAACGAGGAACATGTCAAGTCAATGTCAAAAAGCATAATACAGGAAGTCTATGATTTTTTCCCTGTTCAAGAAAACCCATGATCCGGTCTACCCGCTCACCTGGGTCACTCCCCAGCTGGCTGTGGGACACGCCCCCATGTCCTATGAGGAACTTGACAGCATCAAAAGACAGGGAATCAAGGCCATTATGAACCTTTGCCTGGAAATCGAAGAGCTGGCAAAATTTGAACAGGAGCAGGGGTTTGATGTCTATTATCTGCCGATAATGGATGCGGGCCTGCCGGAGGTAAAGGAACTGGAAAAAGCCCTGGATTGGCTGGATGAAGCCATTTACCTGGGCAAAAAGGTGCTCATCCACTGCCGCCACGGAATCGGCCGCACCGGCACAGTGGTTTACGCCTACCTGCTGCGCAAAGGACTGGACAGTAAAAAAGCAAAAAAAAAAATGCGCGGCATCCGCTCCCAGCCCACCGAACATCCGCAGAAGCGCTTTCTCTATAAATACGGAAAAAAGGAGGCCCCGCTAAACCTCGCGGAACCCTCCCTGATTCCGCAGTTTAAAGTCGAACTATCCCCCTATTTTAATCAGGTCAGCGATATCTTTGAAAAACTTGAGGCGGCCATTTCCCCAGAGGCTCCCCGATGCGGCAGGGACCACAGCCGCTGCTGCTATCAATCGGTGCGCCTGTCCCTTGCAGAAGCCGTGTACCTGCAGTTTTCCTTAAACACCGAACTTACCCGGGAACTCAGACAGGAATGTATTCAGTGTGCCATTCAAACCGGGGACGAAGCGATTCCGGCGGCTATCGAGGCAGACCCCGGTGAAGCGGATCTGCCCTGCCCGCTTTTAAGAGACGGGCGCTGTATTTTATTTGATTTCCGGCCGGCCCAATGCCGCGTATTTGACCGCTCCCCCGCACAGCTCCCTGATGAGCTGTCAGAAAGGCTTAAAGCCCTGTCCCGTGAGATCCTGGAAATTTTTATCGGCCCGAACAATACCGGCGAAGTTCCGGAATTCCATCTGCCGGAGGTGGTATGCGGAAAATTTGTGCAGCGTTTTTTTTATCTTCTGGCAAATCCCGAATAACCCGGGGTGATTAAACACCCTGTCAAATCACTTATTCCCTGCCTGCCCGGGCCAGGGTGGTGGCATATATCTCCCGCACGTCTTTGGCAAACTGCTCCAAGGAGTAATTCCCGGCAAATTGACGGGCATTTTCAGCCATTTCCGTTCTCATGTCCGGGTCTTCAAGTAACTGCCGGACGCAGTTACACCAGTTCTCCTGCTTTTCCGGTGTTTTAAAGCCGTTGTGGCCGTGCCGGATCACATCGTCGATACCGCTGGAACGAACAGCCACCACCGGCAGGCCCGCAGCCATGGCTTCCAAAATGACCATCCCCTGGGTTTCGGACTTGGAGGCAAACAGGAAGGCATCGCCCAAATGATAATAAACGGCCATCTCCTCGGGCGGCACAGCCCCGACCAGAATGAAATGCTTTTCCAGCCCCAGATCTTCAATGCGCTGCTGCAGGCGCTCGCGCTGGTGACCCTCCCCGATCAAGAGCAGCCGGAACGACTGATCCGTCCGGCTGCGCAGGCTGTCTATGGCATCAATCATGAAATCAATGTTTTTCTCGTTGGACAGGCGCGAAACGCTGATAAAGATCTTTTCTTCGCCAATATCCAGGGATTTCCTGAGCCGGGAAACCGCCTCATCGCCTACCTCCTGCATGCGTTGATAATCAATGCCTGTCGGCTGAACAAAGATCGCCCGCTTTACCCCGATAATCCGCAGGTATTCTTCGGTGGAGTAGGTGGGCACGATGATGCTGTCGCACTTATTGGCAAATCGCTTGACAAGCGCATGCGAGATGAGGTTGCGAAACAGCACACCCGGCAGGGGCACAAAATGCGCATATTCTTCCAGTCTCGTGTGATAGGTATATACAGACGGCACCTTTAAACGGCGGGCGATAAACAGGCCCAGCGAACCCACCCAGAAAGGATGATGCAGGTGAATGATGTCCGGCCCGAAGCCCTTGACCTGCTTAAAGATTCGGGGAACAAAAATATTGGCAATACGGAACTCCCCTTTTTTGCCCATGCCAAGGACAGAGGGCAGCCTGAAGACATGTTCTTCGTCTTCGGCCTGATCCCGGTAGCTCGGGGCAACCACCCTTACCTGGTCGCCGCTTTCTAATAACCCCTTGCGCAGGCGCTCAATGGAAATCGGCACCCCGCCGATAAAGGGCAGGTAGTTGTTGGTAAACATGGCGATCCGAAGCGGCTTTTCAAGCCAGGGTGTGGGGTCGATGTTATAATCCGGATAATAATCCTCGCCCACGAATACCGCGTTATAGAGTTTGATGGTCAGCAGCAGAAAAAGGCAGACCAGCAGGATAAAATTGATATAGCCCACATAGAAGAGGGAGTGGATAAACATCCACAGACTTTCCAGTTTTTTTAGAACCGGATGCTGGCCCAATTCAAGCCGGTGCATGGAGTGGCTGATTTCGCCGTTTTCGCCTACATCAACGCGGACATAATGGTAGAAGCTGGTCTCATCATTGAGCACCAGGCCGCCGGCGCCGCCGGTGGTGATAAAGCGCGTCCCCCGGCGCATCTGCTCTGCATACAGGGAAAGATTGGCCGAAAACACCATGTCGATCCCGTGTTTTTCCGCTGCATCAAGCAGGGCCTCCCGAAATTCAGAGGGATGAAGGTAGTCTTTTGGCTCGGCAAACGCCGGTTCTGTGTCCGGATGAAGCGGCGGATGGGCCACAAACAGAAAACAACGGGCGGCATTGTCCCGGGCAAGCAGATCATTCAGCCAGCGCATCTGCCACTGCCAGGCGGTTTTGCCGGTGCTGTCGAGAAATATCAGCCGGCTGCCGCCGGCCCTGAAACTGAAGAAAAAGGGGCCGAAATGATCATAGAAGCGCAGGCTGCCAAAGCCCTCCCGTTCATTGTCCCCAAAGGTAAGCAGATACGGAATTTCGAGTTCGCTGAGGGTGCCGCGGAGCGCCCGGTATTTGTCTTCCCCGCCGCCGCTTACGGCATTTCCGGCTGAGACCACAAAATCAAGACCCGCCTGGTTGAGCACCGGTACAATTCGGTCCTCAAAGATGCCGATGGAATTGTATATATTGCCGACCACCGCAAAGCTGCAGCTTTCTTTGTCAGCAAGCCGGTCTTTGATCCCCTCCAGCTGCCGGCTGTGTATTGCATTGAAGTCCGTATCAAACAGGTTCAAATACACCTTGTAACCGACAAGCAGGCAAAGAATGAGGAGGTTGACATAGAACAACAGTTTCAGCAGTTTCCGGCGATTCATTCAGATCCTTCTTCTTCCGTGTGTTTCAGCGCATCAAAGCATATCTGACGTATAGGTGAATTCACGGGTTTAAGGTTCACGGTTCACGGTTCACGGTTCACGGTTAAAGGTTTTGGGTTTTGGGTATTAGGTATTAGGTATAAAAGCTTCAGCGCTTTTGGCTTTGGCAAAGGCCCATAAAAAAGGCAATTTCCTTTAAGTCCCCCTTTAATAAAAGACCGGCTCCTTTAAGTCCCCCTTTGCCAAAGGGGGATTTAGGGGGATTTGTCATTATGGGCCGATATAAATCCCCCCAATCCCCCCTTTTTCAAAGGGGGGCTCAGGTAGTGTGCCCTTTTTCATGGGGGTTTGAGGTAGTGCCATTTTCAAAAGGGGTGCGGCACGGCTCACGGTTTACCTTTTGAATAACTCAGTGCCCTATCGCCTCAGCACCTCAATACCTCAGTACCTCAATAACTCAGCACCTCAGTACCTCAGTGCCATTTTACAGGGGTCCGTAACCGTTCCGGTCAGGCCACCAGATCCGCCTTGCCGTCGTCGCTGGCATCGAATGCCTTTTTCACCTCTTCTCTTCTAAAATCATCCAAAGACGTGATGTCATATTTTTCCGCATGCGCTTTGGACACCAGGTATCCCTGCACCGCCCCGGCTTTTACAACGATTCCGGCCATGGTCATTTTATCTTTCCAGTCGGTGGGCAGGAATTCATGATGAAGCGGGAATCAGCCGTTCGCCCAGAAATCCAGATCGCCGGCGGCCAGTGACCGGTAAAATACAGGGGCTGCCAGTTTTTTCGGATCCTTCACCTCGTAGCCTAAGTCTTCACAGGCCCTTGAGTAAAGAGCCTCCAGAAAAAATCCCGTCGTCCATGTGGCACAGCCCGGGGTAACGGTTTTCCCCTTGCCCGGCAAAGCCACTTCGGCCTTTTCCGTGGCTTTCTCTTGTACAGCCTCTGCCGCTTCTTTGACTGTCTCTTCGCCTGGCTGTTCCGTTTTTTCCTCCTGACCGCAGCCGATAAGCAGGAAAACGCAAAAGATGCCAAGCACCCATGCCATCTTTTTCATGATACACATCTTTTTTTTAATGTGATTATAGCGGTCGCTTCATCATTCAGAAACACTGCACTGCTGAAGCAACGGGGAATTTCCTTTACCGTATTTCTCACAGTTTGACTTAAATCTGACATTAAAAGGGTTTTATAAGAAAGCATAGGCGTATTTTTATGGGTAAACAAATACGGTCTATTGGAAGTTTGAAATCAAGTTGGGGGGCAAAGAACAAAATTATTCTTCACCACCCTGTTGATTCACAAACGATTTAGTGAATCCTCCTGTGCTTGCTGAGGTTCCGGCAATGCGAGCGAGGTAGGTATTGCCGAGTTCACTAATATGGCTGGCAATATCATCAAAATAATTCAAATGCTCCTGTTCCTCATTAATTATTTCTTCGAATAGTTTCACTGTGGTACTGTCCCCATTTTCACGGCATACAAGCAAAAACTGATTGTATTTGTCCACGGTGTCATCTTCCAAATTGGAGTCATAGGGAAAGATCTGATTGACTTTCTGGTCTTTCTGAATTTTGTCCCCGAATTCGCCAACAGGTTCACCGCCGAGTTCTTTTATTCGTTCGGCAAACATTTCCGCATGGCGCATTTCATCGATGGCAATCAGTTTAATGTTTTTAGCCAGTTCCCCATAGTCCATATCGTCAAGGTTATAGTGCTGGTTCATGTATTGACTGATTGCATATAGTTCCATCTCCCTTGCCTCATTGAGCACATCGATAACTTTCCGTCTGCGCTCTTCCTTGGTTCCTTCTGCCATTTTACTTACCTCCTCAAAAATTAATGGTGCAAAATTATCTTATTCTATACTTAAAGTTAATTTAGTGCCTGAACGAAAACAATAAAAATGTAAAATTTTAGTAACTTATAAAAT